>CALDFW010000031.1 GCA_937942165.1 uncultured bacterium | reverse complement strand
AAATTCAGAAATCTCTCGTCGACAATGGCACATACTGTGTGCGTCCCTGCGTCATTTAATCCCGTGTTGCAGCAGCCATCCCTGTAAAACCCCGTTATGGGATCCGTGCCGCACACCAATAATTCACGTCCAAAGACATTTAACCCCTTCACCGCTATCCTCTCTGTTTTTTCACGCGTTAGCACGATGTCAATTCGCTATCCATCTGATGATACTTTCTTATTCTCTTGAGTCCAGTCCAGTAAGCAGTTGAATACCCAATAGATCGATTTATGTTCTCATAGAACAGAGTGGGTGGCCAATAGTATGTTCTTCTAACCTTCTTGGTTCTGAATACCCCCTTTTGTATGTTGTCACCCAATAGAGATGACTTGGTTTGGCGGAGATATATCTTCACAAGGGGGTGCGGTATGGACCGCGAAGCGATGACCAACGAAGAGAATTACTGCTTTGACGTAGCCGGATATTTGCACGTATCTGGGGCGCTGACCCCGGAAGAGGTTGATCAACTCAATGGGTCGATCGCCGAAGTCGGGCAACGTGAGGGCATGCTGGCTTGGCCCGGTGGGACGAGGGAGCCTTTCCGCGATCTGCTGGTGCACCCGACGCTGGTGTGGTATTTGAATCAGCTGGTGGGTCAGGGATTTATTCTCGACCGGCCGCCGGAGATTTGGAGCGATGAAACCTGCGATGCAATCGCGCCGTTACTAGGCGGCAATGAGCCGCGCGATCCGGGAGTGGCCTATTACTACCAGAATGGCCGGCGTTTTAGCGAAGGGGTGAGGGTGCTGTGGGCACTCGAAGACGCGGAAGAGAGCGGCTTCGCGCTGGTGCCGTGCAGCCACAAAGGCTATGTGCCGACGCCAGAGGGCGTGGCGACGGGGGAAGCGGATATGGGGCTGGTCTATCGTCCACCGCTCAAGGCAGGCGATCTGTTGATCGTGGCGCTGGCTGCGTTGCAGGGTATGCGCTCGGGGAGACAGCGGTTGCTAAGCTATGAGTTTGTCGGGCGAGGCGTGATCCGCAGTGCGGGTAGCGGGGATAGGGTGCAAAAGGAGCCGCGGCCGGACTGGCACGCCGAACTTTCCCAAGAGCAGAGAGCGTCGCTCTACAAGCCGGGCTATGCTGCGACGACCCCGCCGCCGGCTATTGTCACCGATGGCAAGACGGCGGCAGTCGATCCGTCGCGCCAGACCTTTCATCCTTCTTTCATGAAGGTCGATCCCGAGAGCGGTATTGACCACGAGGAATTCTACTTCTGGGATCTCAACGGCTATCTGGTACTGCGCGGAGTGATGAATGAGGAGTGGCTGCAGGCGGCCAACGAAGCGGTTGATCGCTTTGAGGATCGGATTAAAGTCGGTGAGGAACTGGCGCGGGGGTCTCAAGCCTTGGCGGGCACGGGAAGGCCGCTGTTGGACGGTTTGCTGGAATTGCCCGAGCCCTATTGCAACCCCTTCCGCAAGATGGTGGCTCACCCCGCGGTCGAGCACCGGCTCAACTGGATGGGCGCCAGCGGTGGGCGTATGGGAGGCGCTACGGGTTTTGTAGCCGTCAAAGGGACCAGTGGTCACGCGCTGCACGATGCCAACGAGCCGCTCAATCCCGGCCGCGGCTACATTTACCAGAACGGTCGCAGCTACTGTGAGGCGGTGACGGTAACCTGGCAGTTGCGCGATGTCACCGCTAGCGACGGGGGCTTCGCCTGCGTGCCGGGCAGCCACAAGGCGTATTACAAAATGCCGCAGGGAATTCGCACCTGCGACGACGATATGGGCTTGGTTAAGCACGTGGAGATGCGGGCGGGCGATGTGCTCTTCTTTGGCGACGGCGGCACGACCCACGGAGCCTTGGCGTGGAAGAGCGAAGTATCGCGACGAGGTATCCTGATCAAGTATTCGTCGAAGAACTTTAACCGCTCTGGCGGTGAGATGGTGCATTCGGAAAATCGTTGGGGAACCGAAGTCGAGGGCATGAGTGACGCGCAGTTGGCAGTCATGCGCGGTCCAGATCGCGACGTGTTCCAGAACAATGTGCCGCGGCTGGATGTGGTCGACGGTGAAGTAGCGGTTTCGTACGAGCGCGGTGGATCGCTCTACAGCAGAGAGGCGCCGGCTGGACCTGTGGTTCGGAAGGGCAAATAATATGCGCCCTTGAGGGGCTATGGCGTCCTGATTTACCGGTAATCCGTTTACTGAACAAAGAAATGAACCTATGCCATGCTCTATATAAAAAAACTCGCTCGCCCGTTCATGCTACTCCTAGCTCTTATGAACTTGGGGTTTATGATTTGGGTGTTTTTCTACCCTTTTAAAACCGCAGCATTTGTTGGTTTGAGCGCTCTAAATGGAAATGCTGAAACCGAGCTGAGAACGATGTACGGCGGCCTTATTGGTGGCTTGGGCATAATCAATCTACTCGGTGCGTTAAGCCCCAGGCGCACAGAAAACGCCGTATGGGCGACGGCATGGGTGTTCTTAGGGGTTGGAATAGTTCGATCCTGCGGATGTTTGTTCTTCAATGCCGATGTATGGCAAATTATCTTTGCTATTTCTGAAATGATAGCGGCAGCGACGTGCTTTATTATGCTCAAAAGCCTGAGCGTTGTTTCTGTCCCAGAGTTGAAATAATCCCGAATGGTCCGTAAGCGTTCAATGTACTCAGAGAGCTAATATCATATTGAATATCTATTACGATGCGATTTACTCCGATGGACTAGATCCTTCTGCCAATTTCCCAGTCGAACGATATCTCAAGCTTCACGAAGCAATCAAATACCTGGATCATCAGTGCCTTATCCGTTGGAAGAAGCCTAGGCTTGCCAGTCCAGAGGAGCTCATGCTAGCGCATGACGAAACGTACGTTCAGCGGTTTTTAGATCACGACCTCAGCAAATCAGAAATAAAGCGCATTGGTCTATCACCGTGGAAAAGGGAAATGGTTGAGCGGACCTTGCGACTGACGGGTGGATCGTTAGAGGCGCTGAATTCTGTCTTGAGCGGCGACCTTTTCTCTGCGAATCTGGGAGGCGGTACGCATCATGCATTTCGCGGTGAAGGTTCGGGTTATTGCATCTTCAACGATCTAGCGATCTGTGCTGAAGCTGCTCTGCGTAGGGATACCATCTCCAGGATACTCATTCTGGATCTCGATGTTCATCAAGGAGACGGAACGGCTGAGATCTTTAAGGATGATCAAAGAGTATTCACCGTATCGTTGCACGGGAAACGCAATTTTCCCTTTAAAAAAGCCAAGAGTGACTGGGACGTAGAGTTTGAAAGAGATGCAGGAGACGACGACTATATCGCGACTCTCGAAGGTGTTTTGAATCAGTTGAGGGGCGAGCGCTTCGACCTGATCTTTTTTCAAGCTGGTGTCGATGCTTTGGCAACGGATCATCTAGGGACACTCGCGCTGAGTCGATCCGGCATGAAAATTAGAAATCAAAAGGTCATTCAGTGGAGACGGGCAATGGGTTGTCCCATGCTCATCTTTATGGGGGGCGGTTACTCAAGGCCCATAGAGCACACGGTCGACGCATTTTGTGATTTGTTTATGGACCTTGCGGGAGAGTTTCGGGATCACACTCACTAAAAAACCTCTAACTCGTCGGCTCAAGACGGGTCAATTCAGCCTTGCCCCCAGTCCGCCTCCATAGCCTGCAAGCTCGAGATAGGCTTTACCGATCCGGTCTCCCCGTTCATTCAGCACCTCACAGGCGCCTTCCCAATATGCGTTGTCCGATCTATTACCCGTGAATTCCTGCCCGTCTAATAAGGGGCGAAGACGGAAAATCTGTTTTCCCCTAACTGGATGCTCGGCGGTAACTTTTACACTCGTTGGATATTCTAATCCGGTATTGGGACTGGTCCATGAATCTTCCGCTTCCCAGGAAAACCCGTCCGCGTACACGCGTTCTGTCCCACCCTCGCCGTCGATCCAGTATACGGCCGACCATGGGTCACTCTCTCCTGCTCCTGTTCTCAGCCGGTACGCTTTGATTTCGGTTCCGTCATCCAGCTGCATGCACGTCCAATCCCAGCCTTCTAATCCACCACCCAATTGGCTTGAAGAGATCTCATGATCCATCCAGGCAGTTCCTTTGACGGGAATCTCGACTCCATCTCTAATGAGGATACCCTCTGCCTGTAAGCGGGTATAGGACCAGTACCAGCTGACCGCGGCGGGGTCTGCTCCCTTACGGCTTAGGCCGCGATCCCCAAAGGGGACCAAGGGTTTAGTCGGGCGAAAACTCAGCTCCAACCGATTTGCCTCTTTATATCGGGCAACGACTCGCTGACCCTCTTCTCCTGAAAGCAAATGGGCTTGGATGCCTCCCACGCTCAGATTGAGGGTCTGGGAAGAGGCCCTTGCCTGCCACCCCTCGCGGTAAACTCGCTCAAGATGGAGGTATTCTCCGCTTTCCAGATCACTGAGAGCGGAATGAACGAGGAATAAATTTTGGTTCCCAAAGAACCCATCAAATTGATTTTCTGCCTTCTCAGCATCTCCGGCAATCCTGAAGACGGTGAACTGAAATCCAAACGTTTTTTGCTCGTCAGCAGACTGTAAGTGTCCAACCCAGTACCACCACTCTATCCCGTACTCGGGATGGGAACCATGGTCTCTGGGAAAGTTGGGCGCATAATCGGGGGCAGGAACGAGATGGCCTTTCGACGATTGAGCGGGCGTTTCGATCCACTCGGCAAATGCGAGCAAGGGACAGGAGAGTAAGATTAGAATAGAGACGTTCATTTGTTCTTATGACTCCAATACGTGGCCGCGAGGAGTCCGGACAAGAATCCGGCGATGACGAGCAGGCTACCAAAGGTTAAAAAATCGGCCATTGGAACCTGCCACCGCAGAGTCCAGCCAAAGCTCTGCACGTTGATCACAAATATCAGCAGCCATCCAAGCGCCAGCCCGACGAGAGAGCCGCTTATCCAAGCTCCAAGACCAATACCCGCTCCTTCGAGGCCGGCAGAGAGTAAAAACTGATTTTTGCTGAAACCGAGATGACGAAGCGTGAGCCAGGTACGGGAAGATTCATCAAAAATGGCGAGTAAACCCAAGAGCAACCCGGCAAATGCGACGACCAAACCAATTCCGTTGAGTGCTGAAGTTGCTTTGAACGTCTGCTCAAAAATGTCCAGCGCCACACCGCGCAGTTCAGCGGCATTGCGCACATCGAGCCCGGGATATGACAGGCGCAGGCGATCCCTCACGCCGTTTATATCGCTCCCTTCGTTTAGGTAGAGACTGACATTAATGGGGCGTTCGGACTGGGTCCACTCTTTCCATGTTGAAATATCTACGGCCGCCGTGCCGAATTCGTTCCCATAGTCTGAATAGATGCCGATCGGAGAAACGCTCTTTTTACCCGTTGTGGTCTCTAGCTCTATGGAGCCCCCTTCAAGCAAGCCAAAGCGCCGAGCAAAGGTCTCGCTGATTAGCGCAGGCTCGGATCCCTCAACGGGCTCGAGTGAGCCGGGTGGCTTTAACCAAAGCTGTCGGATCGTTGTGCTCCAAGCCTCCATGTCCACTCCGGATAGTACGGTAATCCCCTCTGGAGGATTCGCGTAGGATACGTATACGATATCGGCATAGGCGATAGTTTCGTCTTGAACGAGTTCACTCATAACGGAGGGGTCTATGCCGTTGATTGTTCCCGCACCCGTTACGCCTCGCTCCGAGATGTAGAGTTCTGCTTGGAAACGGACGTTAAACCATTGCTCAATCGTACCTCTGAAGCTGTCTACCATTTGAAACATGCCCGTCACCATACCCACCGCGACGACTAGGCCGGCAACGGCTAGTCGATGCCGGCTCGAGCCGTCGTGTAATCGACTGCAGGCCAGACGGCTCGTTGGACTTGAAGAAAAAGACCGCAAAAGACCGGCCAGTCCGACCAATAGATGACCGGACAGAAGGGCCGCTCCCAGTATCCAACATCCAGCGGCAAGAAAGCCCCCCACGGCCATCTTTCCACCGGCCTCTAGAGGAAAGGGAGGAAGCAGTAGCAAAAGGCTACCTAGGACCAAGAGAACTGTTCCGATCCAACGGTTGCGCAGCCACGAAAAACCGGGAGACCAGTCGCCGCGGGAAAGCACCTGTGCAGGCGGTGTTTGCATAGCATCCCTTGCAGGTAGCCAACCGGCTAGCAGGGTGAACGAAAACCCCAGACACAGCCCGAAGACACAGTCCATCCAGGTAAGAGAAATGGCCTCGATCGTGGTCGCGAAGTAAAGGGCATTTACCGTATCTGCCAGCATCTGAGCGGAGAGGTAGGCGAAAAGCCAGCCGACCCCTATGCCGATGACGGAGCCAATGGATCCAATCACCGCAGATTCCAATAGAAACGTCAGAAAAAGGACGCCACGGCTAACCCCTAAGGATATGAGCGTGGCCACTTCGGAACGTCGGCGCACAACGGCAGCATCTAGCGCTTGGAGAATGAGATAAGCCCCGACTAGAATGGCAATCAGAGAGAGTATGGTAAGGTTTAGGCGAAATGCCGCGGTGATGGCCGCCCGGTCGGCCGCCCGGTTTTGGGTGGGCTGAACCGCAAGGTTTTCGGGTAAATAACGAGCTATCCGACTTTTTATTGTCTCCAGATAATCGACGTTCTCTCGTAACTCAGGCCGGTCGATAATGACCTCGATCCGGCTGAGCTCATTGGGGCGACTGAGTAAGAGCTGGGCCGTTGGAAGGTCGGCAATGACCAGATCATCGGGAAAAGAGGAAGATTCCACCCCGATTATTTTTCGGACCACCATTTCTCGCATCCGTCCACTGGCAATGAACTTGATTGCTTCTCCTTCATCAAATCCCAGCTTTTCTGCGGTTTTGCGGCCGATCCAAACCGAGTTCTCGCTGCCCAGCCAATCGTACCAGGTCAGCTCATCCTCGCCAAAATCAAACTTCGCTTCGCTCAGATTGGGCAAGTTGGCCAGACCCATTAGGTCGAGTCCAACCAATCTGAGCTGCTGCTGTGGCTCTCCGTCTCCATCTAACGATGTGATTGAACCTTCGATTACCGGCACGAGATGCCAATCTGGATCACCGGATAAGGGCCCGAGACTGTAAAGGACGTCCGCACTCAGCGTCTTGGTGGGGGATTCAATCAGGAAATCACTCTGCCCCGAGATGGCCTGGTTGAACAATCCAAAATTAGCGGATGCAGATCGACTGGCCTGCCGTATTCCATTGAATGCACCGACGCCAACTGCGACGATAGCTAGGAGCAATAGATAACTTCCTATTTTCTCCCGCCAGTGTCTGACGGTCGTTCGGACAAGGATAAGTGCTGCGAGTCGAAGGTAGAGCATAGAGAGACTTGTATTTCCTAGATCAACAGACCGTCTTGGATCGATATCACCCGATTGCAAATACGGGCGGAGGAACGATCATGGGTAACCATTAGGAGAGCCACGCCCTGATCAACGGACAGCTTCTCCAATAAAGCGAGCACGTCCTCGCCGCTCTGAGTATCCAAACTGCCGGTCGGTTCATCGGCCAGAACGAGGCCTGGGCTGTGAATCAATGCACGGCCAATGGCCACCCTCTGACGCTCGCCTCCGCTCAGGGCATCGGGTTTGTGATCTGATCGATGAGAGAGCCCGACTGATTTGAGCATGTGATAGACTTTTTCTCTGCGCTCGTCTTTGGGCATATTGATGAGCTGGGCCGGTAGTTCAATATTCTCAAAAGCGGTCAGAGTAGGTAATAGGTGAAAAGACTGGAATACGTAGCCAATGGATTCTCGTCGCAACTTCTCTAAGCCACCTCCGTCAAGGTCGCTTATTACCTGACCGTGCAGTGTAATAGTGCCAGAATCCAGCTTCTCAATACCAGAAATGCAATTTAATAGAGTGGATTTACCGCTTCCGCTTGGGCCCATCAGGGCAATTCTTTCACCTGGTTCAATACCCAAATCCACACCCTTGAGCACCTGCACGGTCCCGAAGGATTTTCTCGCCGAGGAGATGCTGAGCGCATACTGAGCATTTTCAGACTGAGTAGTAGTCATCTTTCCGTCCCAAAGAGAATGAATAAAGCCCAGCAGAACGTATAGACTATTACCATTTATTCAACTGAGATGATAAACTGTCGTCTTCAACAAGGTTGTTTGGAATTGGGGATGATGGGGGTGACCATTTACACGCGAAATTTTAGCCAATCGCGCGAAGGCGTCTGGGCGTAGATGTTTGTTGTACTCAATGCCCTTAAAGCGGATTAGATTATTCTGCTAAGCGTATCTCTTGACGTCGCTATTAACGAACGTCTTTTAGCTAATCAACGTCGAGAATATAGCGAGCTAGGGGAGAGAGGCGATCGGCTGTTTCAGGACGCAAATGCGCGCGTTGGTCGGTTTGCTGTTTGCGTTCGCGCGAGAAGAATGCACAATGCAACGTGCGGCGAGGACGACTTGAACGATTGATGTACGAACCGTGCCAAATGCTGCCGTTAAACACGGCGACGGATCCTGCCGGTCCTTCTAAGTGAATCTGTTTGGGATGATCGGCCATGCGGTCGTCAATACAATCGTCAATATTCTCTGTTTTGCGATGTGTTCCGGGTACAATGCGCGTGGCTCCATTTTCCCGAGTAAAGTCGTCGAGCATCCACATTGAATTAACCACAGTAAAAGGACCATCAGGGGTCGCGGGAGGCGGGCCGTCACCGTGTAGAACCTGCAAACCATCGTTGGGCAAGGGATCGTGGCCGTTGAGCGAGCCGAGTTTAAACGGCTGTTGGAATATGTGTAAAGCTGCGGTCAATAGGGAGGGGTGTACGTAGATATCGTCAAAGACTTCGCCTTTGTTAACCAAGTCGGCGAGGCGACGGACCCCTTTCATCTGTCCAGCCTCTATGCCCCCCCTTTCACCTTCCGATTTGACGAGATCTTCGAACCTCTCGCGCAGTTGGTGTAGCCACGCTGTGTCGATAACGTTTTCTAGTATAGTGAAACCGTTATCGTCTAGCTCCCGATAGTGTGTTGCATTTAGTGGTTGTGGTGTAAAGCCTTTATCGAGCAGTGTATTATCCATTATTCAACTCAACGTTTGTTCCGTTTATAGTTTCTTGGTCTCTTACTCATCTTCGTTTACGACAATGGACGAATCATCCGGCGTTATGTGCATTTTGTTCATAGCGTTTCCATGGTTCAATACGCGTAGCGCTCTTCGACAAAGCGTGTAATCTCTTGCACGGTGCGCTTGGTTCCCCCGATGGCGTCGTATACGCGCTGGTGCCAGGGTTCGGGTCCTAGGTGTAAACGCCAGGCGCCAATAGCCTCTACGTTGCGCGCCCCGCTTGCCTTGAGCGCGGTGACGTACTCTCCCAACACCTGCTGTTCCTCAACGTCGGCCAGTTCCTTTGTTGCCACCCATTCGGCAATGTGCCAGATGGTCTCGGCCAGATCGATATAGCTGGCTAAGATAGAGGTCTCCAAGCCGTAGGCTTCGGGCAGGTCGGCTGCGATCTGCTCGGCCTGCGCCAGTTGAGCGCGCTTTTCCGAGAACGCGTCCGGCGTGGCGTAGTAGCGAAAGAGGCCTTCGCCCAAGTAGGGCCGCTGGCGCTGATGCACGAGTTCGATCATCCGGTCCTGAGAATAGGCTACGGGAAAGTCCGAGTCGTATACGTCGAAGGCGATGGGACCCATTATTTCCGACCAGTCGGCAAAGGCGTCGGCTTTTTGCAGGCCGATGCGCGTGGCCCATGCCACGGCGAGCTGACGCGTCGTGCGGCCGCGTCGGTTCCACGACCACTCGGCCAGTGCGGCAATATTGAACCCGTCGGTTTCGCGCGCAAAGTGGGCCCAGGCAATCATGCCGTAGGCACCCTGATAGCCGCGTTCGTGCATTTGTTCCACGTAGTCGTGCACGCGGTGGGCGGCGTGCTGGGGTAGCTTAAATTCTGGCGTGTCGACGTCGCCGTTAACGCCCACGGGCACGTCGTAGCTGGCAATCCAGCGCCCTTGGCGCGCGTAGCTATCGTAGAGCGGGTTGGCAAAGAGGTCGCGAGGGGCGTGCGTAACGCGTTCGAGACCCATGGCGCAGGCCCGCTCGATTTTCACTTCGGGCGGCAGCTCGGCCAGCACGCGCCAGTCGCGCTCGAGCGTAGTCGTCGAAAGGAAAATGCGGATCTCCAAATCCGGGTAGGTCTGGCGCGCGCGCTCCCAGGCGCGGACAAAGGCGCGCGCCTCGAGGACAAACTGGCCCTCGGCCGTGCACGCTTGGCAGGCGCACTGACCCGGTCGTTCGCTGAGCCAGCAGCTGATGTCGAGTCCGTCTTGAGCGGCGATGGATTCCATCCACTCGCAGAGAATGTCGACGAGCACCGGCTGCGAAGCGCAGGGGGCGCGGTGCTGGTTGCCTTCTTTATGGGCAAAGTAGCGGCCCGTCAGGGCGCTGTCCCCGCGTCCGGCCAGCTCGGGGTAGGCTTGGTAGAGACCGTAGCCGTGCAAAAAGTTGAGGTGTAGGATAAACGGCGAATAGTTGAAGGCCCGCCGCCGACTTTCGAGCATGAGATCGCGATCGATGGTGGCCGAATTGGGCTGTCCGCGCTGGATGGGGGCCAGCTGCGTGGCGACCATCTTGCCGAAGTTGAGCTTCATATCGGCCATCCAGGGGATCCAGTTCTGCTCGTCTGGAAAGTTCCACAGGCCGCGTTCGGATAGATCGGGCCAGTCGCGCACGTGCACGAGGGGGACGAGAATTCGCTCGGCAGAGAGCGAAACGTTGAGCAGCTGGCGCAGCGTAGATGCACCGTAATAGAGGCCGCGCCCGTCTAGGGCCGCGATGGCTAGTCCGTCTCGGCCGACGGGTTGGATCAAATAAGCCTGCTCTGCGTTGGGACATGAGCGCAGGAAGTCGACGTCGATGGATATGGATCCCAGACGACCTTGGGAATTGGGTATGCCGAGCGTGACGACAAAGGATGGGTCGCGCCGGGCCGTTTCACCTTGGGAAGGCAGCAGGTCGCGCAGTTCGGCTGCGGCCTGTTCGACTAGCGTATTTGCAGCGCCTGCAATTTCGATGGCCAGATGGGCCCGTTCAATCTCTATGCTGTCGTCAACGCTTAGCTCTTTGGGGCAGGGAAGCAGATGGCTGAGCCACTCTACGGTATCCATAGAAGAGATCTTCCTTTAAAAGAGTCCGCCGACGGAAAAGCCGACGGTGGAGTAGGCTTCCTCTTCGATGGTTCGCATGGCGTAGTTAAGGTTGAACGCAATGCGCGTTCCAGACAGTATTGGATAGGCGTAGCCAATTCCTACGAGCATGCCGATGCCCGAATCGGAGGTTTCGTCTTCGGTGTCTCCCTCAATATCGTAGGATACATTGGCGGCCGCTAGGCCGATATCGAGACGACCAAATAGGCCCTGTCCAACTTGGCGCGCGTAGTACTGGGCGCTAGCGGCATAGGTGTAAAGGTTGACCTGCATCCAGTCTTCGTCGCCGTAGTCTAGGCGGTCCGCACTCGCATTAACGACAACGCCTGCTAGCATTTTGCTACTCATGGGCACGTAAAAACCGAGTAGATCCATGCTCATGCGCGTGCGATCTACGCCAGGTAGGGCGCCCATTAGGTCGAGCAAAGATCCCACTTCACTTGGGTAGGTTGGATCTGCGCCTCCCAGCCCCCAGTAGGTGTACCATTTCTCCCTTTTGTTTTGTGCACCTTCACCATCGGTTGGTAAAACCACGAGTGCGCAAATCAGGACAAGCGTTAAAGAACGCGCTTTGCTCATAAGGGCGACCTCCTGTTTTTAATGCGTTTCAGTGATAAGAATATTGAGCATAAGGTAACACATTCTGAGCCGGCGTAGAAAGCCTGCGCCGATCGCTAGGTGGGTGTGTTGCCCGAGTGCAATAGTGCCTATACTTAAACAGCACTCCATCTCATTTACACACTCGTATAGACCTATGGACCTAAAGAGTATTTTCGCACGCGACAAAACGCTAACGAGTTTGGCAAAGACCTGCGGGTGAGCGGCTAAAGCCAGTCCGGTCGGATTGGAAAAACTGCTTTCTTCGCTGCCCCCCAACGGGGATGGCAACCTGCTGGTCGGCTTTGAGACCAGCGACGACGCCGGGGTATATCGGCTCAACGACGAGCAGGCTATCGTCGTTACGGCTGATTTTATTACGCCACCGGTGGACGACCCCTTTGTGTTTGGTCAGATTGGTGCGGCTAATTCGCTGAGTGACGTCTACGCGATGGGGGGACGGCCGCTGACGTGTCTCAACCTTATGGCCTTTCCAAGTCAGCACCTAGGCCCGGAGGTCATGCACGGTATCGTCGAGGGAGCGCTGAGTAAAATCACCGAGGCCGGCGCGGTTCTGGCCGGTGGCCATACCACCGACGACGACGAGCCCAAATTTGGCCTGTCCGTGACTGGGATCGTGCACCCTGAGCGATGCTGGCGCAACAGCGGTGCGCAGGTGGGCGACGTGCTCTTGTTGAGCAAGCCGATTGGCAGCGGCGTGTTGTTCAACGGCAATTTACGCGGGTTCGTTTCGCAGGAGGCGATGCGCGCGTGCATCGACGTGCTCGTCGAACTGAACAAGACGGCCTGTGAGGTGCTGCAGGGTTTTAGCGTACACGCAGCGACGGATGTGACGGGGTTTGGTTTGGCCGGCCACGCCTGTGAAATGGCGCGCGGTTCCGATGTGAACCTGCGTATAGTAGCCGCGGATGTGCCAACGCTGCCCGAGGCCTTGGCTATGTACGAGCGCGGCATTAGCACGGGCGTCAACGGAGCCAATCGAGGAATGATAGAAGGGCATGCGGACTTTGCCAGCGGAGTGAGTGCGGCGCAGCGCGAGTTATTCGTAGATCCGCAGACCAGCGGTGGTTTACTGGTTGCCGTGCCCGAAACCGAAGCGGTTGATGCGCTGGATGCGCTGCACGCACGCGGCGTAGAAGGGGCGCGTCGCATTGGCGTCGTCGAAGCGCACAGCGGTGACCGCTACGTACACGTCGACTAACGTGCGGCCGTTTTAGGGACACGCCTCGATATAGGCGTTGTCGACGTAAACCGAATTGATGGCCTCTGCTTGCTTATCGCGGTAGAGGCCTATTTTTAGGTAGTTGCCCGTCTCGTTGTACATGTTGGATCCGTAGGATTTGTAGTCCGTGCCGTTAAAGGCCGTCACGGGCTGCCCGTCTGCATACATCTCGATATAGCCGTCTCCATTCATCGACCATCCAATCTGAAAAAATACGCTGGACCACGCGCCTTTCTCTATGGTAAAGGCGCCGATCTCATGCTGCACTTGCTCGGCGTCGTGGTAGATCAGACGGCAGCGGCTCTGTCCGTACAGTATGGAGATGGGGGGCTTGTGCTCGGGGTAGGTATTCCAGTCTTCGCCCGCGGCAAAATCGGGCTGGCTGTGAAACTGGCACAGGGCCTGCCAGTAGGGCTCTTCCACGTAGTCGATCGGGATTTTGAAACTCCAACCGTAGATATGCGTCCGTTGGTAGCGGCCCGAGTCGGCTCGCACGAGCTCGACGCGGTTGCCGTTGCGCACGATATCGCCCGAGTGGAGCGTTAGCTTGGCCGAGTGCAGGCCGCGCTGCGGATCGTCGCTGGGCACCAGCTGAATCGACGTCGACCTTGCGCCTTCAAGACGCCATGCCGTAAAGTCGCCCAGCTCAAAATCGCCGTTGGCGATCGGGAGATCTTCTGTCGGGCCACAGCGCTCGTAGCGCAGCGCGATGGCCTGGCCGTTGAAAAACGTGCGTTCGCTCCACAGCAGGTTTTGCGCGCGCTCGGAATAGGTGCGATACGATCCGTGTAGAACGGTGTGTCCCCGGGCGTTGGTATAGTGCTGATACACGCTGCGCAGATAGCCGTTGGACCAGTACTCGACCGTTTCTTCGAGCAGGGGGGAAGAGGGTTCCGTGCCTCTCTTCTCCGAACAGGCGGCCAGGCATAGCCATGCGATGTACAACGCTCCGCGCACAATGCGCTCTCGGGAAAAGGTCATGTGCTAATTAATACGGATATTCGGGCAAGTGAACAAAATTAGATGGGGATTCAAATCGGTGGGAAAAGAGTTATGTTCTAAAGCGTAAATTGCTTCTAACTCATCGGATCGGAAAACGGCTATGCTCAGCGTGCTTTGGGACACGCGAAACTACTTTTTCTGGCTCGTCCTGGTCTCGCTGCTGTGCTTTTGTATCGAGCGTATCGCCCCGTGGCGGCGCGAGCAGAAGGCGCTGCGCGTCGGCATTGGGCAAGATCTATTTTGGCTGGTCTTTAACGGACACTACGCCGGTATTCTCGTGGCGAGTATAGCGGCCTGGTCGTTGGGCTGGGTCGAGCGGGCCGTCGGCGGTTGGCCGTTTACTTGGCCGACTGCGCTGCAGGGTCTGCTCGGAGAGCCCCTGTGGGTCCAGTTTGTCGTTTTTATCGTGGCCAAGGATCTGCTGGAGTGGCTGATACACAACCTGCTACACTCCGTGCCTGCTCTATGGCAGTTTCACAAGCTGCATCACAGTATTGAAGAGCTCGATTGGATCGGTAACTTTCGCTTCCACTGGATGGAGATTGCCCTGTATCAGGGACTGACGTATTTCCCGCTTATTGCGCTGGGCGTCGATGGGCGCGTCGTGCTTTGGGTGGCCATTGTCGGCACCTTAATAGGTCACCTAAACCACGCCAACGTGCGTATCGACTGGGGACCCTTGCGCTACGTGCTCAACTCTTCGAGAATGCACGTCTGGCATCACGACGTCGAGCTGCACGGTCGTCACGGACAGAACTTTGCCGTGATTTTTAGCCTGTGGGACTGGGTGTTTGGCACGGCGTATTTGCCCGCCGATCGCGAAAGACCGGCCCGGTTGGGATTTGCCGACCAGCGGCACTTTCCGCGCGGTCTGCTGCGTCGCTTCCTGTATCCATTTTGGAAATAGCATGAACTGGCTTTTACTGCTAGCGCTGCTGCCGGTCAGCGCGCGCGCTCAGCCGGCTATGTGGGCCTTGGAAAAGGCCATTGAGCTGAAGTATCCAGTGCCGCAAATCAGCGGCGACAGCCTCGCGGTGCGCATGACGCGCGGCGATTCAACGCTGCTGGTGTTTGATACGCGGCCGGTTGAGGAATACGACGTCAGCCGCCTGCGCGATGCCATCCGCATTGATCCCGATCTGGGCGTCGAAGAGTTTATTGCCGCTTATGGAGAGGGGCTGTCGGGCCGGGATCTTATTTTCTATTGCTCGGTGGGCTATCGCTCTTCGGGCGTTGTTCAACGCGTCATCCGCGCGGCCCAAGAGAGGGGCGCGCGTTCGGTGTCCAACCTGCGCGGAGGCCTCTTTCGCTGGTACAACGAAGATCGATCGCTCTTTCGCGATGCGCCGGTCGACACCGTGCATCCCTACGACGCCCAGTGGGGTCGTTTCCTGCGAAAAAAAGAGCCCGTTGAATAATTAGCTCTGCGGTCGCGGACAGTGCTGCCAGTGTCCTTCTGCATCGATGCCGCGACAGACGACGGCGTTCCCATTCCATCCGTTAAGTGCTCGCACTTCTGCCGGAACAAAGCGCAGGGTCAAACCGCAGCGCCGCCGATTAGACGCGTTGGGCTCTGAGCCGTGCAGGAGCAGGTCGGTGTGCAGGGACATCTGTCCTGCGCGCAGGGCTAGCAGCACGGGCTCCTCTCCGTAGTCGAGTGGGTCGACGACCGTTTGGTTGAGCACGTTGTTCTCTTCGGCGCGACTTTGCTCAAACGCGATTTGCCCGTGTAGATGCGATCCCGGCACGATCTGCATGGCCCCGTTTTCCGCATCGGCATCGTCGATTGCTAGCCAGACGGTGACTGTTTTGCTCGGCGTCAGGGGCCAATAGGAAGCGTCTTGGTGCCAGCTCACCCTCTTGCCGTCGCCCGGCATTTTGCAAAAGTAGTGCGTTCCCCAACAGACTAGATCCTCGCCCAGTAGATCCTGCAGGTAGTCCAGGATGCGCGCCTCAGTTACCATGTCGTGGACGACGGCGTGTGTCCTATGCCAGCCGTTGATCGAATAGCCGTTTCCGCCGCCGGTGCTGGCTTCCTCCATCAGCTCATCAAACGCCGCCCGATGGACGCTCATTTCTTCGGGCGAGTAAACGTCTAGGGGAGCGATATAGCCGCGGGCGTTAAACTGTTCAATCTGGGCCGGCGTCAGCGTCGTGGGCGCGTCGTTTTGAACGGGAAAAAAGCGCAGGTCGCGCGCGAGTTCGGGATAGGCATCGATTTCGGCCATGGTCTCTCCTTAGCGATCTAAACCGTATTCATAGGTTGGCTGCAGCGACGGGTCGTGCTGCGATGAAGTCTCACGGGCTGCACGCCTGCTCCAAATGCGATAGTCATCGGCGGTATCTGCGCCAAGCAGGGCACATCCGTAGGTGCCCAAATCGCGCGCTGCCAGCAGCGGATCGTCCTCTACTGAGCGCTCTAATTGGCTGATCGGACTCTGCCACAGCAGGTGCAGGACGTCGACAATCTCGTCGGGCGTGGCGTCGTGGTTAAATACGTGGCGCACGCGGCCAAAGGTGTCTAATAGGTATATCGACGTGCTGTGATCAACGGTATAATCGCCTCGCTCGTTGGGTTCGTCCAGCGCGTATTCAGCCTGATAGGAAGCCGTTATTTGATCTATGACAGCCCGCGAACCGGTCATACCATGCACCCGTATGGGAAAGTAGGCCAAGTAGGATGCCAAGACGTCGGGCGTATCGCGCTGGGGATCGACGCTGACAAAGGCGATATCGACGCTATCGGCATCGGCACCCAGCCTTTCTTTGACGTGCACGAGACGAGACAGGGTGGTCGGACAAAAGTCGGGACAGTAGGTGTAGCCGAAAAAGAGCAGGGAGGCACGCTGCTGAGCTGCTCCCAGGATAACTTCTTCACCCCGTTGGTCGACCAGAGAAAAACGTCCACCCAAATCGATAAAGGGGCGCACGTCCTCTACGGGTGGGCGGGGGCGATCGGTGCGCGTGGGGATGATATCGGTGGAAACGTTCTCTGGCGACTCCTCGGCACAGCTCAGCAAGAGACAGAGCAGCAGAGAAAAGGGTAAGAGAGCGTGAGTTTTCAGTGTGCGCATGCGTGAAATGTACGCGTCGAATCGCGCTGGGACAATTGAGTGAGTGGTCCGCTGTGCTGGTGTGGGCGTCGGCTATGTAGTATGCTAATTGAGGCGGGTTCGGGGACTATAAGAGTTTACGACCCCGAGCAAGGATTTCTAACGCAAACTACGTGTTTAGGATTGTTTATATCTGCGAATGAGGTGTTTATGTCCAAGCCGAACCTTCTCTTTCTCATGCCCGATCAGCTGCGCCACGATTTTCTCTCCTGCTACGGCGCATCTTTTATCGACACGCCGCATATCGATTCTCTGGCGGCTGAGGGCCTTCGCTACGACTGCGCCTACAGCACGTCGCCCGTCTGCGTGGCGGCGCGCCACAACCTGCTTACGGGGCTCAATTCTATTCGCACGGGCGTGCTGGGCAACGGGCAGTTTCTGCGTCCCGACTACGCGGCCTGCGGCCTGCATACGTGGCCAGAGCTGATTGCTCGCGTCGGCTACCGCAGCGCCGCCATCGGCAAGATGCACTTCTATCCCTGGGATGCGAGTATGGGCTTTGACGATCGCGTGATCTGCGAGGACAAGCGCTGGCTGCACATCCAGGATGACTACGCGGACTATCTGGCTGAGCGAGGGTTGCACAAGCTGCACGGGAATGAACACGAGGGCTATCTCGAAAACCGCGGTGCAATTGTTCACCAGCACGCGTTTAAAGATTCTTGGGACTATTTTGTGGGCGATGCGGCCGCTGAATATATCCGCACCTACAGCGATGAGCGTCCTTTCGCCATGATGGTTGGCTTTCCTGGGCCACACTGTCCGTACGATCCTTCGCCAGAATACGCCGATCGCTATCGGCCCGAGGATATGCCCGATTCGATTCCAGAGGTTGCAGGAGCACATCCCCTGCTGCGTCAGCAAAATATTGCGGGTAATAAGCGGCCGTGGAACGGAGTAGACTACAGCGAGTTTACAGAGGACCACAAAAAGAAGATTCGCGCGCACTACGCTGCGCTGGTCAAGCAGATTGACGATATCACCGGACGTATTTTACAGGCGCTGCGCGAGAGCGGTCAGCTGGACAATACGGTGATCCTGTTTTCGTCCGATCACGGGGACTATCTGGGCGATCACGGCCTGATCGGCAAAGGCCAGTTTTTTGAAGCGAGCTGTCACGTGCCGCTGATTGCTCGGATGCCCGGCGGGCCGCAGGGCCAGTCTAATAGGGAGCTCGTCGCGCTGGCAGACGTGACGCCTACGATGCTGGCGCTCGCGGGTGCGGAAGTACCCGACTACATGGACTTTATGCCGCTGCCTGAGCTAGGCCTGCCGCGCGCCCGTCGCGACTATCTATACGGAATGATGGGCGGCGGTTGGATGTGCTTTGACGGCCGCTGGAAGTTGTGCAAATACAGCACCGGTGAACACATGCTCTTTGACCTGATTGAAGATCCTACCGAAGAGCGAAACCTGCTCAATGACGGCGCGTGCGGCGATACGTATCTGCGTCTGGATCGAGCCCTAACCGAAGAGATTATGCGATCGACGATGGCCTCGCACCACGACAAACTGGTATATGATGTCGACCTGTCGGGCGACGTCGATTTTGGGCGCAGCGGCTGGCAGCGCACCTACCCAAAACCGCTCTAGTCGCTTCGGCGCACGAGGACATAGGCAATTAGCGTCGCGACGAATACGATCAGCAGCATCCAGGCAATACTCTGCAGCGTTTCTATGATCGTGCGATAGAGCTCTAAGACCCAGCGCTCGCTCGTCAGTTCGAGTACCTTCTGCTCTTCAGGATGCAGGTCGGACGCGCTGATATAGCGCTCTAGGTTGTATATACGCACGCCGCCTGATACGCCGACTACGTAGGCGGCAAACTTTACGTAGCGATGCCACGCCGAACTTATCTCGTCGCCAATAATGCGCTCAAAAATGGCTCCTATAGGTCGATCGAAAAAGCGCACGGCTAGAAAAGACACGATCGAGGCCAGGGCAAAGGTCGTCGCCAAGAGCGTAAAGAACATGGAAACCTGCCTTCGTTAGATAGGGTGCTTTACTGCACTTCCACGCCGTAAAATCCCAGCATGGGTATAAAGCGTTCCATGTCCATGGGCGCCGTTTCGGGGTTGGTGCCCCAGGCCCCGTGCACGAGCGCGCCGCCGACCAGCGGTCTGCTCAACACGAGCGCTAAGGTGGCGTCCATAGGTCTGTGGACGGCTTCCACGCCCACTTCGCCCTCGTCGTCCTCCACGCGAAAACAGTTGGCGTTTTCATCAATGGAATCCATTCGGCTTTGCACGTTGGCAAAGTGCAGGACGATACGTCCGTCTGCCGTGCGCTCTGCGCGTTCGATATCTGGTGCGCGGTGATCGGGACCACAGCTATAAACCGCGTCCAATGCCGCGCGCGCCAGGCGCTCGCCCAGCAGCATATTGCCGGCGGGACTGGTGTGAATTCCATCGGATAGCGGTAGGTCTAGAGTGGGGACTACCGCGACGTTATCTGTGGTTTGTGCGACCCTGCGCTGCGCCTGACGAACCTGCGTCCACCAGGCGTTGGGGGCCGTCTCATCTCGTCCGTAGACTCGGTTGAGCTGCACGGTCAGAACGGGGAGGTGCGCATCGTTGAGCGCCTCCCGCCAGGCGGTCAACGCGTTTCCAAAGCGTTCGGCATAGGTGTCGGCATCGGCTTGGTTGCCCGCATCGGTTTCGCCCTGATACCACAGCACGCCGCGTGCGCCCCCTACTTTTTGTACGCACTGCACCATATTGTCGAAGAGATCGGCCGGGCCCTCTTCGCGCGGATTCCAGCGGGCCAGCGGCGAGCCGCCTAGCGACGTTTGCACCAGTCCGATTGGATAGTGGAGGGCGCGCTGCAGCAGGCGGCCAAACTGCAGATAGGGGGAGTGACCGGGATTGCCCCCTTCGCGGTTGACCGGGTGCTGTGTCTGCGTCGACTCGTTCATGGGGTGACTCGCCAGCGCCCACGTTTCGCTGTTGCGAAAGAGGTGCACGCCTATTTCGGGCGGATCTTCGTAGGGGCCGCGTCCGTAGCCAGCTGAATTGCTCTGCCCGGCTATGACCCAGAGGTCGCCCACGCCCCAGAAGTGGCGCATATCGCCCCGCGGCGACCACTCACCCGCGGCATTAGCCGGCGCGCGCAGGCGCGTTTCCAACCGATAGAGTCCGCCCGCCGGCACGCTCAGTGCAGCCGTCCACGTTCCATTTCCGTGCACGTCTGCAACTCGCCAGTCGACGACCGATACGCCGGTATCGGCCGCGGCGACGCGGATCTCGACTTCACAATCTGGCGCGCCGACCCAGCGGCCTTTCAGGTTGAGGGTGCCCACGCCTTGCTCGTCTTGCTGCACGATTTGCCAGTCGTCTAACCCCGCTTCAATAATTGCTCCCACCTGTTCGCTCATGTAGTATCTCTCCGCAATTCCGTGTGCTGTTCAGTATACGTGCCTGTTGGAAGGCACTGCGCTAATCAATATATTCTGGCATCATACCACAATAGGAGTTTTCGCATGCAAAAACGTCCCTACGGCTGTACGGAAATCGATCTGTCTATCATTGGCTTTGGCGCTATTCTCGTTACCGATACCGAAGCGTCTGAGTCGAGTCGTCTCGTAGCGCGCGCCGTTGACCACGGCATCAACTACTTTGACGTAGCGCCTTCCTATGGCAATGCCGAAGAATGTCTCGGCCCGGCGCTGGAGCCCTATCGCAATGACGTGTTCTTGGCCTGTAAGACGACCGAGCGCAGCCGGCAGGGGGCGGAGCGAGAGATGCTGCAGTCGCTGAAGAATATGCGCAGCGAACACTTTGATCTGTATCAGCTACACGCCATGACTACGCAGGAGGATTTCGACGCGGCTACGGCGTCTGATGGAGCGTTGCCCTTCCTGATTGAAGCGCGTGATAAGGGATTGATTCGCCACATCGGCTTTTCTGCACATTCTTCGGAGATTGCCGTTCAACTGCTCGATTACTTCGCCTTTGACTCCGTGCTCTTTCCGATCAACTGGACGCACTATTTTCAGGCCAATTTTGGGCCAGAAGTCGTGGCAAAGGCCGAGGAGACGGGCGCGGCTAGGCTGGCTCTCAAGGCGCTGGCGTACGGAAAGATTGCTCAGGGGGAGGAGAAGAAATACGCCAAGTGCTGGTACCACCCGATCGAAGATCGCGAACTGGCTGACTTGGCGCTGCGGTTTACGCTGTCGCAGCCGATTACGGCCGCTATTCCACCGGGAGATGCCAAGTTTTTTGATATGGCGCTCGATATTGCCGCAGAGTTTCGTCCGGTAAGTGACGAAGAGATCGCCCTGCTGCGCCAGCGTTCGGAAGCGGCCGAGCCCCTTTTTCGCCTGCATGCAGCCTAATTAAACGGCCCAACAGCTGGCGGAGAGATGGTTTATTCCTCGGGATTGCGTACCCGAGCCACTAGCTGCATGTGCGCCAGGTGTTCCGTTTGGTAAAGGTCGCCCGTGCGCAGGATAAACTCGCCCTGCACGACGCGGCGCTGCCCAGACGCGAGCACGACCGGCTGGCCGAAGGGAATAAACGCGTCGACGAGAGTCTCTTCGTCGTCAAAGAAGCGCAGGTCGTAGCGCACCCCAACGGAATCTGGTCCACTGTTGCGAAAGACGGCGGCAAAGCCACCGGCTATCTCAAAGGTGCCATTTGATAGGGGTAGGGGCAGAAAAGGCACCCACTCTAGACTGTCTATCGCCACGTAGCCGGCCAGTCCATCCGCCACCGTCTGAAATACGACTTCGCTAGTGCGCTCAACGTCGCGCGGGCGAGTTGTATCTCCGACCAAGCCGCATCCCGTCATTAGGAGTCCGTATATGAGGGTGCCTTGCAGTGCGGCACGTAGGTCGCTGATCATTCCATCGTTCCCCTTCTGTTTGCGCAGGTCATACTCGCTGTGCATGTTCTGTGTATGCAAGAAGCAACGCTCTGGATAGTACCTCTTCTACTGACCGCTGCAGTCGCCGTATTGGCCCTGTCCACGCAGCGCCGCTATCGCGCGCTGAGCGCCGATGCGTCTGCGTCAGACCCCGTTCAGAGTCGCCGTATTGCGCTGTGCCGCAGCGCCGTAACGTGGCTCTATGCGAGCATGGCAATTTTTGTAGGTTCCGTTGGTTTGGCGCTGACTATTCGATCGGCCCAATATACGTATACCTCAGCGCTTTCGCTCTGCACGGGCATCGGAGTACTCATCCTACTCGTGGCCAATGCCCAGCTCCTGCGCGAAGCGCTAATCGAGACGAGTCCGCCTACAAACGGCCATTAGAAAACCGACGCCGCGCTGTGAGACGGACCCTATTCACAGACACATCATACCAGCTCAGATACATATTATTATGCTCAATCTCTATTTAGTTGCGGTTGCCTCTCTCTGGGCGATATCCGCCACAGCACAGCCGGACTCTATTCGCTATGCGTTTCCTACTACCGTCGTTAGCGCCACGCGCAGCGCGCAGCCGGCGGCCGGATTGCCCTATGCGCTGAGCGTGGTCGATGCAGATACGCTGGGCGCACCGCGACCGGCTGTATCACTAGAAGAAATGCTGCGCGTCGTGCCCGGAATATCCGTCGACAATCGCCATAACCTCTCTCAGGGAGATCGCCTGAGTGTGCGTGGTCTGGGCGTGCGGTCGGCCTTTGGCGTGCGCGGTTTGAAGGTCGTGCTCGACGGCATACCGCTGACGACGGCCGATGGACAGACGCAGCTGAATAATTTGGACCTGGGTTCGGTTGGCCGCATCGAAATCCTGCGCGGGCCCAGCTCGGCGCTTTACGGTAATGCCGGTGGAGGCGTTCTGTCGATCCGCACGCGTCAGCCCGCCGATGCTGGACTCCGCCTGGCGCCGCGACTGCTCGTGGGAAGTGACGGATTTAGGCGCGTGCAGCTGCAGGCGTCCGGTCGCGGCGCGGCACATCGCTACGCCGTCGGCGTGCACCAGGTCCAGAGCGACGGCTACCGCGATCACGCCTACGCAAAAATGCGCGGATTAAACGCATTGATCCATCGGCGAATAGGCGAAAAAGCCGAACTGAGCTTCTTGCTCAACGCACACGACGCGCCCTATCTGTTCAATCCCAGTTCGCTGGATCGTGCTACGGCAGAGGCCGCGCCACGCAGTGCGCGTTCTTTTGTCGTGCGGCAGGGTGCTTCGAAAAAGGTGCGCCAAACGCAGGGTGGCCTATCGCTGCGCTACCAGCACGGGGCGCAAGACGTGTCTCAGCTGGTCCTATACGGCATTCGTCGATCTCTGCAAAACCCCATCCCGGGTCGCATTGTTGAGCTCGATCGCAGCGGTGGCGGAGTGCGCTACGTGCGCAGCGGCCGCTGGCGGACACTGCGCTATACGGGAGGTGTAGACGCCGACTGGCAGCGCGACCAGCGCGACGAATTTGGCAACGATGGACTGCCCCAGGACGATGTGGGCCAGCTGGACGATGCGTGCATATTCGATCGAGTTCAGTACGGGGAACGCCGGCTCGATCAGCGCGAAACGGTGCGCAGCACAGGTCCCTTTCTCTCGCTCGACGTGCCGCTGAGCCGTCGTTGGACGCTCAGCGTGAGCGGACGCTACGATCGCTATCGTCTGGCCGCAGACGACCGCCATATCCAGGACGGCGACGATTCGGGAGCGCGGTCGCTGGGAGAATTTAGTCCGTTTGTCGGGATGAACTTCCGTCCCCATCCGCTGCTGGCTCTCTATGCAAATTGGGCCACGGCCTTTCAAACGCCCACCACGAACGAGCTGAGTAACCGCGCCGATGGATTGGGTGGGTTTAACCCAGCGCTCGATCCCGAACGCATTCGCAGTGTGGAAGGGGGCCTGCGCGCGCGTCATTCGCGCTGGCCTGCAGAGGGGGAAATGAGCATCTATCAGCTTGAGATAAAAGATATGCTACTGCCGTTCCAGTCCGAGAGCAGCGCGAGCGAGGAGACGTACTATCGCAATGCTGGGCGAGCGCGCAATCGCGGTCTGGAGCTGGCGCTCAGCGCCCATCCATCTGCTCGAATCGACGTGCAGCTGGCGTATACATATAGCCAGTTCACCTTCGTCGACTACGTAGTTGACGGCGTGCAGTTAGCCGACAATGAGGTGCCCGGACTGCCGGCTCATCGGACGTTTGCCTCCGTGCGCACCTATCCATTTCGCTCTGCGTTTGTCGGCCTCGACGTTGAGGCCGTCTCGGATTACTTCGCCAATGATTACAACGGCCCGTCGCCCGGCAGCGATGGGGTGCGCGCAGACTTTATCAACGGTGGCTATATGCGCGTGGATGGGCGCCTGGGCTGGAAGCGTTCTGGCTGGACCGTTTTTGCAGGTCTCGACAACATTTTGGACCAGCGGTATAGCGGCTCAATCGTGCCCAATGCCTTTGGTAATCGCTTTTTTGAACCGGCATCGGGGCGGACGCTCTATGCAGGCTGTACGTGGGATGGTATTGTGCGCGAGTAGGTGCTATCGGCCGGCCTCGTGCCGCTTTTTACATGTCTCGAGTCGATTCTCTCTTGTAAAGCTTGCATATAAAGAAGCCCTCCATGACGCCGTTGGGGACAATGCGCCGAGCCGCGCGTAGCGGCGGACAGAATGCCGCCCCCTGCCACTCAGATAGACCCGGTTGCATCGCGTCTAAATGGAGTTCAATGTCTCTCACAGCGAGTGCGTCGCCAAACTGCTCCAACGCGTGCTGGACAACGGCTTCATTTTCCTCTGGAGCAAACGTGCAGGTCGAATAGACCAGGGTGCCACCGGGCTTGAGCGATCGGACGGCCGAGTAGAGCAGTCTGCGCTGTTTTCGCACCATTTCGGCCCTTTTCTTTTTACCCCAGTAGGCAAAGCTCTGCGGCTGGTCTATCTGGAATAGGCCCTCGCCCGAGCAGGGGGCATCCAGAAGGACGCGATCAAAGCGTTCGGGGCACTGCCGCCATACGCGTGTTCCGTCTTTCATATACGTCTGCACGATCTGGGCATTGCCGCGCTCTAGCGTGCTGCGCAGGCGGAAAAAGCGGTTGCGCACGACCTCTACGGCGCCGATCCGCCCCCTATTTTTCATCAGCGCTGCCATGTGTAGCGTCTTGCCGCCGGGGGCCGCTGCTAGGTCGAGCACCTCTTCGCCGGGCTGCGGGTCGAGTGCGAAGGGGGGAATCATGCTGGACGGGTTCTGAATGTAGATGCGCCCCTCTGTGCAGGCGGCGCTCTCCGTCAGCGCACGTCGCTGATCGTCGGGCACGCTAAAAGCGTCGGCATTCCACGCTAGCGGCAGCAGATCAAACCCAGCTCGAGTCAGTTCGGCGGCTACGTCCTCTGTCCGTCCTCTGAGCGAATTGATGCGGAACGAGGTTGCCATGGGGCGCGTAAAGCTCTTCCAGCAGTCCGCAAAGCGCTCGCAGGGTATGATCTGTTGCAGTCTTTGGGCAAATTCCTCCGGCAGCGCGCCGGGCGATGTGCTATCGTTCATAGGGCCGTTTTGCGGTGTGGTTAGAATGCGAAGTGGGTCGTTCGCTGGCGCACAAGGATCAACTAAAATGCGTGCAATGTAGCCGCCAACGAGCCCTCTTTCTCGGCAAGGTAGCGCCTAGGGGGCACCGTGTCAACGCGCACCGTTTCGCGCGCGCTCGGGTCGAAGACCGTATGTTCTTTAACGAGGGATAATTCCAAGGAATACCGCGGTTTTTTACTGCGCATGTATCCTGTTGCACGGGTTCACCTCGTATGCTTTTTTATCTATTGATTAACTCATCATATGGGCTCTAAAATTCATTGATCCAGTTACTCACATACACGCTGCTCGTGCTGTATACGCCGCTTCTCTTCGCGCAGGAAGAAGAAGAGGGGCCGGTGGGATACGAGGTGTTGGAAGACCGCATCCTGATTGAGGCGCCGGAGGACTGGGCCGTGTGGGAAGCACCTACGGGGGCCCGGATTATTCGCGATGATGGAACGGTGATCCCGCGCTTGCTGCGCGGCAACGTCAACGCCGTCTACAGCGCCGAAGACGACTCCGTTGTCGCGCTGGCGGTTGCCGACAGCAATCCAGAAAATGCGATGCTGGCGGTAGATGGCGATCCGACCACGCACTGGGAGCCCAGCGGTCTGGACGATATCTCTACGTGGACGTTTGAACTCGATTTACAGCGCACGCTCATTGTCAATCGAATCGTTATTCGCTTTGCAGACGAAGGGGAGGGGGACCCTTTTCGCCAGTTTCGCGTCCTGACGTCAGATGGCTTAGTTGCCTCGGGTCGGGCCGGCGAGATCTTCTCGCGCGTGGGACTCGTGCGCAATCTATCGGGCCAGCGCGAATTCACCTTTGAACTGACGCCGCAGCGCAAGGTGGCCGAGGGTATTGAGGGGGCCATCGTGCAGAAGGTGCGCATCGACGTGCTCTCTACGGCGGGAGGGCGCGCAGAGGAGGTTTCCCCCGAAGAATATGCCCTGCTCGCCGAAGAGGATCGCGGCGACGTCGACTACTTCCTGCAGACGTCGAGCGGTCGCCTGATCGCCGTCAGCCAGAATACGTATGCCGACTTGGTCCAAGAGGAGCGCGGTCCCATTCGCTACCACCGACGCGAGCGACCGCGCCTGAGCGAGGTCGAGGTGTTTGCGCTGGGCGAGAATATCATTGCCATTACGCAAGCCGAGCGCGAGCGCGAGGCGCTGTCAATTGGCCAGTACGACTTCCTGCTCTTCCGCACCTTTACGGACGGTCTCTTTGCCACGAACAAAGACATGCTCTTTTACGATGCGGTGCAGGACGAGAACCAGGTGGAAATCGATCTGGGTGCGAAATACTGGTTGGATCGCATCAAGTTGCTCAGTCCCGACCGCCCCCCCTTTGCATACCAAATGCGCATCTCCGACGGTTCTGTAGACGCCAACGGAAACTTTGTTTGGACCACGTTTGACGAACGCCGTAACCTCGAGCGCCTCCTGCACGTCGAAGAAGCCTTTCCGCGGAAAGAGGTGCGCTATATTGAGTTTCGCCAGCTAGAGTTTAGCGGATCTAACTTTGAAAAGGGACGCATCAGCGAGATTCAAGCATACGGCGAGGGCTACGTCTCTGAGATCACTATGGAGTCGCCCTTTGTTCAGTTGGATCGTCCCCGTCTCTTTAGTCACGTGACGTGGGAGGGAGAAGCGCCTCCGAATACGCGCATTGAGGTGCGCACGCGAACGGGCGAGAAGGTCACGCTGGAGCCTCACTACTTCACTATGAACGGGCGCGAGATTTCGGAGGATCTGTGGAGACGCCTTCCGGACACGGAGCAGACGCCGCGTCCGCCGCCCGTGTTTGAGGAGATTACCGGTCCCGACTGGAGCAACTGGAGTCAGCCCTATACGGATTCGGGTGCATCCTTCAAATCGCCGGCGCCGCGTCCGCTGGTCAAAGTGCAGATGCGACTACTCTCGCGCGAGCCGCTGCAGCGCGCGTGGCTGCGCTCGCTGCGGCTGCACTTTGTGCCTCCGCTGGTCGATACCGCTTTTGGTGAGATTTATCCCACGGGAGGCATCGAGCCCGGCGTTGAGCAAGAGTTTGTGCTCTACGTGCGTCCCGTGTTTGGTCTCGATAATCCCGGCTTTGATCAGATTACCCTGCGCTCTACGTCCTCTGAGCCGTTGGAACTTAGCGAGGTGCAGGTGGGAAATGACGATGCGCTGCGCTTTGGTGCGGGTTCGCGCCTGTGGCCCGGCGGACAGCTCGAGGTGTCGCGCGGTGAAGAGGGCGCCGTTGCCGTGCGCTTTCCGGCTCCGGTCACGGGCGGCAACGGGGTGTACGCCTTCCGCTTTCGCACGCGCGTTTTCTTGCAGAGCACGGTTTTTAGCGTGCAGCTACAGAGCTCAGAGCAGCCCGACCTGCTACAGGAAGTAGTTGGCGGCGACGCCACGCAGGTCGTTGCCACGCAAAGCCTGTCCGTCGTGTCGCGGCTCACGGAAAACTCGCTGCTCGAAGACGTGCAGATAGAGCCCCGGGCAATTACGCCCAACGGCGATGGGATCAACGACCGCGTCGAAATACGCATTAGTATCTACCATCTGGAGCGCGAAAAGACGCTGGGAGTGGAAGTCTTTGACCTGTCCGGACGGCGCGTGCGCGATCTGAGCGTGCAGCGTTCGTTTCCCAGCGGAGAGCACGTTTTTACCTGGGACGGGCGCGATGACGAGGCGCGTATCGTACCTCCGGGCCTATACGTTATGCGCATTGACATAGCGACGGATAGCGACGCTGCAGGCACGTCGACTGCGCGGCTGCTTCACGTGGCGTACTGAACATGATACGCATACTTCTCTTACTGCTATTGCCTATTTGCGCCGCAGCGCAGGGTCGACTTGAAGATCCGCGCCGCTGGGGTCTTGCCACGGTAAATCCGCACGGTAACCGCTTTGAAATCGATTACGCCAATCCTGCAGTGCACCGCTGGTACGGTCTGCGCCACCTGCCCGAAACATATATGCAACCGTGGTACGAATCGGATACGCGCTACGCCGTTCAGTACTATGAGCGCTACGTGAACAACCTGCTTGAGGGAAGTGATTTTTACGACACGTTTGGCACGCACTTGGGTCGTGGGTGGATGGTGTACAACTGGAGCCAAGAGCAGCCTCTGCCGCGCGGTAGCCGAATCGACAAGGATACGGGGGGAAACGCCTATCAGCGTTTCTTTGGCCGTCTCGTAGTTGCTGGCGATCGTCGGGAGGGTGGTAACTACCGTCTGATGATCGGCGATCAGATCTACACTTTCTTTACCCCGCTCACTCTGTACAAGCCGCGTTTTAACGGCGTGCGCATGGACTACGCCAACGATGTGCTGATGGCGACGCTGCTGGCATCTCGGCCTTCGGCGCCCGACGGCCAAGAGCGCACGGATGTGACGCAGATGCTGGCCGGACACGCAGAAATTCAGCTCGGTGACTACAGCAAGCTCGGCCTCAGCTATGTCAATGCGCACAATGCCCAGACTGAACTCGAGTTTAACGAGGGCAATCCGCTGCGCGGTACGCTGTCGACTCAGCAAAATCGCACGCTGGACAAACTGTGGGTGCGCGTGCGCGACGATTCGCCGGGGCAGGGAGATGCGGCGGCTGTACTCGCCGATTATGAGATCGTTATCGAGGATCGGGAGGGCAACGTATATCGGGGTCGCGAGGTCGACCTGCTGCCCAAGATTAAGGGCGGTGGCAACGAGGGAGGGCGCCTCGTCGCGCGCGATGCGGAAAACATTGTGCTGGAGTACGACCTGTCGCGCTTTCGCTATGAAGATATCACGTCGGCCGATATAACGCGCGCTACGTTTGAGCTGTCCGTAGCCAACGACTATCGCATTGAAGTGGCGTCCAATCTGCAAACGGACGGCGAACGGTTTAACCCGGAAATCATTTTTCTACCGGTGCGGCGCGCGCGCGGCAACGTGCAGGACAACAGCAACACGGGATTCATCAAAGTGGACTATGGCCTTCCAACGGCCAACGAATTATTGGGGACTAACTGGGAAGTCAACGGCTGGCACGGTCTTTCCATTCGCGGCGAGGCCGTGCTCAATCGCCGCTTTTTCTCCTATCCCAACTCCGTTGAAAAAACGCACCAGCGCTTTCATCTGGACGGCACGGCATCCTACGTGCAGGCCGGTTGGGACGCCTATCCATGGGCGGTGTTTTTCGAGGGATTTAACATCGAGGACGAGTACACAACCCGTCATTGGTTGGTCGATAAAGAGGGACGCATACGCTACAAAGACCCCATTCCGCAAATTGTGGAATTTGTTGATGACGACGACGATTTTAACGCGTTGCCCGAGTGGCAGCGTCCCGATTTAGAGCGCCGCGCGGGCAATATCGTGCGCTCGCGCAGCTGGAACGATATCGTCTGGCCGGGATTTGATGAGAACGGTGATTTTATCAACGATCACAATCAGAATGGGAATGCCTTTCCCGACTATGAAGAGCCCTTTTTGCGCTTTCGCTCCGACCGGCCGGAATATCTCTTTGGGCTCGATATGAACTACAACGGGACGATCGATCGATTTGAAAACGACGATCTGCCCGACTATCCGTACAAGGCCGATCACCGCGGATACAACGCCCACGTGAAAACGAATATTGGTCCCAGTTTTTCTCTGACGCTCGGACGGCAGGATATGCGCCTGATTTCTGGAGATGGGCGTACTCAAGCGTGGTATGGGCTGCTGGGGTGGCGCTATCGCTTCCAGGGAGGCAGCGCCCTACGCGTCTTTGTGCACGGGGCATCGGTCCAAGACAATATCGCCGACGATCTATGGCTGTGGTTTCAGCCCTTGGGCTCGCCCGGGCGCATGCGTGAAACGCTGGACCAACTCCCTTTCAAAGACACCTGGAAAGGCGTGCTATACGCGGATCTGAATCATCGCTTCGGTCCCGATATCCGCCTGTCTCATCGCTTCAAGTGGGAAGACGTGCACCAGCGCGTCGACGAGACCACCGACTTATTTGGCTTTCCCGCCCGGCAGCGCAGCGGCTTTATGGGAGCCATCAGCAGAGCTGAGTGGAGCGTGCCCGTCGGTCTGGCCGTCTTTGAGCCGCGTTGGAAAAGCGAATATCGCCGCGATCGACCCTTTACCACGCGTTCGGATAAGGCCGAAAGCCTCGAAGAGACGCTGTTTCTGCTGTGGACTCAGCCGCTCTTTGCCGAATCGGCCGGCGTTTCGTACTTCCCGCGCTATGGTCGTCAGCTCTTTGACAGTCAGCTGCAGGTAGGTCTAGAGCGTTCCTGGTTTTGGATGCTCGACGGCGCGCGTGAGGAGATAGCTGAAGACTTTAGTTCGTGGACGCTGCTCACGCAGCTAACGAATCGCGTTGCCTATCAGGGCTATCAGCTCGTCACTCGCCTCGGCGTGCAGGTTGAGCGCCAGCACTTTGCCGAGCGTCCGACCGAACGAGCAAGCATGCTCTTTCTCTCTGTGAACGCGGGGCTGGGCGACTAATGGGGGGATTGAGAATAAAAATCCGTATGCGGAGTGCGTGGTTTTTGCTCCTTTGGTTGCTTGTTGTAGAGGGGGTAGAGGCCCAGCGCGCGCGGACCTTTATACTGGGTTCGCCGTCTACGCCCTGGCGATCTGGTGGAAGGGGTATTGATCCGAAAGTGCGCAACGGCGTCTCGATCGATACGACAAATTCGCCGGACAACTCGATTGAATTTGACCGTCGATCTGGTTGGATCAGTCCGCTCTTTTTCGAAGAGCAAGAAAATGTTGCTTCGCGCGTTCTGGAGCGCGGTGCGTCCATTACTTCACCCGACGTGGGACGCGGTTTTGAAGCGGAACTGCGCGGCACCGTCAACGGCAGTCCGACCGTGGCCTTCACGCGCAAACCGACGGCCTTCGAACCGGAAGTAAACGCGCGCAACGTGCGCGTTATTCTCGATTTTGGCACAGCCATAGGCGTGCAGCGCGTGCGCTTCTATCCGCGTAATACGGTGGTGCCAACGCCGACGCATCCGTTCCAAAACGATTTCTTGCGGGCGTTTGAACTGTGGATTAACCCCGAACGGACGAGCCTCGCGTCTCCCGACATACTCGTCGAGCGCAATGTGGAGAACGAGGAACCGATTGTCGACATCGCCGTGCCGCCGCAGTACGTGCGGATTTTGCGACTCAAGTCGTTGGCCAATGTGCCCTTTGAAATCGATGAAATCGAGGTCTACGGAACGGGTTATCTGCAGCGGGCCACGTATCTGACAGACATCATCGATCTGGGACAGCGGGCGACGATCGGTCCGGTGCGCTGGGTGGAAGAAGCGCTCGGAGAGGCCGAATTTTCTTCGCTGAGTGCGCGCGTGCGCACGGGCACCGATCCAACGCCGCTGCGCTACAATCGAGTCGAACGCGGCACGGACGCCGGGGGGAACCCTACGCGCGAATTGGTCGATATTGGTCCCGATGCCTACTTCGCATTGGATCCGTTTGATCGCGGTCCCATAAGCGAAGACGACGTCTATTGGAGCACCTGGCGACCGGTGGCCAACGGCGATTTGATCACCGCGCCCTCTCCGCGCCGCTATGCGCAGTTCCAGTTCCAGTTTGAGGGGGAGCTCTTTCGCACGCGGGCGCTCGATCAGTTTGAGTTTGATTACCTCAGCCCGCCGCTGGCCGACAGACTTGTAGGCGAGGTTTTTCCGCGCCTAACGCAGGCCGAGGAACCGGCGACTTTTCGCTATGCCGTGCGCCTTGAGCGCACCGCAGATGCAGAGGGCAATTTGCTGCCGATATATGGCTTTGATCGACTCGAAGTCGACACGAATGTTGCTACTACGGACGTGCGCGAGGTCAAGCTTAACGGCGAAGAGATTGAGTTTTCAATTGACTTTGTTAGCGAAGAGGGATTTGGTCTTTCCTTTCCGCTGATAACCGAGGATCAGGCCCTGCTCGAACTGACGTTTGACTTACCCATATTTCGCTTTGGAACAACGTTTAGCAGCCGGGCTTTTAACGGGGCGGCTGCGGGCGTGCCGCAGGCCGTAGTCGGCGGCAACGCCGTTGATTTTGGGCCGGGAGATGACGACGCGCTCTCGGACTTAGCCGTCTCTATTCCCAAGCCTCAGATCGGCAAGCTGATCGGGGAGATTCGCACGAGTACTCGTTTTATAACGCCCAACGGCGACGGAATAAACGACCGGCTGGACGTCTTTTTTAACGTGCTTCAGATCACTGAGCCGGCACCGGTGTCCTTTGAGATTTACGACCTGGCCGGTCGTCGGGTGCACACGGCTTTCGCGGCAGATCTGGGCATCGGTCCCGTGGATTTTTCGTGGGAGGGACGCGGGGGAGACGGTTCGCTGCTCTTGCCCGGTTCATACATTTGGGTGCTGCGCGTAGAGTCGGATGCGTTTGAAGAAGTGCACTCAGGTAGCATTGTAATTGCTCACTAGACGTGTTGTGGTGAACTGGCAAAGGGTGGGTTTTTGCTCCCACAGCGACACTACGTCCTCTGCTGGAGCCTCGTTTGATTTTGATGATATAGAAGCACAGTGCAAAAGGTAAACATGGTGATGAATAACTCTTTGGCAAGAGACCGTAAACAGGGCGACAGGCGATGTATCGTCGTCTTTTGGATGGTGGCCTCTCTGTTGCTGTCGACCGCGTCGGTCGATGCTCAGACCTACGGTTCGCGGTTGGGGACGGTTAAGCGAGGAGGCAAGGTCTCCTTTGATCCCACCGGGCCCGGCGTGCTCTTTGACGCACTCGATCCCACGGTGCGCAAATGGTTTATACCGCAGGAACTCTACTCGGAATACGGGTGGAAACAGTGGGAGTATTCCAACTACGCTCGCGAGACCTATCAGCGCTATGTATCGACCTCAATCGAGGGATTTTACTTTTACGATCTATTTGGCAACTTCCTCAATCGCGGCTGGCTCATATTCGACTGGCGCCAGGAGAACCCGCAGCCCTTTGGTTCGACGCTGTTTAAAGACGGCCGCTTTGGATCTTGGTTCAACAACGTGGTAATTGCCTCCGACCATAAGGGGCAGTATCACTACGCGATTACGATCGGCAATCAGATTCGCACGACGCTGACGCCGATGACGTTTTCCAAGCCGCGTTTCAACGGGATTCAGCTCGACTTTGCCTCTGATAAGTACATGGGTACGATACTGCTTTCGCGCATCAGCGAACCGGACGGAGCGCAGACCAGTCCGGGTCAGATCACGGCGGCCGCGCGCACCGACAACACCAATCTGGTCGGAGGTCGGGTCGAGGTGCAGGTGGGGGATTTTGTTAAAGTGGGCGGCACCTTTATCAACTCGCACCATTCGCAGACGCAAAACGACGCGCTGTCGGGCAACTTTTTCAAGGGTAGCCTAACTGGCTCGCAGAACCTGGAAAACCTCAGCTTCATAGAGATTAAGATCAAAGACGACTCGCCCGAAGATGGGGTTGGTGGTGGAGCCCTTTTTGACGCCGATATTCTCCTGTGGGATATCGAGGGCAACCAGACGCGCGGTTCGGAGATCGGCTATCGCGCCGTTATTGAGGGGGGCTTTCAGCGCAAGGGCTTCTTGGCTGCCGACGGCAGCGAAGAGATTCTGCTGCGCTACGATTTGTTGGATCGCACGTACTCGGGCCCCGATCCCGCGGAAATTGAGCGGATCCAGCTAGAGCTCGTCGTGGCCAACGACTACGCGATTGAAGTGAGCTCTGATCTGCAGACCGACATCTTTTTGCGTCAGGTCTTCGTGCCCGTGGCCAACGCGCGCGGCAACGTTCGAGATTCTTCCAATCAGCGCGTTCTGGTCTTCGATTACGGGCTGCCGACGGCCAACCAAATTGCCGGTTTTACAGTAGAGCTTACGGATTTGGAAGGCTTTGACGGCTATTTTGAGCTCAACGTCAACAACCGTTGGGGTAAGTTTCCCAACCCAAGTCTGGAAAAACATCACGCCAGCGGTCAGAAGTCTATGGCGTGGATGGCTAACGTATCGCGCGTGGCTCACCCCTATTTTGCCTATGGGGAGCTATTTCAGACCGATCCGGAATACGCCACGTCGTTTCGCACCGTGCAGGAAACGGGCATTGTCGATTACCGAGACAACCTGAAGCTGTATGAATACGTCGACGACAACGACGACCAAGACCGCGATCCCGACTGGCGCCGTCGCGGCTTTACCAGTGGGGATATCAGCATCTTTCCCGGGTGGGATGAGAACAACGACTTTATTTCCGATTTCAACCAGAACGATAACAACGACAGCCCCAACCGGATTCCCGACTACGAGGAGCCCTTTCTCCGCTTTCACACCGACCGTCCCGAGTTCCTTTACGGCGTTGATATGAACCACAACGGAACCATTGATCGCTTTGAAAATGACGAGTTGGCCGATTTGCCGTACCGCCGAGATCAGAAGGGGTACAACCTATATCTGGGGCGCTATTTGCATCCCAACTGGCGCATGACCTTAGGGCAGCAGCGCATCGCCCAGATATCCGACAAACGACGCAACCTGGCGACGTATTTTATGCTGAACGGCGATCACATCTTTTCTTGGGGACGCCTGCGCATTTTTCAGGATGCGCGCAAAGTGAAAGATACGATCCGCGACGATCTTATCCAGTGGGTGCAGCCGCCCAATTCGCGCGGAGAGCTGCGACCCGTGCGCGACCCACTGCCGGCGCGCAATACGCTGGTCAACACTTCGTGGCTCGGTATTGATCTCGAGCCGACGTCCGGCCTGAAGGTGAAAAATATGCTGCGCTGGCAGCTATATCATCAGCTCGATAGTGCGAAAAAACTCGATCTGCGCGACATGAGCGAGCGGACGTCTTTTTTGGGTGTCATCAACAAGGCCGAGTATCGCATTAGCGCGGGACGGTTTACGCTGATTCCCGCTTGGAAAAGCGAGTTTCTGCGCTACTCTTCGTTTAATGCCACCGAAGCTACGCGGCGCGAACTGAGCCAGATTGGCATGATTATTGGTCGCCTACCCGTTATGTACACCACGTACCTTGAAACGGGCTTTGAGTTCCACAAGTTTGTGCAGATGCAGGATCCAACGCCGCCCAGAGCCGACGACAGCTATACTGAACTGACGGCGCTGGCTCAGATGACCGACGTGTCAGACTATCAGGGCTATCGCCTGACGACCGTGCTGGGCTTCTCAGTGAGCCGGCAGGATTTTGAGGTAGAAGGCCCGCGCACTTCTACGCGGGGTTTTATCACGGTGTATGCTGGAGTTGAGCGCTAGCGCAGGTGGGCGCATGAAGAAAACGTTACTCCTATACGCGATCCTTCTAGCCGGCTGCACCGCGCGCGACGTGCCGCTGCAGCCAGGTCCAGAGGAGGATGTGCTCTTTGACCACACGCTCTTTGCCGATGCTGCTCTAGAGCGCGCGGTGCGTCAACACGCGGGGCAGGAGCGCGGTGCGCTATCGTCCGAGGTCCTGGCGTCGGTTGCGCGCCTAGATCTATCCCAGCGGGGTGTCGTGGAGCTAGCGGGCATCGAACAATTGCCCAATCTGCGTCGTCTGCACTTGGCCGACAACAGCTTGGGGGATGAAGCGATGGCCGCGCTGGCGCCTCTCGCGCTCCTGGATACGCTCGATGTGGCGGGTAACGGTTTGACTCGAGTGGCGCACTTAGCTGCCCTGCGTTCGCTGCGCGTCCTGATCCTATCGGACAATGCCATAACGGACCTCACACCGCTCGCTGCGCTCACGGGATTAGAGATTCTCGATTTGGGCGACAATATCGTCTCGGATCTGCGTCCGCTGCGCGGGCTGCGCCGCCTGCGCCAGCTCAATCTGGACAACAACCTCGTGCGCGACGTCGCGCCTCTGACGGCTCTGCCACAGCTGCGCCGGGTCGAGCTCTCGGGCAATCCGCTGGCCCGTTCAACGCTGAGCGCGCTGCGTCAGCGCGGGGTAGAGGTCACGTTCTACGCCGAGGCTATGACCATCAGCAGTGAGCGCGTTGAGGCGAGTATTCGCAAGGCGTTGGATCGGCCCGTGGGGCCGCTCGATGAGGACGATTTTCTCCGCATTCGGGAGCTCGTCATATCGGGCGCGGTCCAAACGCTGGGTGGGGTCGAACATCTGAAAAACCTCGAAATGCTGTCGGTGCGCGGCAACCGCGCGCTGCTCAACGACCTGACGCCGCTGGCCGAGTTGGAGCGCCTACGCACAATCAACATTATCGGTGCGCCGATCGCCGATCTGCGTCCACTGCGCGACCTGAGTCTGCTGACGTCGCTGCGCGTGAGCATCGGTCGGCTGACGACGCTCAACGGGCTGGGGCGACAGATCGAGCTGCGCGAGCTGATCCTCACCGGAAACCAAATACGCGAGATTCACGAGATCAGGAGGTTGCTTCGCCTGCAGAAACTTGACCTGGCCAGCAATCAGATACGAGACATTGCCATGCTGACGACGCTGCGGGGTATAAAGAAGCTCAATATTGCGTCCAATTCGATTGTCGATATTACGCCTCTGGCGCGCATGGTTTCGCTCGAAGATGTGCGCATGGCGGCCAACGATATCGTCGATATTTCTCCGCTGCTGGAACTAGACGGGCTCAAAGTGGTATCGCTGGGTAACAATCCGCTCAGTCGCGATTCACTCGAAGAGCATATTCCCGCACTGCGCGCACGCGGCGTGAGCATTCTCGGGGTGCGATGAACGCGCTTTTCGTCTTTCTCCTTTTGGCGTTGCCGATTGCCGCGGAGGCCGTGGAATCGCTTGTAGTGGGAAGCGAAGGCCGATCTTTTGAACAGGTAAGGGAATCATCTCATCGCATCTCGGTATCGGCTGATTCGCTGTGGATTTGGGAGGCTGAGCGGGGAGAGAATATCGCTCCCCGCGTATTGGAGCGCGGGGGTCGCATTTTTGCGGTCGCCGAAAAGGTCGACGCACAGGGATTTGCCTATCCGACCCTGCTGTCTAGGCCGAGTTTAGCCCGCATGCTCGACGGCGATGCGGGAACCGCCTTTGACCCTGCCGCAGACGGCCTGCCGCGCCAAATAGACGTGTATATCGACTTGGGAGCACACTATGGCGTTGAGCAGATCCGCTTTTTTCCCCGCCTCGACGCGGGACATCGCGACCGCTACCTGCAGGCTTTCCAGCTGGGCTCGGATGGGTTGGATCCGAGCGAGATAGAGACGGATATATTCGACGTGTGCTGTGGGAGTCCGACGCTGATCAATGCGCACATCAATGCGCCCAACAACCAGAGTATTGTCCTGTGGCCCCATCCAAATCAGCCGCACGATCCGCGCCCGATGCGACACGTGCGACTGCGCACGCTGAGCGAACGGGACTGGGAAATAGCAGAGTTTGAAGTTATAGCCGACGGATCTGCGCCGCCTGGAGCGTATCTGTCCGTGCCGCTGGAAGTGCGCAACGCGCGTCCGGTGTGGGGACGTCTGCTCATCAACGGGCAGCCGCCCGAGACGCTGCCCGTTATTGTGCAGACGCGCAGCGGACCCGACTTAGCTCCGGTGCAGTATTTTCTTGAACGGGGCGCTGATCTAGTGCTGGTTAGCAAGAATGACTGGGCCACGGCTATTCCCGGCATTCAGGCGCCGCCTCGGGACAATCCGCTGTGGAGTCGTTGGGAGTCGCTCAACGACGGCCAGGTCTCATCTCCGCCGCAGCCGGTGATTCAGTTTCGCATACAGCTGCTGCAGCCCGGCACGCGCATAGATCAGGTCTCTATCGAATACACCAGCCGCCCGCTGGCACAAGAGCTGGCGGCTGAGATTAATCCGAGATCGGTCGCGCCGGGCAGAGAAACGCCTTTCGCCATCGACCTGCGCGCACGTCGCCTGGTCGACTCGGGCGGCGTTGACTCGGGCTTTCGCTACGTGGAAATACAGACGCAGGCCGAAATTGTCGCTATCGACAGCGTGTTCGTGCAGGATCGCCCCGCGTTTTACAGCACGGAGCCGCTGCCCAGCGGAGGGGTATCGCTGCGCTTTGCCGAACGGATCGATCCGCAGGGGTCGTTTATTCAGGTCTTTTTTCGCGCACGGGTCTTTGTCGATGGCACGGATTTCAGGGTTCGGGCGCGCGACCGACGACCAACCGGAGCGGGAGACGAAGACGCGTATCAAACGGCCGTTGCCGCTGACGTCGATCCGCGCACGCCGGGCGGGACTCTGCGCGTGCGGCTGGCGACAGAGCGGGTTGAATTGCTTGACGATGTGCGCCTGCGCAGCGCGGTCTTCACGCCCAACGGCGATGGTCGCGGCGAGTATTTCGTCCTGACGTACAGCGTGCTCAGGCTAACGCAGTCGGCTTCTGTCTCTTTTGGTATATACGACTTGGCTGGGCGCCTCGTGCGGCGGGGCTATGCCTCGGACGATCCCAGTGGTTCGTACCTGAGGGTTTGGGACGGTTTAGACTTCTCGGGGCGACTCGTTCCGCCCGGCACGTATCTCTACGGGTTAGAAGTCGATGCCGATGCAAAAAAAACGACTCTGCACGGCGTAGTAAACGTTGTGTATTAGGCTGTTTGACGGGCTCTTAGTAGGATGTATCTTTTTTTTATAACCACGTGCGAGTATATGAAAATATCTGTTGGATACATCCTGTTGACACTGGCCCTGTTCGCCTGTCAGGAGGCGCCCACGCCTCCTGTAGCCGTTGATCCGGCCGGTGTAATAGACCACACCGAGTTTGCTGACCTGGCCTTAGAGCGCGCTGTGCGCGAGGCGTTAGGTCTGCCGCGCGGGCCGCTGTCGGTCGATCGGCTAGGTGAGATTGAAACGCTTTCAGTCGCCCAGCGGAATATCGTCGACCTCGCTGGAATTGAACGGTTGACGGGGCTGCGCAGGATGGACCTGGGTGCGAATCGGATCAGTGATGTGACGCCGCTGTCTGTGCTCTCTGGCGTGCAGCAGTTAGATCTATCAGACAACGATATCCGCGATATTGGACCGCTTTCCCAGCTGCAGGGGCTCAACGCGCTGAGTCTGTCTGATAACGAGATCGTCGATATTGAGGCGCTGCGTCCTCTGCGGCAGCTGACCCACTTAAACCTGCAGAACAATGCCATCGTCGACATCGGCCCGCTGGCCAGTCTGCGGCGCCTGCGGCTGATTAATCTCGACAACAATCAGATCCGCGATATCGAGCCGCTTTCGGCCCTGCGCCTGCTGACAGACCTAGAGCTTTCTGGCAACCCATTAGCGGATATCGATGCGATCGAGTCGCTTGAACGGCGCGGTGTGCAGGTGCACTATTACATGCCTTTTGAGAGCCCTTTTGATGCGGCGCTTGAAGAGGATATCCGCGCACACCTAGGCGGACTCAAGGGGCCCATCACCAACGACCTGTTGGAGACCTTGTCCTTTCTCAACACGACGGGGGCTATTCAGTCGCTCAGCGGTATTGATCGTTTGGTCAACTTGGAGGCCCTCTTTATTCGCTTTTCGTCGTCCGGTGACGTGCAGGGATTCAGCGATATAACGCCGCTGTCATCTCTCAGAAAATTGAAAGTGCTCACGGTGCGCGACACGCCGCTGGAAAGCTTAGTGCCACTCGGTGGCATGTTGTTCCTCGAGGAGCTCAACCTGCCGAACGCGGGTGTCTCCGATCTGGAGAGTCTGGCCAATCTGAGGCGCTTAAAATTTCTAAACCTGGCAGAAAACAGCGTAGTTGACCTGTCTCCGCTGCGCGATCTCGATCAGCTAACCACGCTTAACCTGACAAATAACGAGGTAACAGATCTGTCTCCGCTACTGGATCTGGCTGGTCTTAAAAGCGTTTGGGTGCGCGGCAATACGCTCTCTGAGGACACGCAAAACAACGTCATTCCCATCCTGCGTGATCGCGGCGCATACGTAATTGGTCCATGAAGGTGCTCCTGCTCGTAGCGCTTTGCGCAACCGGTAGTTGGTCGATAGAAGAGATGATTATTGGTCCAGGCGGTTTACCGTGGACCGCCGTCATCGAAGAGTCGACTAAAATGGGCGTCGACCGCGATTCCATTTGGACGTGGAACGTGCAGGCGGGCGCGAACTTGGCACCCGGAGCGCTGGCGCGAGGAGGGCGGGTGTTTTCGACGATCGAGGGCACGACTTCCTTTGGCACGCCGACGCTCGATTTTGCCGCGAGTCCAGCTATGGCTAAGGCGGTTGATGGGGACGAAAATACGGCGTTCAATCCCGACGAGATTGGCATTGCGCGTCAGTCGTCGCTTTACATTGATCTGGGCGGTCACTTCGGCGTGCAGCAGATCCGCTTCTATCCGCGATTAGATTCCGATCATCGCGATCTCTACGTGCAGGCATTTGCGCTGGGATCCGATAGCAAGGATCCGGAGTTACTTCCGTTTCCCGACGCGATTGTAGCCACGCCCTTCGGCAATCCATTTCTTATTAATGCCAACGTCAATTCGCCCAATACGCAGAGTGTCGTCATATGGCCGCTGCCCAATCAGCCGCGCGACGATAAGGAGATGCGACACGTTCGGATCGAGACGCTGAACGAACGACCTTGGGAAATTGCCGAAGTGGAGATCATTGCCAACGGCAGCGTTGCCCCGGTCGAATTTATCTCGCGCCCTCTAACGGTTCCGGGTGGATTTCCGGTATGGGGGCGGCTGCGCATCAACGGTCGCGATCCCGACGAACTGCCCGTTACGGTGCAGACCCGCACCGGACCTGACCCCAAGCCCGTGCAGTACTTTCTGCGGTTGACCAAGTCGCAAACGCTGCGCGAAGTGGGGAAGAGCGGCTGGGAGAATATCGTGAATCTAACCGACGTCGAGCGCGGAGAGGCCGAGCGGGGACCCATTTTGCCCAACCCCGAATGGAGCGCTTGGGAGTCGGTGACCGATGGAATCATTATTTCTCCTTCTCCCAAGGACTATATACAGTTCCGCCTGCAGTGGAACGAGCCGGGCTTTAAAATAGAAACTATGCACTTTGAGTATACGAGCTGGCCGCTGGCGCAGGTTATGGAAGCGGAGATTAGCCCGACGACAGTTGATGCTGGGAGTGAGACGGATTTCGTGCTGGCACTGCAGGTTCAGCAGTTGGAAGATTCAAACGTGCCAACGTCGGGCTTTCGTCAGCTAGAGGTGCAGACGGCGGCGGAAATTACCGCCATCGATCGCGTTTTAGTTAAAGATCGCGAAGCGTTTTTCACTTCGAGGATCAACGCCGGTGAGGGATTTTCCGTTGATCTTTGGGATCGCGTGGATCCCAAAGCGAGTTTTGTGGAGGTCTTTTTTCGCGCGCGTGTCTTTTCCGACGGAACCGCTTTCCGCGTTCAGGCACTCGACGAACGGGCTACGCCGACCGAGAGCGAAGTGATATATCAGTTTGCCCAGCCAGGCGATGTGGACCCGCGCTCGCCTGGAGCGACCTTGGCCGTGCGCCTGTCGTCTCAGAATGATCCGCTGGTCGACGATATTCGCTCGTCTACGCGCGTCTTTACGCCCAACGACGACGGGATCAACGACTATCTTCTCGTTTCCTACAACCTCCTGCGACTCAACCAACCGACGCCGGTGCTGTTTGAGATCTTTGACCTGTCTGGAAAGCGCGTGCAGCGCGGCTTTGCCGGCGCCGATCAGAGCGGTCGCTTCGCCCGCATTTGGAATGGTATCGACCGCGATGGTAACACGGTGCCCCAAGGGGTCTATATTTACCAGATCGAAGTTGAGGCCGATGCGGGCACGTTCTATCGCCAGGGTCTCGTCAACGTAGTCTATTAGGGGATTGAGTCGCCCTCGGGCACGGGCCAGCTGATCCAATATCCACTCTCATCTTCTCCTCTGCACAGATAGCCGTGTGCGTGTTCCGCTTCGCGCGTGTGCACGTCGGGCGGCATATAGCGCAGCGTCAGACCGCAGCGCCGCCTCGTGGAGCGGTTGGGCTCTGAGCCGTGTAGGAGCAGGTCGGTATGCATGGATATTTGACCGGCGCGCATGGTAAAGGGTACGGGCTCTCCGCCCCAGTCGAGCGGATTGAGCACGCTCTGGCCGAGCACGTTATTTTCCTCGTCAGTGCTCTTCTCAAAGGGGATCTGACCGTGCAGATGCGATCCCGGTATCACCGTCATAGGGCCGTTTTCTTCGTCCACGTCATCGATGGCTAGCCATACGGTGACGACCTTGCTCGGCGTCAGCGGCCAGTACGAGGCGTCCTGATGCCAGCTCACCTGTTTCCCATCTCCCGGTTCTTTGCTGAAGTAGTGCGTCATGATGCTCACCAAATTGGGGCCCAGCAGATCTTCCGCGTAGTCGAGAATGCGCTTTTCGTGCAGCAGGTCGTATATGCCTCGGCAGTGTCGGTGCCAGCCGTTGATGGAGTA
>CALDFW010000030.1 GCA_937942165.1 uncultured bacterium | reverse complement strand
TGGAGACACGCGATCTGCGGACGCGGCCTTTCCCTTTTTAGCGTTTCCGACCAGATTAACTGTTTGGTTCGGTGCCGACGATGCGTTCACAATACTAGTCCCGGCGCCTATAGGGCTTTGTCCCATTGCAAGGATAGGCATGGAAACTCATCACATCGCAGTGCGCGGAGCACGCGTGCACAACCTCAAGAACGTCCATCTCGAGCTACCCAAAAACCAGCTTATCTGCTTTACGGGCGTATCCGGATCTGGCAAGTCTTCCATGGCGTTCGACACGCTCTACGCCGAGGGTCAGCGCCGCTATGTAACGTCGCTTTCCGCCTATGCAAGACAGTTTCTCGGCCACATGGAAAAGCCAGACGTCGACTCGATATCCGGCCTGGCACCGACCATTTCCATTGCGCAGAAAACCGCCGGCCAAAACCCCCGCTCTACCGTGGGTACCATAACGGAAATCTACGACTATCTGCGCATTCTATTTGCCCGCGTCGGCGTCCCCCACTGCATCGAATGCAGCAAGCCCATCGGAGCACAGAGCCGCGAACAGATGGTGTCACGCATTCAGAGCTTACCCGAGGGAACGCGTCTACACGTGCTGGCTCCCGTTGTCCAAGAGCGTAAGGGAGAGTACCACGAACTCTTTGACGACCTGCAGAAAACTGGATATATCCGAGTCCGCGTCGACGGGCAGATATTCCATCTGGACGAAGCACCGGACTTGGACCGCTACAGCCGTCATACGATTGACGTTGTCGTCGACCGACTCGTGCTCCGCCCGGATCAGCACGGACGTCTGACCGAAGCGGTTGATACGGCGCTCCGACTCGGCGAGGGCACGTTTATTATCGCCCGCGACGACGAGACCGATCAGCTGTACAGCGCGCGATTTGACTGCCCTGAATGCGGTATATCGTACCAAGAGCCCACGCCGCAGATGTTTTCCTTCAACAATCCACAGGGAATGTGTCGCCAGTGCAACGGACTGGGGACACAGGTGCTGATGAGCGAGCATCTGCTCATTCCCGATCCGGAAAAATCCATCATGCAGGGCGCTATTGAGCCGCTCGGTGACGTGACCAGCAACCGCTGGCGACTTCACCTGTACGAAGGTGCAGCGGATCATCTCGGATTTGATTTAGATACGCCTTGGAAAGATCTAAATAGAGAGCAAAAACACGGATTTTTGCGCGGGCTCGGCGAGGAAAAGATCACTTTTACCTACACGAATAAGCGCAAGTACACCTGGTCACACGACGATCCGTATGAAGGCGTTATCGCCATGCTAGAAGAGCGCTTTCGCGGCGGCAGCGATCGCGTTAGGCGCGAATTAGACCAATTTATGGGCACGCAAACCTGCGCCGAGTGCACGGGAGGACGCCTGCGGCCCGAATCGCAGGCAGTCCTGATCGACGACCGCAATATGCCGGCCTTGACGAGTATCGCCATTGAAGAGGCACGGGACTTTTTTGCCGCGCTCAACTTTGATTCCGTCCGCGCTCTCATTGCCGAAGAAGCCCTCAAGGAAATTCGCGGGCGCCTGCAGCTCATGTGCGATATGGGACTGGGCTACCTCACCCTAGATCGCGGCGCACATACCCTCTCGGGGGGCGAAGCCCAGCGCATCCGCCTCGCCTCTCAAATAGGTTCTGGACTGGTTGGCGTCATGTATGTGCTCGACGAACCCTCCATCGGCCTCCACTATCGCGACAACCAGCGCCTGCTCGAGACGCTCAAGCGACTCCGCGACATAGGCAACACCGTTATCGTCGTAGAACACGACGAAGAGACTATGCGCGAAGCCGATCTGATCGTCGACTTTGGAGTCGGTGCAGGAGAGCGCGGCGGAACACTAGTCGCCTGTGGCCCCCCCGAAGAGATAGAAAAAAGTTCGGAGTCCATTACCGGCCATTACCTGGCTGGCCGCCAACAGATCCCCATCCCAGACCAGCGGCGCACGGGAAGCGGCGAATGGTTGGAAATTACCGACGCCAGCCACCATAACCTGAAGGGGATTGACGCGCGCATTCCCCTGGGATGCTTCACCAGCGTTTGCGGCGTTTCCGGATCGGGCAAATCCTCGCTTATTAACGACATCTTGTTCAATGCCTTGGACAGACAACTCCATCGAGCCCAGGTAGAAGCGGGCCTGCACGGAACCATTCACGGCGTCGAACACCTCGACAAAGTCATTCGCATAGACCAAAAACCCATTGGACGCACGCCGCGCTCCAACCCGGCGACTTATACCGATGTGCTCACGCCGATACGTCAGCTTTTTGCCAAGCTGCCCGAGGCGCGCCTTCGCGGGTATCAGCAGGGCCGGTTCTCTTTCAATGTAAAAGGGGGCCGCTGTGAGGCCTGTGAAGGCAACGGCGCAATGCTCGTAGAAATGGAGTTCTTAGCCGATGTTTGGGTCGAGTGCGAAGTCTGTCAGGGCAGCCGGTTTAACCGCGAAACTACGACCGTAAAATTCCGCGAAAAGTCCATCGCCGATGTCCTGCAGATGGACATAGAAGAGGCGCTATCATTTTTCGAAAACGTGCCGCAGATCTATCGCATTTTAAAAACGCTTGATGAGGTCGGGCTCGGCTATCTCAAGCTGGGACAGCCTGCTCCCACCCTATCAGGAGGCGAGGCGCAGCGCGTCAAACTGGCAAAGGAACTGTGTAGACGCAGCACGGGGCGCACGCTTTACATACTGGATGAACCGACCACGGGGCTCCATTTTGCCGACGTAGACAAGCTGCTAAAAATACTTCATACGTTCGCGGATCAAGGCAATACAGTCGTCGTTATTGAGCACAATATGGAAGTCGTAAAAACGGCGGACTACATCCTAGACCTCGGCCCAGAAGGCGGAGCAGAGGGTGGCCACGTAGTCGCGGCTGGGACGCCTGAGCAAGTGGCAAAAATTAAAGACTCTTACACGGGGCACTTCCTGAAGGGGCTCTTTGCTACGCCCAAAAAGGCGGCGAGCACGCCCAAAAAGAAAAAGTCCAAGCCCATAACCGACGGTGGCTGGATTAGGGAGATTGAGGTTAGTGGAGCGCAGCAAAACAATCTGCGCGGAGTCGATATAACTATACCGCGCGACCAGATGACGGTCATATCAGGCGTTTCGGGATCAGGTAAATCCACCCTGGCTTTTGACACGATTTACGCCGAGGGGCAGCGCCGCTACGTAGAGTCTCTCTCAGCCTACGCGCGCCAGTTCTTGGAGCAGATGCAAAAACCCAAAGTCGAGCGCGTCTCGGGCCTGTCTCCGGCCATCGCTATAGAGCAAAAGCCGCCGAGTAAAAACCCGCGCTCGACCGTCGGCACCGTCACGGAAATATACGACTACGTGCGCGCGCTATATGCGACGCTGGGCACCCAGCACTGCCCGCGCTGCCGCGTGGCGGTTGGCTCGCAAACCGCTCAGCAGATTGTCGACCGCATCATAGAGGCCGCCGAGGGCAAGCGCGCTATACTGCTCGCTCCAGTGGAACCGCGAAACAACGAAGGCTACGAAACGCTGCTCGACCGAGCGCGCGCCGACGGCTTCTTGCGCGTGCGCATAGACGGTCGCATTCACGAACTGAGCGAAGAGATTGCACTTGAACGGCGCCTGCGTCATCGCATCGAGCTAGTCGTCGACCGCATCGCCGTGCGCCAGCGTGAAAAGAGCCGCCTAAACGAGTCAGTAGAACGGGCACTAGAGCTATCAGGGGGCGAGCTGATCGTACTCTCTGCAGACGACGATTCGGAAACCCGCTACAGCAGACGATATTCATGCCCACAGTGCGGTGATGCCTTCTCGCCGCTGCATCCGCAGCGCTTTTCATTTAACCACCAGCAGGGCATGTGCTCGATCTGCGAAGGGTTGGGGGAAGGCGAAGGCGTCGATCGAGAGCTCATCATTGCCGATCCCAACCTCAGCGTGCGCGACGGGGCGATCTCCCTATGGGGTGCCATCGAGGATGCGCAGTTCATCTCACTGCTTGAAACGGCAGGGCAGAAGCTCGGGTTTGATATAGATATTCCTTTTTCCGACCTAAATCACGATGCACGACGCGCACTGCTCTACGGAGGATCTGGAGATTCGATCCCCACGCAGGAAAACTACGCATTTCGCTACCGCGGCGTGCTCCCCGTTGTAGACGAAATGGCTCGTCGCTCCAACCGACTCAAGCGCACGCTTAAAAAAGTGCCCTGTTCGGCCTGTGAAGGTTCGCGCTTGAATACGGAGAGCCGTCACGTCTACCTGCGCGAACGCAGTATCGCCGACATCGCCCGTCTGCCCATATACGACAGTCTGTCTTTTTTTGCCGAGATACAGTTGGAAGATCGCGAAGGAGAAATCGCCGGCGAGCTGCTGCAGGAGATTCGCACGCGACTCGACTTTTTAGAACGCGTGGGACTCGGGTATATATCCCTCAACCGACGCACGGCAACGCTGTCGGGTGGGGAAGCGCAGCGCATACGCCTCGCCTCGCAAATCGGATCCGGCCTCACAGGGGTGCTCTACATGCTCGACGAACCGACCATTGGCCTACATCCACGCGACAACAGGCGCCTGCTCGATGCGCTAGCCGCTCTGCGAGACCTGGGCAACACGCTCGTCGTCGTCGAGCACGACCGCGAAACGCTACAAGAGGCCGACTACATAGTTGACATGGGCCCAGGTGCAGGACTCGAAGGAGGCGAGGTCGTAGCCAGCGGCTCACCTAGCGCAGTCCAAGATGCGCCGAATTCGCAAACGGGAGCCTATCTGCGCGACGAGCTACACATCGATGTCCCGACCAAACGACGCAAGGGAAAGGGAGAGGAACTCATCGTGCGCGGCGTTCGGCAAAACAACCTGCGCAACATCGACGTAACCCTTCCTCTGGGCAAACTCATAGGTATCACCGGAGTATCCGGCTCGGGTAAATCGTCGCTGGTAGAAGAGGTGCTGTATAACGCACTGGCCAACCAGCTACACAAAGCCAGTCGTCCAGTCGGTGAATTCGACGGCTTTGACGGCATCGAACACATCGACAAAATCATTAATATCGACCAGACGCCCATCGGCAACTCCCCCCGCTCAACGCCGGCCACCGTCATGGGTGTTTTTGACCTTATCCGACAGCTCTACGCCGAGTTGCCCGACGCCAAACTGCGCGGTTTCAAAGCGGGTCGTTTTTCGTTCAACAAGCCGGGCGGACGCTGCGAAACCTGTGAGGGATTGGGATGGCGCTGTATAGAGATGCACTTTTTACCCGACGTGTGGGTCGAGTGTGATACCTGCAATGGCAAACGCTATACCGGGGACTCATTGCGCATCCGTTTTAAGGGCCACTCCATCGCCGACGTGCTGGAAATGCGCGTGCGCGATGCCCTGCTTCTATTTGATGGAGTTCCGCGCATACGGCAGCGGCTGCAAATCATGGACGACGTGGGGCTGGGCTATATGAGTCTGGGGCAATCCTCGACCACGCTTTCTGGGGGCGAGGCCCAGCGACTCAAGCTAGCCGCCGAGCTGGCCCGTCCCGATACCGGCCGCACCCTATACCTACTCGACGAGCCAACTACGGGACTGCATTTTGCCGACGTCGCGCGTCTGCTCGTCGTGCTCCACCGCCTGGTCGACGCCGGCAACACCATGATTGTCGTCGAGCACAATACCGACGTGATAAAAACGGTCGATCACATTATAGATCTCGGTCCCGAGGGCGGAGAAGGCGGCGGTGCAATCGTCGCAGAGGGTACGCCAGAGGCCGTAGCCAAGACAAAGCAGTCCCATACGGGAGCAATTCTAAAAGACATTCTCGCCGCTGGAAAAAAACGATCGAAAAAGCGCAAGGTGGCCAGCTAAATGACCAACCTCAACCTTCCTCAGCGAACGTTTTTCGACTTTATCTATACCTGCCCCTATGCGTCTGAGGCACCCAAGATTGACGGCAACCTGCGGGAGTGGGACCGACACACCCTAGTGCCTAATCTAATGGGAGTTGAAGGACAGGCTGCGTTCGCCGACGTCCATATGAGCTGGGACGACAGCGGCCTCTACTTTGGCATTCAAGTAAAAAACAAGACCCGCTACAAGCTCGACCCGCGCAAGCCAACCGAGGGCGACTGTATAGAGCTGTTTATCGACACGCGGGATGTGAAAGAACGCCGCGCGAATCGCTACTGTCACCGATTCTACTTTTTACCCGCCGGCGTGGGAAAAACGGTCAAGAAACCCATTGGTCGGCAGATGGCCATCGATGACGCACGCGAGCAAGCCCCCCCCTGTTCAGAAGACACCATTGAAGCACGGCTGCGCGTGCTCAAAAAAAGCTACCAGATGGAAATCAAGATTCCAGCTAGCGGACTCAACGGTTTTAGCCCACGAGAGTTTAACCGGCTGGGCTTTACCTATCTCATACGCGATACGCAGATGGGCATACAGACTTGGTCATCCAACGTGGACATGGGCGTGGAGCAAGACCCGTCTACCTGGGGCACTGCAGAACTAGTCGACGCTTCCTAAGAGCCTGCCAAGAGCGAAGCATAGCACTTTCCCAAGCCTGTACAATCCCTTATTTTATAGAGCCTTAGAGCCAAAATCACCCGTCTAAACGACGAGACAACCATGTATAATTCCAACGCCTTGCACCGCTGGGTTGGCGTCGGCGTCTTTTTGCTAACGCTGGGCGTCTACATCAAGACCATGGCGCCGGCCGTATCCTTCTGGGACTGCGGCGAATTTATCGCCACCTCGTACATCCTCGGCGTGCCGCACCCGCCCGGATCGCCGCTCTACGTCCTGCTCGGACGCGTCTTCTCGCTCGTCCCACTGGGCGACGTGGCCGCGCGCGTCACCTTTATGTCGGCGCTCTCGTCGGCGCTGGCCGTCTGGTGCGTCTACCTGTCTATGCTCGCGCTGGGACGCCGCGCGCTGGGAGGCCACTCCCTCCAGCCCTTTCGCGACAGCCGCGACGTCGGCATACTGGCCGGTGCCGTGCTGGCCTCGCTGCTCTTGGCTTTTTCCTACACCCAGTGGTTTAATGCCACCGAGGCCGAGGTCTACGGATACTCCATCTTTTTCACCTGCTTTGGCCTGTGGCTGATCCTCTACTGGGAGGGCACCGGCCACGGCATGCAAAACGACCGCTGGCTCCTGTTTATCGCCTACCTGTTTGGGCTGGGCGGCGGGCTGCACCTGCTCTGCCTGCTGACCATTCCCACGCTGGCCATCCTCGTCTGGTTTGCCGACGAAAAGCTGCGCCGGCTCATTGTCCTGCTCATCGGCTTTGCCGTCTTTGCCATCCTCGACATCGCCCTACTCGGCTCCGGCACGGCCTCCAAACTCGTGCTCTTGGCCGGCTTGGCAGGCCTGCTCTATCACCTCTACCAGACCGATCGCCGCGCCTGCTATTTGCTGGGGGGCGTGGTCGTGCTCTTTGCGCTGGGCTATTCGACCTATTTGGCGCTTTACATTCGCTCGGGCCTCAACCCGGCCATTGACGAGAACGACCCGGAGACCTGGCGCGCCTTTTTGGCCTTTGTCAATCGCGAGCAGTATGGCACCGAGAGCATGCTTTTGAGCATGCTGACGCCGCGCGCCGATCGGGCCTACCAGTTTTGGGACCAGCAGATGAAGTATTTTTTCCAGCAGTTTCCCTTTCCGCTGCTGGAGCGGGTCGTGACCTTTCGCAAGGCGACCGGTCCGGACGCCCATCCGGTGTGGATTTCACTGGTGCCCTATGCGCTGGGCTTGGTCGGCCTGGTCTGGCAGGCGCGGCGCGACTGGCGACGCTTCGCCGGCATCATGGCGCTCTTTGTCATTATGGGCTTCGGTCTCTCGCTCTATCTGAACATGCCGGACCCGCAGCCGCGCGAGCGCCACTACGTCTTTGGCGGCATGTATTTGGCCTATGCGCTGTGGATTGGTCTGGGCTGGGTCGCCGTCGTGGAGTGGGTTAGAACGCAGGTGTCTTCCACCCCCGTCGTGACCGCCATTGCCGCAATCGCTCTGGCGCTGCCCGCTGGTACGGCGTACAAGCTCTACCACGAGCAGGATCGCACGGGCGACTATATCGCCTACGACTACGCCTACAATATCCTGCAAACGTGCGAACCTAACAGCATCCTGTTTACCAACGGGGACAACGACACCTTTCCCCTGTGGTATCTGCAGGAGGTCGAAGGCCTGCGCCGCGACGTGCGCGTGGTCAACCTCAGCCTGCTCAACACCAACTGGTATATCAAGCAGCTGCGCGACCGCGAACCCAAACTCGACATCAAGCTTTCCGATGAATACATCGATTCCGTCCTAACCGACACGCAGTTAGTCGACTTGTACAAGCGTCTGTGGCAGGAACCCAAAACGCCGCCCGAGTACAAAAAGCTCGGGCTCGACGTAGAGGTCAGCGCGCAGCCGGGACACGACCTGCTCCGCGTACAGGACATTATGGTCATTGGCTTACTCTATTGGAATCAGTGGGAGCGTCCCGTCCACTTTGCCATCACGATTCCCAGCAACAACTACACGGGCCTACTGCCGTACATGAAAATGATGGGCATGACGATGAAGGTCACGCCACAGCGCAATCCCGTATCCGACATCGAAACGCTGGAGAATAACATATACGACGTCTATGCGTTTCGCGGACTGACCGACCCTCACGTGCACAAAGACGAGAACAGTCGTCGACTGCTCGGCAACTACCGCGCCTGCGTCTTACACCTGGCAGAACGCTATAAAGAGGCAGGGCGGGACGGCGATATAGAAAAACTCATGAACTGGGCTGAAGATACGATCTATATGAGCTGGGATGGCTACTATACGGCATCCGACTTTCTGCTGGGTATAGGGCAAAAAGAGATCGCCGCCTCCTACGTGCGCAACGCGAGTAATATGCTCATCGATCAGTACGGCATCGATCCTATTGCAACGTATGAAAACGCGCTGGCGCTGGCCGGGATTCTGCTTAACGAGCCCTATTCTCGCTACGATAAGGCCATACCGCTGTACCGGCGAATTATCGACCTAGAACCCGCGCGTTGGAACGCCTACTACGAGCTGGCAGCGGCCCTGCAAGCACGGGGCGACGCGCAGGACGCGCTGAGCCTGCTCGAGCAGTATCGAGCTCAGTACGGACAGGAGCGACGCCTGCTAGAAGCCGAAGACATCTTGCGCAACTCACTGCAAAAAAACGAGTCGGGTGAGAGCAACGCACAGCCGTGAGCGAACCTGTAACAATCGTCATACCGCACTATCGAGCACCGGTCTTGCTCGACTGCTTGGAATCCCTGTACGAGCACAGCGACTGGCCTATACGCGTCGTTGTCGTTGATGACGGCGGCAACGCGCCCAGCATGCAACAAGCCGCGGCGCGCTTTCCCCAAATAGAAATCCTGCGCAACGAGCACAATATGGGATTCAGCGGTTCGTGCAACCGCGGGCTGGAAGCTGCACAGAGTCGCTACGCCGTCTTGCTGAATGACGATACGCGCGTAACGCCCGGCTGGCTGCAGCCCATGGTAGAGCGCGCCGAAAGCGATCCGCACGTCGCAGCCTGCCAGCCCAAGCTGCTTTCGGCTGTTGACGACCAGATCTTTGACTATGGAGGCGGAGCCGGAGGCTACATAGACGCGTTGGGCTATACGTTCTGTCGCGGGCGCCTACTGGATAGGTGCGAGCGAGACTGCGGCCAGTACGACCGGGAAGTCCCGCTGTTCTGGGCCTGTGGTTCGGCCCTATTTCTCCGCGTGGAAGCAGCGCGGCGGCTCGGGTTCCTCGACTTGGACTACTACATGCACTTTGAAGAGATCGACCTGTGCTGGCGGCTGCAACTAGCGGGACATCGGATCTGGTCGGTGCCCCGCTCTGTGGTCTATCATCACTCGGGATTTTCCCTACCACCGGATTCGTTTCGAAAGACCTATTTAAACCACCGCAACAATCTAGTTATGCACTGTAAAAACCAGCCGCTCACCACCCTGCTGTGGCTGTTGCCCCTGCGACTTCCACTAGAAATTTTAGCGAGCTTGGGCTACCTGGCGCAGCGCCGCTGGAGCAGCGCCCTGGCACCGTGGGCGAGTCTGCTCTGGTTGATAAGCCACCCGCTTAACATTCTTCGCCGCCGCCGCCGCGTCCATGCCCACCGAAGGCATACAGCACACGACGGCATATATGCGGGTAGCTTGCTCTTTCAGTACTACGCGCGCGGTACACATCGCGCGTCTGATTTGATCGCAGAAGAGGGCCTTTCGTGAAGCGCATCCTCAATACCGCCGCCAAGATAATTGTCAGCGTCGGACTCATTGCCTACCTGTTTTCGGGCATGGACTGGCAGGAACTCGAGACTATAGGCTCGCAGCTCGTTCTCTCGCTCTTCTTGTGGGCGATCGCCTTTTTCTTACTCAGCAATACCCTTGGTGCCGTTCAATGGTATCTCCTGCTCCGCGCACAGAACCTACCTGTCCGCTTCTCACAGGCGCTCGTTTTCTACTTTGTCGGCGTGTTTTTTAACAACGTGCTGCTGGGCAATATTGGCGGAGACGCCATGCGCATCTACGATATACGCAGGCTAACCGGGCAGAGCAGCGGCGGCGTAGCAGCCACTATGATGGATCGCTTTATAGGCCTTTTCTCAACGTGCTGCATCGCCCTCGCTTCGTATCCGTTCATCGCAGCAACTGCCAGCAAAAGCGGACTGTTGATATCGGTCCTTGTCCCGGTCTGGCTCGCCCTAATAGTCGTACTCGCCATGGGACTAAGTCGACGTCTCGGGTTGCTCATAGAGCGCCTGTTGACTCGTTTCTTACCGGCAACCATAAGCGATATAGTCGGCAGGGTGCGGCGCAGCGTCGTCGTATACCGAGAGCGCATTCCACTCTTGGCCGGCGTCTGGTGTATCTCGCTCTGCGTTCAATTCTGCCGCATCTTGGTCTACTGGTCGGCAGGACTAGCCATCGGCATGGCCCCCGGCCTGCTCTATTTCATGTCTTTCCAACCCATAGCAGCGGTTATCGCGTCCCTGCCCATATCTATTGGCGGGTTGGGCGTGCGCGAGAATACCCTAGTGGGCCTCTTTGGGGGGCTCGGCTTTACTCCCGAAGTCTCAACCGCGATGTCACTCCTGGGCTACGTAGCGGGTATTCTCGCAAGCCTGCTAGGAGGCGTCGCTTTTGTGCTGAGACGCATTGAATCCGCCCCATCAGGAGAACCTTCATGAGCGCAGTGCGCCTGGGATGCGAACGCCTATTCGACGATGCCGCACACCTAATTGACGGCCATCGCGTCGGCCTCATCACAAATCACTCCGGCGTCGATCGCACGCTAACAGCGACTGCCGACCGCCTGCACGCATATCCCCACAGCCAGTTGGTAGCTCTATTTGGTCCAGAGCACGGTATCCGTGGAGCTGCGCAAGATGGAGAGAAAGTGGGCACTTTCAGAGATCCCCAGACCGGAGTAGCAGCGCACAGTCTCTATGGCGATACGCGCCAACCCGATGCGCAGATGCTGAACGGCATCGATCTCATGCTCTTTGATATTCAAGACGTCGGCGTGCGCTTTTACACGTATCTCTACACGATGAGCATGAGCATGGAGGCCTGCGCTAAACGGGATATCCCCTTCGCCGTGCTCGATCGGCCCAATCCCATCGGAGGCCATATTTGCGGCGGAAACATGCTGGACTCCAACTTTGCTTCATTTGTCGGACGCTATCCGATTCCCATTCGCTACGGACTAACAATCGGCGAGCTCGCCCAACTTTTTAACAGCGCATTCGACATTGGCGTCGAACTCCACGTCGTGGAGATGCAAAGCTGGCAGCGCGACCAATACTGGGACGATACGGGTTTGCCCTGGGTGCCCCCGTCGCCGAATATGCCCACGCTAGATACGGCCATCGTCTATCCGGGCACCTGCTTTTTTGAAGGGACAAATATATCGGAAGGACGCGGCACCACGCGCCCCTTTGAGCAATTTGGTGCCCCTTTTGTCGACGGCCATCACTTAGCCGACCAACTCAACGAAATGCAGCTTCCCGGCACGATTTTCCGTCCCGTCTACTTTCAGCCAAGCGCTGGCAAGCACGCGGGCAGCGTATGCCAAGGCGTGCAAATACACGTGACCCAACGCAGCGTATTTGACCCACTGCGCACTGGCTTTGCGGCCCTGATTGCGGTGCGCAAACAGAGCGAACGCGATTTCGCCTGGCGCACGCCCGCTGGCGGAATTCACAACTTTGACCGCTTGGCAGGCTCTAGCGACCTGCGCCACACCATTGATAATGGATGCGATGTAGACGAGTTATTAGGAGCGTGGCAGGCCGATCTGGTCGAGTTTGAGACGCTGCGTCAACGCCACGTGCTCTACTAAAGCAAACACTTGGACGGTTGACGGTAGATTAATTGGTGACACATTCATAGAAACACACACTACGGGCGCAAAGCCGAAATCGCGGAACAGAAAGCGCTCTACACCTATACATTTTTCTCGAAGGCTTCCCATGCCCGCACCCCTACAGAAAGGCACCTTACTAGCGGCCAGCCAAACGCTTCAAGAGGATTACTTTGCACGCACGGTCATACTGATCATTCACCACAGCTCAGAGGATGGCAGCATGGGACTAGTGCTCAACCGACCTATGGGGCACAGCGTGCAGATCGATTCAGGCGATGAGTTAATGCGCTTCGCCGAAAGTGAACTGACCGGAGAAGGCACGAGCCAACTCTTTTTCGAAGGGGGCCCCGTCGACCGCAGCTACCTCTTCTACCTGCATCGACTCAGTCACCTCATTGCAGATGGAAACCCGGTATTAGAAGATCTCCACTGGGGCGGCGATTTAGAGGCCGTACAGGCCGATGCCGACGTTGTGGCAACCGATGAACCGCTCCTGCGCTTCTATCTGGGATACGCCGGGTGGGAGCAGGGACAGTTGGAACGAGAAATTGAGCAGGGCGCTTGGATACTCGTACCGGGCGACGTAGACCAAATCCTGACTACGAGCACGGACTCGATGTGGCACGATGTGGTGCATTCTCTCGGCGGAAAATACCGGGCCATTGCCGAGCTTCCAATCGACCCTTCCGTAAATTAAATTCACAAAAAAGCGGTCCAGACCCAGGGCCTGAACCGCTCTAACATAGACCCTGTGCGCCTCTCTTAGCAGACCATGCCGCGCTTGGCGCGAATGCCGTGAGCGGGCGGATCGTCTCCAATCCACCGATCGTCTACAGGCTCGCTGGCCAGCTGGTAGCGAGAGTCCGAAGAGAGGCGGATATATCCCATCTGATTGTCTGAACTGGCATGCATGATGTGCATGCTAAAGACGAGCACGTCCCCCATGCGATATTCATCCAAGAGCCAGCGGCCGCCTAGCTCTTCACGCGTAGCAATGGCGTCAGACGAGTACGCCCCCGTCGAATTCCAGTCGATCTGCTGCCGCTCCTTGCCCGTCAACTCACGTCCGGCCGTCTGTGCGGCGACGACAATTTCTTCCGCATTGCCTCGATTTGCACAGTAAAGATCCACATCCGTCTGCCCGTATCCCTGCACCAGATCTTCGTGGGTGTGTGATTTTTCCAACATCATTAGGCCCCCCATTGCAAAGGGCACGTCGCTGAACGGAGTCCACGACGTGTAGAGGTCGGGCGTGCCCCGTCCCATATAGACAAAGTCGTGGTGCGGCGTAGTGGCCGTACCCGTACCCGGCTGCTTGGCGCGAAACCAAGTATAGTCGAAGTGACGCACCGGCCCGCCGAGAAAAAACGCGTAAAAATCCATCATTGCGCCGTCGTAAATCACCTTGGACAGCGGCGCATTGTCGCGCGCCAGTTCAGGCATAAAGGGCCCCGTGGCGGCTGCGTCTATTTGCGCCTGTGGTGCGGCAACGCACTCCATAATGGGCCGACTAAAATCCAGCATACCCGCCCCGTGCAGCCTGTTGCACAGCTCTTGACGTGCGGCTACTACCTGATCGCGGTCGAGCAACCCCGGTAGATACAGGTAGCCGTCTTCGCCCATGCGTCGGTGTAATTCGTCTCGATCGTGCAGAGCATCATCCGATCGACGCAGCAGGCCGACTTGGTTCATATCGAGCGCACTGCCTCCATAGGTCAACTGCGGTATGTCCACAACGCTCATCGCCTTCTCCTATAGGCTAGATAGTTTTTTCAAAAGCTAAGGGGATTGCATCAACATGGTCAAGATGTCCTCAATCGAGCGGCGCAATCGGACGAGACACGTGGCGATAGGTAAATCGACGCAAATCGCTCGATCCCAGACCCGGTGTATCGACGTAAAAACTCGCCCGTAGAATGGGATCGTATGCCGCCTTGTGCGAGACGGCCGCTTTAATGCCCACCATGTAAAGCTCCTCCGGTACGATGCCCTGTGAGCGCAGCTGCCCCAAATCCATAGGAGGCGTCTTAAGCGTCGTTAGCAAGATGCGCACACCCCGATGCCGGACGACGGCACTAGGCCCCATATCGACGTGACGTCCCACGAGAGAAGCCAGGTGCGAGTTGGGGTTCTCGAGATCAAACTTTCCGTCCGTTAGGTTTTCCACCTCGACGTCCAACGTGAGCGTAGGCCCGTGCAAACGATCCACCTTGCCGCCGATTGCCAGCTGCAGACGATCGCCAAAGCCTACGCTGTGACAGGCGCGTACGGCCTCTGGATCATTGATCACGACGGCTGCGTTATCGACCTCATAGCGCAGCAGGGCCTGCAGTATGCCCGTTCCGTCACCCGGCGTGCCTCCGCCGATATTGTCGGAGGGCTCGATCAGCCCTATGGGACCTTCCGTATATTTCAACGCTTCGGGCAGTGCGCTGTCGACCGATGGGTCGAGCGGATTCCCCTCGGCAACGCGCTCCAAGGCCGCTTCTGCCAATGGCGTCAGCAGTTTGCGCGCGTGCGCGAGTTCACCCGCTGTCGTAGCGACTAGAGAAAACCCCGCGCATTCGATATCGGCATAGGAAAAGCCCGGCAGCACGCAGACTTCCAACAATTCGGGGTGCGCCAACTCCAGCGCCCGTGCAGTCGCTTCAAAGCTGCGCATGGGTTCGTTGGTCGTCCCCGTGCCAACGGGCGCATAGAGTGCACCCGGCTTAACGCAAACCACGCGCGGCCGCAGCCCCGACTGCATCACGCCGTCGAGCAAACGCGCCGCACGCACGCCGGCATCGCGCGCATCGGTATGCGGATTTTCGCGATATCCCGTAAAAATCGTGGCATGCTGCGCCATGGCAGGGCTAAAATTGGCGTGTAGGTCTAGGTCGGCAGCGATCGGTATATGGAGACCGATCTTGCCGCGCACGCGTCTGAGCAACTCGCCCTCTGCGTCTGGAAACGAGGTGCAGACCATCGCACCGTGCAATACGAGCAGCACGCCATCGAGCCCAGCAGCTAGCGCCCCGTCTAAGTCGCGCTCAACTTCGCTCCACCACGCTTCTAAAACGTCGTCATCTACCGTACCCGAAGGCATGGCCGCCCCGTAGCGAGATGGGTAGATCTTCCATCCCGCAGCATCGGCGACTTCAAGCGCCCCGCCCATCGGCGAAAGGTCCCCTCGACAGTAGTCGAGCATCTCGCTTCCGCGACGCCACACCATCTCTCGAAACCGCTCTATATCTGTAGCATCGGCGAGAAACGTATGGGTTTCGTGCACGAGGCCAGCGATCAGTACGCTCTTCATATTCTCCCCTTCATCACGCGCCTAATATGCGCGCCATTTGACCGAAACTTCATATGTCATACCTTGTATACACTGTCCCCCACGCTTCCCACACATACGCATTTACCATAGGCGGACTGTATGTCGAAGCACTCCGCATCCAACGCGGTTTGGATGCTCTTTCTCGTTCTATCCATATTGACGACCCCCGCAAGCGCCGCGGACTTCGACCCCGGCCAGAATCCACCCTATGCGGCGGCTATTCTAGTAGAAGCAGAATCGGGAACGGTGCTCTTTGGGCACAATGCTCACCAGCAGCGCTCGCCGGCCAGCACGCAAAAAATCCTGCTCGAGCTAGTCGCCATGCGCCAAATTGAACGCGGACAGTTCTCGCTAGGCGACTCCGTGCGCGTCTCGGCGCGTGCCGCACGCACCGGCGGATCTCAGGTCTTTCTCGCCCATGGAGAAGTCTTCTCTTTGGAAGACCTTTTGGAAGCGGTCGTGATTCCCTCTGCCAACGACGCCTGTGTCGCCATCGCCGAACATATGAGCGGTTCCGTAGAGCGCTTTGTCGAAGAGATGAACGCCGAAGCCCAGCGCCTGGGTCTGCAGCATACGCGCTGCGTTAACGTGCACGGCTTAGACGATACGCCAATGGACGATCGCAACCTGACAACGGCCTACGATCTAGCCCAAATTGCCCGCGATTTGATACGCTATCCCCAGGTCATAGAGTGGTCCTCCATCCGCTACAAACCATTTCGCAACGGCGAGTTTATGCTCTATACCACCAACCGACTCCTGGGCAAATTTGAGGGCCTCGACGGGTTGAAAACGGGCTATACACAGCGCGCTAAATCGTGCCTAGTCGCTACGGCTAAACGGCGTGAAATGCGCCTCATCTCCGTTATCCTCGGCGCACGCTCAGAAAAGCTCCGCGATCGCGAAACCAAGCGATTGATCGACTGGGGATTCGACACCTTCTCGCGCGTTCCCCTTGTCGACGCCGGCCAGTTAATGGGCACCGTGCCTCTCGACTGGGGATTAGAACCGCAGGTGCGCGTGCTGGTCTCAGACGAGGTCACAGCCATCTTGAGCCCCGAACAGGAGCGCGCACTCGTGCGCCAATTGGACCTGCCCGAGATTGTGCCCGCACCCGTTGAGCAGGGAGCAGAGCTGGGGCGTCTAAAAGTGTCGCTAGGCGATAGCGTGCTGGCCGACGTGCCCATCGTAGCGGAGAAACGCGTCGGACGCATGGACTGGTGGGACAAGCTCATGAGCTATTTCTAGCCTATTTGTGATAGCGTCCCCCGTGCAGCATATCAAACGACCGGTAGAGCGCTTCCAGCAGTAATAGGCGTATGAGCTGATGGGAAAACGTCAGCTGGGAGAGCGACCATTTTTCCCGGATCTGCTCTGCGACGCCGCTCGGCATGCCCTCGGCCGCGCCAATGACCAGCACGAGATGCGACACGCCGCTATTCATCCACTGCTGCAGCTGTTGGGACAGCTCTTGCGAGGTGCGTTGCCGCCCCTCGACAAAGAGGCCGACAATTTTTCCGGCCTTGAGAAAACGAGCTGGAAGCCCCTCGTCGTCCTTCCAGTTTTTGATCGGACAGAGCTCTACCGTGGCATGGCGAGAGAGCCGCTTCACATACTCGGCCTCGGCCGCTTCGATATCGGCATTTCTATTTTTCTGAAACGTAACGATTGATATTTTCAGAAAGCTCAGTCCCCTAGTAGTGGTCCGGCGCGATGGCCAGCTGGCGATTGGTCAGCGGCAGCGATACGCGTGCGCCGCCCAGACGGTGCGACTCGGCCACGGCAAAGATCATCTCCTGGCTGCGGCAGGCCAGCTCCAAATTGCCCATCGTGTCCCCGGCACCGTCCAACGCACGGGCCAGATCTTCTATACCGCGCTGCGTGCCGCTGCCAATTTCTACCGGATCCACCGCTACCGATTTTAGCTCGCCGTGTTCATCGGCCTGGCGCAGCTGGTAATCTAAGCTGTTGCTCAACGTGCGTATTTTGCCCTTGCTGCCGCTCACCTCAAATTCCCATCCTCCAGAAGCCACGAGATTGGCGTGTATGCCGTTTTTGAAGCGTATGTAGGCGCTGCTAATCGCAGCATCTTTCTTTAACACGTGGCCTTCCCAATCGCTTTCTTCGGCCACGAGCGTGCCCTGCACGAACTCGGCTTCTCCGTCACCCGCTAGAAAGAGCACCATATCCGCTGCGTGCGTCAGACCCCACTGAGCAGCGCTGACGCCACAGTGGGCAACGATGGACTGCACGTCGCCGATGGCCCCTTCAGCCACCATTTCGCGCACGCGCGAATAGACCGGCATATAGCGACGCTGGGTTCCATAGTTAAACTGCACGCCTGCTCGGCGACAGGCTTCGAGCATGACGTCCATCTCGCTCACCGCATTGCACAGCGGCTTCTCGCAGTAAATACCCCGCACGCCGCGCTCGGCCGCGTAGCGAACGATGGCCGCATGCGGACCGGGCCGCGTCGCCACGGCGACCATGTCTAGGTTTTCGGCGTCGATCATCGCCTCGTGATCTGAATAGGCCTTCTGCGCCCCGTAGCGCTGGCCAATCGCTTCGGCCTTTTCGGGCACGGGATCGCACACGGCGACCAGTTCGGTCCGCTCGCTGGCGACAATGGCCGCAGCATGAGAGTACGGCAGGAAAATATGCGCGTTCGGGCGGTCCTTTACTTCGTCATCAATCGTGGCGCCCATGCGCCCACATCCGATCAATCCAACGCGGTATGTAACGGGCATAGCTAGCTCCTTTAGGGGGAGAACGCAGGCTTGACGCTGCGTATTTTATGCTCTAAATTATTCAGCCTAATCAGCAATTAAGAAAATTTAAAATGGCCTGTAAAGAGCCGTTTGGGGGCGATTAGCTCAGTTGGTTAGAGCGCCTGCTTGACATGCAGGAGGTCACTAGTTCAAATCTAGTATCGCCCACCATCTCGATGCCCCCCAGCTTCCGCTGGGGGGCATTTTTTTGTCTGCCCTTTCCTAAACGCGATACTCCTCGATGGCGTCCTCATTATAGTCGACGCCGAGTCCCGGACCTTGGGGTATTTGCAAACAACCGTCGCGAATCGTATACAGAGACGGCGTGCGCAGAATTTCGTGTGCCGGACGCCACTGTTCTTGAGGCAGCAGCGGCGGGACGACCATGACGATCTCCTCAATTGGAATTTCCGGGCACGCGGCCACGACTTGGAGCTGACCGGCCAAATCGGTCGAATGAATCCCGTGCGGTATGCACTTTTTGCCCAGAGCCGTCGCCATATGGGCAATCTTTCTCAGCGTGGATAGGCCACCGCAAATATGACCATCCGCATTAACCGCATCGAAATAACCCTCGCTAAAAATTTTGGCAAACTCAAAGACGTCATTGTCTAACTCCGCTCCCGTGATCGGAATATCGACCATGGAGGCCAGCTTTTTATGCGGCTCGTAGTCGTGCAGGTCAAAGGGTTCCTCCAGCCATTTGACGCCGAGCTTTTCAAACTCCTGCGCCATTTGCAGACCCGTCTCAAAGTCCCAAACCCAGCCCGGCTTGGCCGCGGTGCGATCGATCATAATGTCGAATTCGGGACCGACCGCCTCGCGCATGGTCCGCACGGCCTCAACGTCATCGAGCGGCTGGGGACGCCAGGCCCTCATCTTTAGCGCCTTGAAACCCTTGCTCTGATAGTTGAGCGCGTCGTCTGCCTGTCTCTGGTAGGGCACGTCTGACTGGTCCGTATTGCCCGGCCAGACGCACGTCAGATAACACTTGATCTCCGTGCGATTTCCACCCCACAGCTTGTGCACGGGCATAGCCGCCATCTTCCCGATAATATCCCACAGGGCGTGCTCTACCGAGGCGCATTTGATCAGGTGAGGACGCAGGTATTGTTCGAGATCAAACGGCGTCTTGCCAATAAATGTCTCCTTCACGCCCTCCAAGTCTTCCACGTGCATCGCCCGGCCGGTGGCATATCCCGTGATCCCCGAATCCGTGCGAACTCTGACCATGTTGAATCGGTTGAGCATGCCCGCCTTCACTTCTTCTTCAGGCCAGGGAACAACTACGTTGAAGTTTTCAATTTCGGTAATTATGGGGGCGTCTTTCACTGCAGATAGGGTCATTATTTCCTCCCGAGGTTATTTGTCTTTTATGGATTTGCATCCATGCCTTCGACTATGTTCAGGTAATACTGAGCACGCCCGCTTTCCCCTCCTACCAACTGGGCATAGCGGCGGGCGTCCTCTAAGCGACGGGCCTGCACCAGTTCAGCTACCAGAGCATGGAAAAGACTCGTGGCGTATATACGGCGAAAATCCTCGTTGAGGAAGGCGCGCTCCAAATGCACCAAAGCTAGGTCACCCTCTCCTAGCAAATGGTGTAACTGCCCTTGGACATAGTCGATAAAAGCCGGATCGGCGGCCGGATCTTGGGCGAGAAAGGCACTGCGCTCCAACGATGACCGCATGACCAACTCGTCCGCCTCAGCCAGTGGTTTATCCTGCATTTTAATGGACCATCCCCATTGGACCGTAGCCCATAGATCAGCCCTGTGAGTAAAGGGCCCTTCTATACGAGAGGCGCTGTAGTACTGTTGAGCGCGAGAAAAATCCTCCGCCTCAAAGAGCAGATCGGCTACCGCCAACGCCAGCGGTATTTTTTGCCCACCCTGCATCCATGCCTGGATGCCGCGCTGTTCGGCCGATGTTAATCGCTGCCACTCCATGGTCATCAATTGCTGCAGATAACGCGCGTTGTGGCCATTGTACTGCTTCATAGGCTCTTGGCTCAGCATGGCCGCCATCTTCCTGTGCAGCGCTGCGCTTTCGACCGGCACATCCCCCAACCTCTGCCGGTAGTCGCCGTCGTCGTCCAGCTGCTCGAGCGCTATCTGCTGCCCCGCGGAAACCATTAAATCCGAAATGCCCTCGAGGATGAGCCTAGCCAACAGGATCTGACCAGCGGTGGAAAAATGCACGTGGTCGACCATATACTGCCATCCGATGCCCTGCGCGCCGGCCAACGTCCGAAGCTCATTCTCCACGTCGACCAGCGCTGCGCCCATTTGTTCGGCCTCAGCGCGGATAATCTCGCTGTGATCGGACGGAGCGCGCCACGGCATCGTATCGAGATCACGGGCGGCGCGAAACGCCTTCAGCGCCGCTCGATCTTGCCCTAAACGCTGCAGCGCGCGCCCTCGCAGATACGTCGGCCAAGCGTGCCCGTCGGACTGCGCACCGGCCCTATCGAGCAATGCGAGCGCTTCTTCCGCTGCTTCCCTAGTTATATAATCCCGCGTCAGATGCTCTCCGGCTGACTCCACCAAGTTCAACCACTCCCCGGATGATTGCGCGTCCAACGGGGGCGCAGAAGAGCCGGCGGGGGCAAAGGCCGTCTCATTAGCCGCCAGCGTGCACAGCACCAACGGAACTCCAGCCTCTCGACACAGCTGGCCAATCTCGCGCAGATTATTCCGCAGATGGCTCTTTGCCCTCTCGCGACGCATATCATCCAAGGGCACCTCGCCGCGTTCCGCCATGAGCTTCAGTAGGTCCGTAGCAGACATCGCGCTCTTCGCCAATAAACCCAGCGCGCTCTGCACCAAATGCGCTATATGCAGTTGCCGCAGAGAGTAATCCAGCTCGTTATAGCGCGCCGACTCCTCCGCTCCATAAATCCCGTAGAATTCGTTGTGTCCGGTGTATACGACCACCAAGTCCGGCTCCAACGCCAAGGCGTCTTGGACGACCTGCGCCACCGCAAAGCTGGCGATAGAAGTGATGCCCAAATTGAAGACTTCCACGGTTCTATCCGGCATCGCATCCTGCAACATCGATTCTAAAAAAGACGCGGCGGCCAGACGACGAGGATGGGGAAAGCCCTGCACGGTGGAGGCGCCGACAAAGACCACGCGGTAGAGATTTTCCGGCGCGGGCTCGACAAAAAAACGCTCCGCCATCTGACCGGCAGCAGCGAGGCGACCCTGCTGTCCGGAAAAAAAGCGTTCGGAATATTCGCGGTTAATAGAGTAGAGGGTCGTATCGCCCCTTTCGGCGCGCTTGACCACTAGGGGAGCTGGCCCTATACCGGGCATAAAGCGCAGGAACATTTCCAATCCCACGACCAACCCCAGACCAACTAATACCGTCAGCAGTCGCAGCGTCCAAACACTAGTATTTTGCGCCAAAATGGCCATCTCCAGATGTGATTGGAACCCTCGTCAATGGGCGATCTCGTCGTGCAAGGTATGTAGATACGGATCGTCGGGAAACTGCGACAGGGCGCGGTGGTAAAGACTATCGGCACGGCCAAATGCTCGCTGAGCCATATACAGCCGAATCAGTTCGACGTAGATGTCGGGGCGCGGAGGTGCGACGCGTAGTGCCTCCTCAAGGACCTGTGCCGCTTTGCCGTACTCGCCGAGACCAACGTGCGCGCCCGCCAGATTGCTCCAGACGTCCGCGCGCTCGGGGTTAAACGCTGCGACCCGCTGAAATATGGACAGCGCTCCGTGCAGATCGCCGTGCAGCGCACGCAGTCCCCCCAGATTAAACCACGCCTGCCAGTAGGTGGAATCGCGGCGCACGGCCTGCTCGAATTTTAGCTGGGCCATATCGTAGCGTCCCTGGCGCAAATAGGCATTACCAAGGTCGTTCTGAGTAGCCGCCGAGCCGCTCATATCCATGGGCGACAGGCCCATATTACAAACCAAGAGTAGCCCCCCCAAGAGAGCAACGGAGGGCATATTCTGGCGCAGCGTCTTTCGCCCGTGCTCTTCGTATAGCCAAAAGGCACCATACACGGCAAAGAGCAGCAGCAGCGGTATAACCGGCATTCGATAGCGCGAAGTGACGAAAAAAGCGATCACCGCCACACCGTACCCCAGTGCAAAAAGAACCGGCAGGGCCAACCCGCGCTGACGCACGTACACCGCAAGGCCGATCAGCGCGAGAGGGGTTACTAGTCCAAAAGGGAATGCCAATCCCCATTTCCACAGGGAAGTCGCGAGTACGGTAGAATATTTACGCCAGTAGTATATCTCTTGATTGCGCTCAATTTCGTCACCGTGCCAGAACTGCGCCATTTTCCGCACCAGGAGCGCCCCATACTCCAGCGGCGCCTGAGCAATAGACTCAAATGCACGAGCGTAAAAGTAACGCGATTTATCAGAAGGTTGGACAAGCCCCTCACGCAGCGGCTGGGCGACTAACTCTTCCCATTCCCACCCCGGCCGCACGGAGATCGTATTCTCGTAATCGGCATTATTTCCGACGTAAAAATTAACCCCGCCATTGTAGGAAATCAGCACGGCGTCCCCACCAATTGTCGCATTTCTCAACGACACAGGTGCTACGGCAACGAGCGTCCCGAGCACGAAACAACCTATCCAATGCCATCCCCAGCCGGCTCGGTTACGGAACTGCCAGCACAGCCAAAAGACGAGCAGAGGAACCAGCGCGAGCGCCGTGGCGACAGTAAGTGTGGTCATTCCGAGAACGGCACCAGCCACGGCAAAGATCGCTCGGGATGGACGTTCAACGGCTCGGAGCAGAAGCACTAGGGTGACAAGAAGAAAGAGCGTCGCCAGTCCGGTCGGCAGCAGACGGGCGTCGAAATAGATCAGCGGGCCATATAGAGCGGCAGCCAGTCCGGCGACGGCCCCCACTCTGCCATTAAAAGCCCTGAGACCCAGCCCGTATATCAGGGCACAGGACAGCGACCCAACAAGCGCCTGCAGCAGACGCGCAGCGTAAAAAAATGCCTCGGGAAAAACGACTTTCACTAGGCCGAGCACATAGGGGTACAGCGGCGGCTGCCAGAATGGTCCTTCCCCCCTGCCCAGCCAGTTCCCTTCGGCCAGTCGGCCAGCGTGCTCGGCATAGCTACTGGCGTCTACAGCCGGGTCGGCAAATAGCGGGCTGGTCGACATCTGCAGCACGTGCAGCAGGCGCACGGCGAGAGCCAGCATAAAAATTCCGGCAAAAACGCGCCTAGGATATTGCAATAGATTCATGCCGTCTCACTACGGGAGATTTCACCTGCCCCGATAGACGCCCGCTTCGCCTCACTGTAAACGCGCGGCTCTTTGAGCAGCGATCGGAGAAAAAGGCCGCTGCGCTGATGTGGCTGAGCAAAAAAGACACTGAGAATATCCGAATCGCTTACTGAACCATTACATCCCACACCTTAGACATACGCGCCTTGCCCTCCGGCCCTTCGACATAGAGCGTAACGGTATACATCGTTCCCGCGTTTTCGTATTGGTGTATGGGATGCTGCTCATTTGACGTATGGCCATCGCCAAAATCCCAGCGCCAAGAGCGGATGTCACCGTAGGACAGATCCTTAAAAGCAACGAGGCGGCGATCCATGTCGAGCACGGTAAATTCCCACTGCGCTTCTACGGGCTCGCGGAACTGTTTCTCTAGGGGCATGAGGCGAAAACCAACCAGATCTGAAGCATTGCCATACATCGTCGTCTTGTGCGACAAGTTCCAGAATCCCTCAAACTCCTGCTGCTTAACTTTGACGTCGTCGTAGTCGAGGATACACCACGACAAGCCGATTATTTCGTCCTCTTCTAAGTTTGATTCGACCGCGCGCTCGGGCCCTTCGTAGGGCGCGTAATCAAAAGGTGTAATCCAGAATTCCAGCGTATATTTGCCGCTTTCTCCAGGCTCGAAGTCGTAGTCGTCGGCCGCATTGGCCCACGGCAATTCGTAGATCCACTGGTTGGCTCCCCAGACCATGGTCCACGGTTTGCCATCG
>CALDFW010000029.1 GCA_937942165.1 uncultured bacterium | reverse complement strand
CATGGCGCCCGGCGATATTAGCACGCATATGTTTCTCGGCGACGTGCCCTGGCTCGACGCGGATGGAAAAGTGCTGTCCTACCTGCACGAAGCGCGCAAGCGCGGCATCGTATTCGACGTGGGCCACGGCGGCGGTTCGTTTTACTGGCGCAACGCCGTGCCGGCCATCGAGCAAGGGTTTTACCCCGATTCCATCTCCACCGATCTGCACACCAAAAACATGAACGAAGACATGATGGATATGGTCACCGTCATGTCGAAGTTTCTCGTCATGGGCATGCCGCTGGAAGAAGTCATTCGCGAATCCACTATCAACCCGGCGCGCGAAATTGGCCACGAAGAGCTCGGCCATCTGAGCGTAGGTGCCGTAGCCGACGTGGCGGGCCTCAAGATTCTCGAAGGCGATTTCGGCTACACGGACGTGGCCAGCGGACTCTTCAGAGGCACGCAGCGCATCACCTGTGAATTGACCCTGCAGGACGGCATTGTCCGCTGGGACTGGAACGGACGCATCGGCGTCGACTACCGCGAGCTGGATCCGCTCTACGGCGTGCGCAATCCCGAGGGGCTTATCATGCCGCCTGAAAGCGCTTAAGCGCTCCGTTTCCCATGCCCATACAAAACGTCCACACCGCGCGCGAAAACGTGCGCCGACACGCCTGGGCCCAACATCTCGTAGACGGATGGCGTCAGCAGGTCGACTATGCCCTGGGGCAGGACCGCGCCTTCTTCGAGCGGATGATACCCGAGCTAACGCCCTGGCCCGAATACGGCCAGAACTGCCCGTCCTGCGTCGGCCGCCTTTCGTCGATGGGCGAGACCGGCCTGTATGCATGGGACGTGCGCGATCCCGACCGGCTGGTCTGCACCTACTGCCAGACCGAGTATCCCAACGAAGCCTATCCGGAAACGGGTTCGATCACCGCGCTGCGCATGGAACAGACTTTTACATTCTACCTCAACGACGACGAGCGCGCTCATCCCGAAGATCGCACGGGCACGCACGCCTACCGCTGGGTGACGTTTCCCGTGCACACTAGCTTCAGCGGCGTGCTGCGCTCCAAGCAGGGCCGCTGGTGTTTTGACCAGGTCCTGCCGCTGGCTCAGCTCTACGCGCTGACCGGTGACAGCGCCTGTGCCGAGCGCGCCGTGTGGATTTTAGAAATTGCCGCATCGCGCTATCCGCACTGGCTCTTTCACTCTTACGACGGCACCTATACGGATGCACCGCCGGCCGACGTGGCGCGCAGCCTAGGTGCACACCCGCGCGGCGGTCGCTTTCCACATGAGACCATCATTAGCGCTTTTACGGGGCGCCACCGCGAGGGCGATCACTCCGTGCTCTTTAACGGCTTCTGGGGCGCGGGACGCTTTGGATGCAGCGGCGGTGACAGCACGCTCCTGCTCGAGCTGACCCGCGCCTACGACCTGCTGCGCGGCGCGGAAGTGCTTACGCCCGAACGGGAGCAACGCATCGTCGACGACCTTATTCTGGCCGGCTGTGCCGACACGGAGTGTTGGAACGAGATCAACAACAAGTGTCCGCCAGGCCGTGCGCTCAGCGCGCTCGTCGGCCGACTATTCGAACGCCCCGAAAGCGTGCGCCGCGCCGTTGACGGCTTCCAACGACTGCTCGAAAAAGGCTTTCACGCAGACGGATTCTGCACTGAATCGCCGTCCTACTCGGACATGTACCTGACGCTCATGCGCGCCCTGCCCGACCTGCTAGACGGCTACAGCGATCCGCCCGACTACAAGCCCAAAGACGGAACGCGTATGGAGCACTTCGCACCCTATGCGCACTTCGGGCGCTATCGATTAGCCCTCGAGAGCATGGTGCGCATGCTCGATCCCAACCTGAAGTACCCCGTGATTGGCGATACCCACTTCGGGGACGGACTGCGGCCCATTCACACCGAGGTGCTCTGCGCGCACTACGGCAACCGCTACGCCGGCCTGCTCGAAAGAGCCTTGGGCAGGCCGCTGTCCGAAGCGGGCGATGAATACGCGCTCTGGCATCGCGATCCCGAGCTGACCGTCGACGAAGCAACCCCGCTGCCGCGGCGCAGCGAGTATTTTCCCGCCTGGCAGGTCGGCGTGCTGCGCAACGGCGATCCGGACGGAAAGAACGCGCTCTACTTCAATGCCTCTGCCCAAGGCGGACACCGACACACCGATACGCTCGGCATCAGCTATGTGGCGCACGGCCGCGAGCTGGTGGCCGATCGCGGCTATATATGGGACGACCCGCGCGGCGCCTGGACCAAAGGCACGCTCTCGCACAACCTAGTTGCCGTCGACGGTCAAAAGCAAAACCATCCCGAACGCGACGCGAGCCTGGAGCTGTTGGGACGGGGACCGGGCGTGGAAATTATACGCGCACAGGCACAGGCCTACGCGCAGTGTTCACAGTATGAGCGCACCACCGCGCTGGTGCGACGACCCGACGGCGGCAGCTATGCGGTGGATTTCTTTCGCGTTGCGGGAGGACACACCCACCACTACCTATTCCACAGTAACGGTGCATTGGTCGACAAAGGCGCAGACTTCGCGCCGCTGCAAGGGGAAGAAGAAACGCTAACAGAATGGATGGAGTGGGTAGCGGACCCGCGCGCTGCGCAGGCCAACGGCCTGCTGCGCGCAACGTGGTCCCACGAAGATGTACAGCTCGACTGGCATCTGCTCAGCCCAGTCCAACGCCTGCTGCTGGCCGACGCGCCGGGCTGGCGATCCTGCCACGGCAGCCAGCAGAACGCCCCTCCCGTACAGCAGCTATTGGCTGAGCGCACTTCGGATGATGCACCGTTAACGAGTCACTATGCCGCGCTGATGGCACCCTATTTGGGAACGACGTCGCCCATCGTAGACGTCCAGCAGTTAGAAGGAGACAAAACCGGCAATGCATTGGCTATAGTAGTCCGCCTAGCTGAGCGCACGGACTACATCTTTTCGGCCCCCGACTGCGAAAGGCGTTCCTACGGCCCCGTTGCGCTGGCCGGTCGCTTTGCCTTTCTCTCCGTCGACCGGGAGGGTGCACCGCTAACGGCCTATCTGCTCGATGGCGTGGAGCTGTCGTATGGAGAGCATACCTGGAGGCTAGCGCGCGGGCGCACCGCGCTTGACGTAGACGCAATCGACGAGTGCTCTCTGCATCTGGCCCAGCCGCTGCCCGAAGATCTGCCGCCCGCCGA
>CALDFW010000028.1 GCA_937942165.1 uncultured bacterium | reverse complement strand
TGTTGCAGCGATTGCAAATCCGATTCTCTACACCTATGCGCCCCCTTGGCGGGATGAGCCCTATCTCACGCTGTGGCGCCAAGGCATGGGAACGATTGACACCTTTTTCGTCAATAACGTCGATTTCTGGATGAGCTTTGGTATTGGGACGACAATCGCCATCGCGCTGATCGGTATCTATCAGGTGGTTCAGGGAGTTCGTGCTTCGCGTGCTGCCAGCGAAGCCAGCGGAGACCGACGCAGTTTTACCGTACCTCAGGGACGCGGTGACTTCCCCATATGGATTGCGCTCGGGCTTTATGCGGTGGCAACTACGGCACTGATCGGCATCGCGGCTTGGTTGCTGCCCGGATTCAGCCAATTTATCTGGTTTTTCCTCTTTTTTGGATTCGTCTTTACCCCGTTTCAATCGTTTGTAAATGCGCGTTTGGTTGGGTTAGTGGGGCAGACAGTGGAAATACCCTTTGTGCGCGAGGCAACAATTATCCTGTCGGGATACCGCGGCGTAGATATTTGGTTTATTCCGTTCCCCATTGGGAACTACGGTGCTCAGACGCAGAAATTCCGCGAGATTGAGCTTACGGGTACCCAATTTACAAGCATCATGCGAGCAGAAATATTCATGGTGCCCATTATTTTGTTCACCAGCTTTCTCTACGGTTCGTACATCTGGAAACTCGCTCCGATCCCGTCCGCATCCTACCCCTACGCGCAGTTGATCTGGCGTCTGCGAGCCTATCAGCAGTGCCTGTTTATGACCGGAACGATGCGTCAGGAACTCAATACGGATGCCTTACGCGCAGACTGGACGCCGGCGAATCTTATCGAGGACGAGTGGTGGTACTGGCGTGCGCGATTAGTCGACGATGACTGGCTTGATACGGAAGGGAAGTTTGGTAAGGTGGGACCTTGGTCGGAAACGCAAGTTTTCTACACTCACTTTGCCGAAGGCGAACCGGATATTGCCGCCGACCGTTTCTTGCGCGACGCTAGCGACCCAAGTGAGGAAATCTCTGCGGGACTGCCCGGCATCATTCCGGTTGGCCCGGAAATGGATTCTTTTGTGAGCGACCCGCGACCAACGCTCTTTGTCCGATCTGAAAAAGAGGTTCCCGCTGGATGGAACTACTACTTCGAGGTGGATACAGATCCGCTCTTTACGTCCTCCTGGATTCAGCGTTCGACGGATGTGCCGTATCTTTTCCGCGCGCTCAAGCCTGAGGTGATTGCGATTGGGACGGGTTTCGGCGTCGTCAGTTTTGCTCTGCTGTCCGTGCTCGGACTCCCGATCCTACTCATCTTTGGTTTTGTGCGATCGCTGACAGTGTTACCGCACTTTGTCGTCACAGAAGTCATAGGTGCACTACTAGCTCGCTACTATTTCTGGAACAAGTACGGCCGGAAAGAATGGCTGCAGTATGCACCGATCCTCGCCGTAGGGTTTTCCTGCGGTATGGCCCTAATGGGGATGGCATCGGTTGGTATCGCGCTCATTCAGAAATCGGTCGATGTCTTGATATTTTAAATGGCTGAAAAAGACTGGGAAGATTTCGGCTGGCAGGGACTGCGTTTGCGCGTGCCAAGTGACTGGAATCTAGGGCGCGTTGACGGCGATGCTGAGAAGGGATATGCACGCTTAGACGATGCGGAAATAGTGCGAGCGGAGATCGAATGGCGCAAGCTGAAAGGGCGCGAAGTAGGCGTTCCCCTCAGCGACTTGGTCGATCGCTATCTTGAAGGTCTGAAAAAGAAAGCAGACAAGGCCGGAGCGGGCTTTGATGTGCAGCGCCGGGCGCGTTTCCTGCGGGAAAAACAGTGGTTGGATGGATATGACTACGAGGTTTTTACGTGGGATGCTGATTTTCGGGCGTTTAATATAGCGCTCCGCTTCGTCTCTACGCAGCGCGTTGTGCTGCTGCGAGTCTTAGCACAGCGCGACGAAGATCAAATCGACGTTGTTGAGCGGATTTTTCGATCGCTGCGCGAGGAGGCCGACCGCGAAGAGTACCTGTGGTGCGTGTACGGACTGCGCTTTTTTATGCCGGCAGAATTTGCGCTGGCCGGGCACGAGTTAAAGTCGGGTCATATTCAACTGCGTTTTGAGCAGGGGCGCAAAGAATGTCGCGTCCATCGACTCAGTATGGCTCGACTGTTGCTCAAAGGCAGTGACGTAGAGCAGTGGTATCCGGCCTTCTTTAAAAAACAGCTGCGCGATTTTGTTATCGATATAACGCGGGAAGAGGTGGAAGGACACGTGGGCTTGCGCTTGGCGGGACGTCCGCGCAGTCGCTGGCGCCAGCTGCTGCGCCCGCTTCCCTTTGTGAATCCGCGTCCGCGCCTGTTTATGGATGCCCGGATATGGCATCGTCAGGATCAAGATAAAATCAGCGTCGTCGAATATCTGTATCGAAAAAAAGACGATGCTTCAGACATAGTGGAAACGGTCGTCCATGGCCATTTTATCGAAGAAGCCGAAGTTAAATCGGGGGGCGATGATGTCGTCCCGACCGACGAGGAATGACTCGCTTGATTGGGAGACTACCGACGAAGGCGAAGTTCAAATAAGCGTCGTTCGTCAGGACACGTGGAAAGTCCGCTTGCTCTCAAAGCTGTTTTACATTCCGAAGAAGAGAAAGATTACGCTCGACGAAGTCGGCACCGAGGTCTGGCAGATGTGCAACGGCCGGAATACGGTTGGTGATATGATTGAGCAGTTGAGCGATACGTATCAGCTCAACCGCAAAGAAGCCGAAGTCTCGTTGCTACAATATCTAAAAATGCTGGGCGAAAAGCGCTTTATCGGTTTTGTCTTGGAAGGGGAGAAGGGACCGCCTGATCCGGGAGGGGCCAGCGGTAAGAAATGGATTAAAAAATAAAAAAGAGGGGCGGGATATTCCCGCCCCTCTTTTTGGTGAAAATACTTACTGTAGCAGAGACAGGGCCGACTGCGGTACCACGTTGGCCTGGGCCAGCATGGAAGTAGCTGCCTGGCTGAGAATCTGTGCTCGGGTGAACGCCGTGACTTCTGCGGCCACGTCGGCGTCGCTGATGGATGCCTCCGAGTTCTGGATGTTCTCGATCTCGTTCTCGGTAAATGAGATCGTAAACGCCAGTCGATTCATAAAAGCACCGAGATCACCGCGCTGGTTCGAAACCTTAAAGATCGCCTGATCGATCTCGGTGATGGCAGCGCGCGACGAGTCGAGCGTGCCGACAGCGGTCGTATTCAGGTTGAGAATCGCCCCTGAAGCGCGCATATCCTGGATGCCTACTTCTATGCGATTGTTAATACCATCGTCTGGTCCGACCTGAAACGAGCCACCGGTGCTAGAGTCGACGACAATGGTCGTACCGTCCAAATCACCATCGCTGTAATTGCCCGTTGCGTTGCTCACGTTTGCGCCGGCCAGCGTCACCTGCACGCCGAGACGGTCAAAGTTGGCGACGGTCGTGGTGCCGGTGGATACGTCACTCCCGTCTAGCATCGTAGCGATGCGGATGGTCTGCGTAACCGTTCCATTGCCTAGCGTGATCTCGCTATCGCCGGCCGTATCGCCAAAGGTATAGGTGCCTGTAGAGGCTCCAGATATCTTAATCGAGCTAACGCCTGTAGCATTGCTGGTAGTCAATGCCGTTGAAGTCGCATCGACGGTATTGCCAAAACCGGTTAAAAGTACCTGATCGTTATAGGTTGTAGACTGCGCAATGCGATCTATTTCCTGAATCATCTGCGTATACTCGGCCTGGATTGATTCGCGGTTGGAATCGTTCACCGTGCTAGAGGCTGACTGCACGGCTAGTTCGCGCATGCGGATCAGCATAGCGTTGATTTCATTCAGCGAACCTTCAGCGACCTGTAGAAGATTAGAGCCCTGTTCTGCGTTGAGCACGTTCATCTTCAAACCGGAAATTTCAGCTCGCATACCCTCGCGAACGGAAAGTCCAGCGGCATCATCAGCCGCTCTATTGATACGCAAACCGGAAGATAAGCGCTCTAAGCGAGAGCTTAGATCTCGGTTGTTAGCATTCAATTGTCGGCGCGAGTTAATAGCCGCAATGTTATTATTGACGCGTAATGGCATTAGAAACCTCCTTGTTTCCTATGCAAATTCATCCTTGATGTTGAAATCGATTATATACTTTTTATGTGTAAAACTGTGTTTTTTATCGGGTGTTTAACTGTGGGGTATTCCCTCCTTCGTGACTGTATAAGACGGCATTTATGATCGTATAGTATTGTTTTTACTGGGTATGCGTTACTCGCCTTACCAAATATTACATGGTTTTTAAAAATATTACTCGATATAACTTAGTATCTGTAAGTCTACTATCGACGGAGTGACGAGAAACCTTTAGAAAAAACATCTCTAAAGAACGTTGCGAAGCGTAGTTCGAAGAGTGTAAGAGAAAACGAAGCGCATGTTAAAACACATCGCCCACTGGATATCACACGGGCTCAATCCCGCCGGCGTAGCGCTGGTCTTATGGATTTGCTGGTGGATCTATCATCCCGATGACGGCCTCGTAGTTATGGTGGGGGTGCTTTTTTATATTGTATTGCCTGCGTTGGGGCTACTGCACGGACTCCGCAAAGGACGCATGAATCAACTCTACCCTGAGGTGCGCCAGCAGCGTAGCGAAATGCTGCTGCAGGGTGCGATGAGTTATGGGTTGGGGGGGGGAGTGCTGTGGATAATAAATCCTGATCTGCTATTGCTTGTAGTGGGAATAAGCTTTACGCTTGCGACGCTGCTGGTCTTCTGTATCAACCTTTTTTGGAAGATCAGTATTCACTGTGTTGGAGTGGGAGGAGCCGTAGCTCTCCTGTTCTCCATTGCGGGAGCCGGCATAGCTTGGCCAGGTGTTTTGGCTGTGCTGCTGGTAGGATGGGCTCGATTGTATTTAGGGGTTCATACCGTGGCACAGGTATTGGCAGGCTTTGTCTTGGGTATTGGCGTCTCGCTCGCGGCTTACCGGGCGTTGATGTGAGCTCTTATGGAATTGTCTATGGCAGAATCATACAGAGGACATATAGACCGCATAACCTACCACAACCCGGAGAATGGCTATACAATAGCCCGGCTGGTTGCCGAGGGGCAGCGCGAAAAGATTACCGTGGTTGGGGCGATAGCTTCACTTGAAGAAGGGGAGAATGTCGAGGTTGAAGGTCAGTGGACGAACCATGCCAAATACGGTCGTCAGTTTAAAATTGAAACCTATCGACTCGTATATCCGACTACGCTGGAGGGGATAAAAAAGTATCTGGGCTCGGGGTTGATAAAAGGGGTGGGGCCCGTCTCTGCCAAGCGTATCGTCGATCACTTTGGTGAAGAGACGCTCGATATTATTGATGCGAACCCCCAGCGTCTTTCCGAGGTCCCTAATCTTGGTGCAAAGCGCGTCGATATGATTGCCGAGGCATGGGAAGACCAGCGCCACGTGAAAGACGTAATGGTATTTCTCCAATCGCACGGGATTACGACGGGCTATGCGGTAAAGATCTTTAAGCAATATGGACAGGAAGCGATTCAGAAAGTGCGCACTAATCCCTATCGTCTGGAGCGCGATATCCGCGGAATTGGGTTTAGAATTGCGGATCGAATCGCTCAAAACTTGGGCTTGGGTAAAGATGCGCCACAGCGCGTTCAAGCCGGTATACGGTACTTGCTGAATCAAGCGGCAGACGACGGACACGTATTTTTGCCCGGAGGTCGTCAAAAGCCGGGTCAGCCAGGCCTCATTGAACGGGCCAAAGACATTCTCGAAATCAATGCCGAACTCATACCGCCCGCGCTGGAGGCGCTGCGTGCGGACGATGGAGTGGTGACAGAGGCGTTGCGCTATTTTTTGCCCCCCCTCTATCACGCTGAAGTGGGTGTCGCCTCTTCGGTGCGTCGTCTATTGCGCACTCCCTGCGAGAAACTGTTAGACGATAGCGGTTCAGTTGAAGACGATCTTAAACTCGCGCCCACTCAGCAGGAAGCGGTAGATTTGGCTGCCGCAGAGAAGGTGATGATTCTCACTGGGGGACCCGGCACCGGAAAGACTACGGTGACGAAACGCATCCTGTCCTGTTTTGAAGGGGGGACATTAAAAGTCGCCCTGTGTTCTCCGACCGGTCGAGCGTCAAAGCGACTGGGCGAGGCAACCGGACGCGAGGCGCGAACCATTCATCGTCTGCTAGAATTTCAGCCGGGGGACGGTCAGTTTAAAAAGGACTACGAAGACAAATTGGACGTGGAGGCACTCATCGTCGACGAGGCCTCAATGATCGATATTGTGCTGATGAACGCGCTGCTTCGAGCGTTGCCCGATACGGCTCGGTTGGTTTTGGTCGGCGATGTAGACCAATTGCCTTCTGTTGGTCCGGGCAATGTGCTGCGAGATATGATCAATTCGGGTGAAGTGCCGGTTGTGCGGTTGACGCAGATATTTCGTCAAGAGGCAACGAGTCACATAATCACGAACGCACACCGAATCAACGATGGCCAAATGCCTCTGCTAGATAATAGAGAGACGCGTGACTTCTTTTTTATTGAAGAGAAAGAGCCGACGCGGGTAGTCGAAGTTGTAGAAGACTTATGTGCTCGCCGGCTGCCGGCCCATGGCAATTATGATGCGCGCCGAGATATTCAAGTTCTGTCTCCGATGTATCGCGGTGAGACGGGAGCTGTGAACATCAATCAACGCCTGCAGAACAAGCTCAATGAGGGAGCGCATGCTTTTCGCCACGGTGGGGGAGAGTTTCGCGTTGGAGACAAGGTGATGCAGGTGAAAAACAACTACGACAAAGGCGTGTTCAACGGAGATATGGGCTTAGTAGAGCACATAGACGTGGACAAACAGCAGCTGCTGGTAGGATTCGATGCTAGCGTAGAATACGATGTCGCCGATTTAGACGAGCTAACCTTAGCCTATGCGATTAGCACGCATCGCTCGCAGGGCTCGGAGTTTCCCGTAGTCATACTGCCTCTGACTACGCAACACTTTGTTATGCTGCAGCGAAACTTACTCTACACGGCGATCACTCGGGCAAAAGAAATGATCGTGCTCGTCGGCACCAAGCAGGCTTTGGGCATGGCTGTGCAAAACAACGAAGTGGCAGAACGCTTTACCACGCTTCAGCAGCGCCTGCGCGGAGAGGTTGAGGAGAAAGTCGAAGTGGGGCAGCAGCTACTCTAAAAACGTTACAGAGAGAGTTTTTTAAAAATGCGCTCGGGTATGCTGCGTATGATAAACATGATCCAGCGCCAAAAGAAAGGCGTGTACAGCACGTCTCTCTTTCTGTTATAAGCCCGCACGATATCATTCGCTACCTTTTCCGGTTTTGCAACTAAAAACAGTCCGTCTAATCCCTCTGTCATCGGCGTGTCGACAAAGCCCGGTTTGACGGTGAGTACGTGAATACCGCATGGGGCTAGTCGGTTGCGCAGTCCCTGAAGGAATAGACCCAATCCCCCTTTGGCTGCTCCGTAAAAAAAATTGCTTTGTCGCCCGCGATCACCCGCTACTGAACCTATGCCAATAATGCCCCCAGCGTTTCTTTGCTCAAAGTAGTTGGCTAGGTGCCCAAGCGTTACAGCGGCTCCGGTGAAATTGGCGTTGAGAACCTTGAGCATCTCTTCTGTGCTGCGCCCCGTATCTTCCTGTTTTCCCAAATAGCCAAAAACGAGAACCGACAGATCAAACGGCCCTGCAGTGCGTTCAACGCGCTGCGGCAGATGTTCTAGAGTGTCAAAGTCGAGGGCGTCAAATTCGATGAGGTCGACCTGGCATTGGTGGCGTAATCTGATGTCTGTAGCGAATGGCAAAAGTGCGTCTACCTGGCGTGCGGCTAGTACTAAATCATAGCCGTCAGAGACTAAACGCTGCGCTATTGCACGGGCAATCGCCGATTTGGCGCCTAGTATGAGTGCGCGTTTTTTCACGTAAGTCCCAGCCGCTCGGACTGAAGAGAGCGAAAGCGGTTATGGGGGTCGCAGGCGCGTTTCACGCGTTTAAATTCGGGTAAGCGAGGATACATTGCTTCGAAGTCGGCGCGCTGTAGAATGGCGTCTTTGGCCAAGTAGATGCGTCCTCCCGCCCGCACAACTAAACGGGTAATGTCCTGTAGAAAGGAAATGACTGAGGGGTCTCGCAGCGGAATGTCGAGGGCGAGCGTGTAGCCGGGAATGGGAAAAGATAGGAGCCCTCCGCTCTCTTGACCAAGCGTTTTGAGGACGGTCAGAAAAGAAGCAACGCCGCGTTGGGCAATGCGCTGCAAGATGTCTCCCATTAGCGTTCGCCCCCCGTCAAAGGGAACGGCAAACTGGTACTGCAAGAAGCCCCGTTTCCCGTAAATGCGGTTCCAGTGGCGCACAAAATCCAGCGGATAAAAATAGGGATCGTAGTGAACGGTTGCGTCGCGCTGCTGGCGTATCTGTCGATGGTAGACCAAGGTGTTGAAAAGGCGCATTGTCAGACCGTTGAGCGTGGCGCTGGGAAAGAAGAAGGGAACGCTGGGTCCTCCCGTCGAATGCAGCTTAAACCGTTTGGACGTTGGTGCCTGGTCTGCTGTGGCATGTTCGCCTAGGATGAGAGACCCGCGGCCAAGATGCGCTCCGTTGGCTAGGCTGTCAATCCAGGCAACCGAATACGTGTACTCCTGCTGAGTCTCCTCAAAATGGCGGCAGAGTTCATCAAAGTTGCGCGTCTTAAGCGTGCGCGTGCGCATGTAGGTATTTTCGACTTTTTTAAGACGCAGGGTCACGGCGTAGATTGCGCCCGTCAGGCCCATGCCGCCGATCGTTGCCCAGAACAGTTCACTCCGTTCTTCTCGCGAGCAGCAAACGCGGCTTCTATCGGCTAAGAACAGTTCAATCTCTTCGACAAAAAAACCAATAGAACCCTCTTTATGGTGGTTCTTGCCATGCACGTCTGCCGCTACGCAGCCGCCAATCGTGGGAAACTTTGTTCCAGGTGTAACGGGTAAGAAAAAGCCGCGTGGGGCAATAAAAGCAATGAGAACATCCAGGGTAATGCCGGCCTCACAGCGTATGAGGCCGCGTTCGGCATCAAATTCGAGCAGATGGCCTAGCAGCTGAGTGGAGATGACTCGGTCTGCTAGGCAAGCATCTCCATAGGAGCGTCGTGCTCCCTGGATGAGCAGGGACGCATCGGGGTGTCCGTCGACGAGTTGGTCAGCCTGCCGTGCGCGAACAACGCGCGTCTCAATGCGGGGGTGCAGACCCCAGCCACTGTGTATTTCCGATTTCAATAGTGTGTGCGCGACTCGAGTGATCGATTGCTATAAGTAATAGTTTAATAAAAATGATAGATAATGTATGCGGCAAGTCCTTGGCTTGGGATATTGGCCCCTTTAGTTTATTTTATGTATCACAGATAATCGCTAGCCTAGCGGTTCATTCCCCTCAGCTATAACAGAGAAAAGTGCACGGAGAGACGATAGAAGGTTACTCACTATTATTGCTGAGCCTGCTGGTGCTCGCCATTGGCCCCGCGCTTCACCAGCTGGCACGCGCCACCGGCACGATGCTCGCCGCGCTGGATGGCTTTGTCTATGTGACTATAGGGGGGATGGTACTCTTCCATATTCTCCCAGAAACCTACCACCTAGCTGGCTGGCCCGTTTTTATGGCCCTTGCACTGGGTTTAATGGGGCCGGGTTGGGTCGAGCACCGGCTGGAAAACCTCGCGCGCCAAGCACATGCTGTCGCTCTGCTATTGGCTTTGGTCGGTATCAGTCTGCACGGATTCACCGACGGGCTGGCTTTGGGACAGGGCGGACACGAACACGCCGGAGAACATATGTTGCCCTGGGCTGTGGTATTACACCGTCTGCCTGTGGGGCTCATGGTGTGGTTCCTCATCCGGCCTGTTTATGGACTACGGCTCGCTTTGGCAACGCTTCTACTCATTGGGGTTGCAACAGTCTTGGGCTTTTTTATGGGTGAGTTCGCCGTTGGGAGTCTTACCAATGACAGCCGAGGTTTGTTTCAGGCCTTGGTTGCGGGCACGCTTTTGCACGTAGTAGTTCACCGATCGTATCCGATAGAAGAAGAGGGTGCTTCGACCGCTGCGCGCCGGCGTCAGGCAGGAGTTGGAGCGGTGGGTGGTTTGGTGCTGATGGCCTTTATGGTCTCAGATCACCTAGATCCGGCCATAGTGGACTCCGCTCAGGCTTTTATGCGGCTGGCATGGGAGAGCGCACCAGCGCTACTTTTAGCCTACCTAGCCGCTGGCTTGGTCTACGGTTTTATGCCAAAAGGATCGCTAACTTGGATGGGCCGAGGAGGCCATTTATCGCAGTCACTGCGAGGAATGGGATTCGGTTTGCCGCTGCCCATCTGTTCCTGCGGCGTAGTCCCAGTCTATCGAAGTCTCATCGCTCGAGGGGTGCCCGTGTCGGCTGCGCTCAGCTTTCTTGTTGCCACTCCTGAATTGAGCATCGATGCCGTGTTAATATCGCTGCCGCTACTCGGCGGTGAGTTTACCCTTGTGCGGGTTGTATGTGCTGCTGCAGTAGCTCTACTCGTAGGGTGGGGCGTGGGGCGGTGGATTGTTCCGCAGCTCACCCCGCAGCGGGAAGAGCCCCCCGAGGGGCCACCTATGAGTGCCCGATCGCGCTTGGTCCACAGCCTGAGAACGGGCTTGATTGACGTAGTCGATGACACCGCGCCGTGGATCATACTGGGTTTAGGCGTAGCCGCGTTGGCCGATGCGCTCCTCTTAGCCGATGCGCTCAATTCGATTCCAGATTGGTCAGAAGTTGCGCTCTTTGCTCTACTCGGTATTCCCACCTACGTTTGCGCTTCCGGTGCGACTCCCCTTGCGGCCGTGCTCGTTTACAAGGGCGTTTCGCCCGGTGCTGCGCTCGCTTTTTTGCTGACGGGTCCCGCGACAAACTTAACGACTTTTGGCGTATTGGCGCGCCTGCACGGGCGCCGGCTGGCCATGGCTTTTGCCACGGCTATTATGGTGCTCTCCATTCTGTTGGGTTGGGGGGTCAATTTGCTATCGCCCGTCGTCGTAGGACCAGCTCTCGACGCAGAGGAAACCCTGCAGTGGATGAGCTTGGAAGGGCTCTGTTTGATCGCACTGGGTGCACTTTTCCTAGCCTCATTTGTGCGTATGGGGCCGCGTGCTTTTGTTGCAGAAATCGTTGCAGATGGCGACGACGAACACGACCATCACAATCACGGAGATGACGCATGCTGTACTTCGGAGAAGTCCTGTGCGTCCGATCACGTTCACCACGCTGATCACGACTAATGGACAAACTCGCGAATAGTACGATCGAATCGATTCTGCGCGCTGAATGGGGCGATGCATTCTCAGTATTAGGGATGCATAAGGCGGGCGGTTTGGTGCAGGTGCGCGCTTTTTTACCTGGCTGTGAAACGGTCTGCGTAGTAGGCCGTTCGAGTGGGGATCGCTGGCCCATGCACAAGGTGGCAGACGAAGGTCTCTTTGTTGTATCAATATCCGAACAAACCGAACCTTTTTCCTACGAGTTGGAATGTGTAAATCAGAACGGTACGCATCGCTTGCGCGATCCGTACTCGTTCTGGCCCATGGTTTCTGAAGAAGATTGCTTCCTGTTCAACGAGGGAAAACAGCAGGGAGCTCATCGCTTTCTCGGAGCGCATCTCAAAGATGTGGACGGGATAGAAGGGACGCATTTTGTCGTATGGGCTCCCAGTGCTCGGAGAGTGAGCACGGTAGGAGATTTCAACGAATGGGATGGCCGCAGGCACGGTATGCGGCCGTTGGGGAATTCCGGGCTGTGGGAAATCTTTCTTCCGGGAGTCAAGGCAGGGGCCGTGTACAAGTACGAAATTCTCACTGGAGACGGAGAAGTACTGCTCAAGTGCGACCCCTATGCGTTCGCGGCAGAACATCCGCCGAGCACCGCTTCTATTGTTGCGGATATTTCTCGGTTTGTCTGGAACGATGAAGCATGGATGCAAAGGAGAGCGTCGTCAGGGTGGACTGATAGACCCGTCAGCATATATGAAGTACATCCCGGCTCATGGAAGAAGGGCGAAGACGGCTCGTATTGCAGCTGGCGCGAGCTGGCCCATCAGCTCGTCGACTACGTGCGCGACATGGGTTTTACGCATATCGAACTCATGGCCGTGGCCGAACATCCCTTTGACGGTTCGTGGGGCTATCAGGTCACGGGCTATTTTGCACCGAGCTCACGCTTTGGATCACCTGAGGACTTTGCCTATTTCGTCGATTATTGTCACCAAAACGGTTTGGGTGTGATCGTTGACTGGGTGCCTGGTCATTTCCCCAAAGATGCGCATGGCTTGGCGCGTTTTGACGGCACGGCCCTGTATGAACACGAAGACCTTCGCCAGGGGTGGCATCCGGACTGGGACACAATGGTATTCAATTACGGTCGAGACGAGGTGCGATCTTTCCTGTTATCGAATGCCCTATTTTGGCTCGAACACTACCACGTTGATGGTTTGCGTGTAGATGCCGTCGCCTCCATGCTGTATTTAGACTATTCGCGAAAAGAAGGCGAGTGGGTGCCCAATCGCTATGGAGGAAGAGAAAATTTAGAGGCGATAGAGTTTCTCAAAGAGCTTAACAGCGTCGTATACGCGCGCTGTGCGGGCGTGGCGATGATCGCTGAAGAATCGACGGCGTGGCCCTCTGTCTCAAGTCCTGTGCACGCGGGTGGATTGGGATTTGGATTTAAGTGGAATATGGGGTGGATGAATGACTGCCTGCACTATATGGAGTCCGATCCCATTCACAGAAAATGGCACCACGGCAGCTTGACGTTCAGCATGGTTTATGCATACCACGAAAACTTTGTGCTTCCTCTTTCTCATGACGAAGTCGTGCACGGCAAAAAGTCGTTGCTGGGTAAGATGCCGGGAGACGATTGGCAGAAGTTTGCCAATCTGCGCGCACTCTATGGATTTATGTTTGGTCATCCAGGTAAGAAACTACTGTTCATGGGGGCAGAAATGGCTCCATGGGACGAGTGGGATCACGAGCAGTCTCTGGACTGGCAGCTGCTCGAATACGAACCTCACCGCGGGGTGCAGCAGTGGGTGCGCGACCTCAACATGCTCTACTGTAACGAGCCAGCACTACACGAAACGGATACCGATCCACAGGGCTTTGCTTGGGTCGATTGCTTAGATCGAGACCAAAGCACCGTTGCATTTGTGCGCCGTGCACCAGGTCGAGAAGACCTTATTTTTACGTGCAACTTCACGCCAGTACCTCGTCAAGACTACCGGTTAGGCGTTGCAAAACCGGGTCGCTATCGCGAAGTCCTCAACAGCGATGCGCACTGCTACGGCGGAAGCGGTATCGGCAACGGAGGCATGCTCGCTGCGGATGAGGTCGCAAGTCACGGATATCCTGCGTCGCTGAGTCTGCAGCTTCCCCCGCTCAGTGTGCTGGTACTGCGTCTCGCTTAGTAAAAATTCCCATACGTATTTGTATCGGGTCTCGTTGTATCAGTTTAGAGTTTTTACCTGTCGAAAGAGGGCGTATCGGCGTGTTTAGAGATATTTGGAAACGGCTGCGAAAACAGCGGCTGGCAATGATTGGCGGGGGCATTCTATTCTTGCTCCTGTTTATTGCTCTCTGTGCACCTGTTTTGGCACCGCATGATCCCATGGAGCAGAATCTATACGCGCGGCTACAGCCTCCTTCGTTGGAGCATCCTCTAGGAACGGATGATTTTGGCCGCGATATTCTCAGTCGAATGATATACGGTTCGCGAATCTCACTGCGTATTGGAGGGGCTTCCATTACTGCTGCGCTGCTAGTGGGCACGCTCTTAGGTCTGTGGGCAGGGTATTGGGGGGGGTGGGCAGATACGTTGATCATGCGCTGCATGGATCTTCTTCTGGCGTTTCCGAGCATCCTGTTGGCCATTGCGATTGTTGCTGTGGCAGGTCCCGGTATAGATAATGCCATTATGGCCGTCAGCGTAGTCTTGATTCCCCAATTTGCACGGCTCGTGCGTTCTTCGGTGCTTACTGTTCGCGAAACTGCTTATGTCGAAGCCGCTCGCGCCCTAGGCGCGGGACAGATGCGAATCCTCTTTGTCGGTATACTGCCCAACTGTATGGCGCCCATTATTGTTCAGACTACGCTGGGGCTGGGGACGGCGATTCTCGACGCTGCGGGTCTGAGCTTTCTAGGGTTGGGCGCCCAGCCTCCGATGCCGGAATGGGGAGCAATGCTTGCGGGTGGGAGAGAGCTCTTATTTGAGGCGCCGTGGGTTATGACCTTCCCCGGATTAGCTATTTTTATTGTCGTGTTAGCAATTAACCTCTTTGGCGATGGTCTTCGGGACGCGCTCGATCCGAAAACTGTACGCGAGTAAATGAGAGCAAATAACGGAATGTACAAGACAGTTCTGGGATGCTTCTTGCTCGCGCTGTGGGTCGCTGGATGCGCTACGCTGCGACCTATGGGGGGCAGTGGGGATAGGGAAGATCAGCGCCAGGCCATGCAGTACTTTATTCGCGCCAAGGTCTTTGAGTCACAGGGAAACTTTATGGCGGCCATTGTTGCTTTGCGCAACGCCGCTGACCTCGACCCGAGCTCTCCTACAATCTTTGCCCAACTCGCATACAATTACAAGCGTATCGACGATCTGAAAATGGCCGCGCACTTTGCGTATGAGGGTCTCAAACTAGATCCCTCAGACGTGAAGTTACGTCGTTTTCTCGTTCAGGTTTTGGAGCGAGAAGGGGCGCACGAAGAGGCGGTAACTCAGATTGAGATCCTCCTCACCTACGAAACGGCGAGCTGGCCGCTCTATCGCCATTTGGCCTATCTCTATCTAGAAACGGGACAGGAAGAACGCATTGGTGTCCTGTTTGAAAAACTGCTGAAAGATTCGAGAACGCCGCTAGAGATCAAAGTGGATATTGCCTCTGTATTTACGCGAGTAGGTGAACGCGAGCGGGCAGAAGCAATCTATGCCAGCGTGCTGAGCAAGAATCCCAGAGTCGAGGACGCATGGCTGGGCTGGGCGGACTTGAAGCTCTCTCAGGGAGAGCGTCAGCAGGCCATGCAAATTTATCGAAACGCAGCGCGTCAGCTGCCCGACAGCTCAATCCCCCTCTATTACTTGGCCCGTCTTATCGTCGCCGAACCCGATTTAGAAGAAATTATCCGCGAAGAGACTCCCAGCGTCCTCTACCGGCTTGGGGTGGTCCTTTCGGATGCCGGTAAGTTAGACTTGGCGGCTCTGCTGTTTAAGCGAGTGGTCAACATGCAGCCCGACAGCGTTGAGGGGTGGTTGGACCTGGGGCGCTACTACTTGTACTTGGAAGATTATGAACAGCTTCATTCCGTGATGCAGCAGGCGGCTGAAGTGATGCCGGACAGCAGCGAGATCTATCTCTTTTGGGCAACGGCTCTCGAGCGTGGAGGGCGTTACGATCGCGCAACAGATGTATACGAGCAGGGCATTGCGCAGTTTCCCGATAGCGTGCAGCTATATCTTTACTGGGGTTTACTCATGGAAGATATGGATCAGTGGGAAGAGGCCATTGAACACTATCAGCTAGCTCTGCAAGTCGTAGGTCCCGACGTGGAACTGTATCTGCGTTGGGGAATATGCCTGGGGCGTCTGTCCCGCTGGCAGGAGGCGCTGTCGTGCTACGAAGCGGCGAGCGGAGTGGATGCGGAGCATGGTCAGGTGTGGCTCCACTGGGGAATCGCGCTGCAGCAGGTGGCACGCTGGGAAGATGCAATAGAGAAGTTAAATGCCGCGGTGCCGCTCCTGCCCGATGATCATAACGTGCTGTTTTACTTGGCATCTTGCTACGAACGGGCCTCGCGTGAACTGGCAAATGGAGACTACTTTACCTCGGCAGTGGAAACCTTCCGCACGATTATAGAGGCTAACCCCGAGGACGCATTTGCTCTCAATTATCTGGGGTATATGTATGCGGAGAAAGGGATTAATCTCGAAGAGGCCATTCAACTACTGCTCCGGGCCATAGCAATAGACCCCAATAACAGCGCGTTTCTCGACAGCTTGGGATGGGCCTACTTCCAGCTGGGCGATTTGTCCGAGGCTGAACGCTATTTAGATCGGGCCATAGAATGGCTTGATGAAGAAGAAGACGGTGAGTCATTGGCGATAATCTACGATCACGCCGGTGATATTGCCCAGGCACAGGGTCGTCGCTCAGAAGCCAGAGGCCATTGGACGCGGGCCTTGGAATTCGACCCTGCCAACGCACAATTAATCGAGAAATTAGAGCGGTAAACGACGATGCAATATCTCCTTTGGTCGAGTGTAATCGCTCTGCTAATATCGGCCTGCGCTCCCCCTCCGACCGCGCGGCGAGCCTGGGATTCGGCCAATGGAATTACATCTCTCTGGCCGCTACTCGAACGCGAGTGGGCAGGGCTCGATAACCTAACGACGGAAGCTAGCGTTGAGTTTGAGTTGGATGGAGTGCGAGATCGTGCCACGGCTCTTATCCAAGTAAAGGGAGACGATCTTTTTCGGATGGAAGTGCGGGGACCGCTCTACAGCCACGTCTTTACCGCTCTTCAGCAGGGAGATAGCCTGACTGTTTGGGGACCCGCTGTTGGAGGAGCGTGGAAGGGAGCGGCGCGCGGATCTCTGCTTCGTCAATTGACCGGCATGGATTTTGGCCAATATCCGCTTGCTCGCGCTCTCTTGGGTTGGGTAGAGCCCGCGCCGACGGGCGGCGCGCTGCAGGTTGAATATGAGCGAGCAGATCGCGCGGTTGTTACGGTCACAAATGATCCTATGCGCCGTCGTCTCTGGGTGGACCTATACAGGGGTGTGTTTCTGCGCGAAGAGATTCGCGATGCTCCGGATCGGCTGCCGGTCACGCGCACAATGTCAGACTACGTGGCCGTTGGTCCGCTCTTTCTGCCGCAGCGCGTCGAAATCGCTCAGGGGGACGTTCGCATCACTGTCGTTTACCAGAACTATGATTTAAAACGGGTCTTGAATGCGGTGCAATTTGAGTCTGGGATATCGGAAGAGCAACTGCTTAGGGTTGATTATTAACGGCACTGTCTATTCGATTGACATACGGGATGCTTATACGTATCCATTAACATCTGTTGCAGGAATATCTACTACGAGGAGATAGATAAATGGCAAAACTGAGAGTTGGAATGATTGGGGGCGGTGGCCCCGGCAACTTTTTTGGCATGGTGCATACGCGTGCGATCTCAATTGATGCCAGTCGTGAACTGGTAGCCGGTGCGCTGCGTTCCGACGCCAAAGCGGCCCTGCGAGCAGCCAAGGATTATGGTATTCAAGGCTTTGGCAGCTATCAAGATATGATTGCCGCCGTGCAAAGCGGCGACATCGCGCTCGATTACGTAACGATTGTAACGCCTAACTTCGCTCACTACGATCCTGCAAAGGCGTGTCTGCAGGCAGGAATCCCCGTGCTGTGTGAAAAACCAATGACCATGACCGTTGCTGAGGCACAGGATCTGGCGCGGATCGCTAAGCGCAAAAAAGTGCCCTTTGTTCTTGCACACACCTATACTGGACATCCGATGATGATGATGGCCAAGGAAATGGTGAGAAATGGCGATATTGGTGAAGTGCGAAAGGTCGAAGCTTGGTACAATCAGGGATGGTTGGCAACCGACTTAGAAAAGAGCGGTCAGCAGCAGGCGGCATGGCGCACAGACCCCAAGCGCACCGGCATCTCCAACTGCGGCGGAGACATTGGCACCCATGCTTTTGTCGCCGCTACTTGGGTGAGTGGCTTGGCTGTCAAGAAGGTCTCGGCGCGACTCAATACCTTTGTAAAAGGCCGCGTGCTCGACGACGATTTTAATGTAATTGGCGAGATGGAGAATGGAGCTACCGCCATTATTACGGCGACGCAAATTGCCATCGGCTACAAGAACGACAACGGTTTCCGTATTTACGGCACCAAAGGTTCGCTAGAGTGGCATCAGGAGGCAGCCGAAAAGCTCCTCGTGCGCCGCGGCGAGCACGATGAAACTTATTGGATCGGCACGGGGGTTGAGCCAGAATCAGTCGGCTCATATCTGCGCGTTCCTGCAGGGCACCACGAGGACTTCTTTGAGGCCTTGGCCAATTTACATACGACGATAGAGAGACTGATTCGCAAGAAGAATGGCGAAAAGGGCGTTCCGGAAGCGTTTGATCACCCGGGTGTAGACGAAGGCGTGGCCGGAATGAAGTTTGTTAAAGCCGCGGTTGAAAGTTCGAAAAAGAAAGGCGCTTGGACCCGACTCTAAGCGTGAAGTCAGATGGGCTGATGTGTTGAGTAGCGGGTCGGTGCGGTTGAGTGCATCGACCCGCTTTTTCATGCTATCTATTTTTCGTAGCGAATGCGCGGATCGAGCCAGGCGTAGAGAATGTCGGCGAGTAGGTTGACCAAAACAAAGATGGTCGCAATGAGCAGCACGCCGCCTTGGACGGCTCGGAAGTCGCGCGCTTGCACGGCGAGAAAAATCCAGCGTCCTACTCCGGGCCAGGCAAAAATCGTCTCTGTTATGACGGCTCCGCCCAGCAAATAGCCAAACTCGAGCGCAATGACTGTCAGAGTCGGAATAAAGGCGTTGCGCACGGCGTGGCGCAGGATCACCCAGCGGCGAGCCAAGCCCTTGGCCCAGGCCGTACGCACGTAGTCTTCTCCCAACACTTCTAATAGGCTTGCTCTTGTCATACGTGCGATAACTGCCATGGGAATCGTGCCCAAGGCAATTGCGGGCAGCGTCAAATGCCAGAGTACGTTAGACAGGGCGGCCCAGTCGCCTGCGAGCATGGCATCTAGGGTATAAAAGTAGGTTACGGGCTCGAGGTAAATATGGGTGCCCATCCGACCCGAAACGGGGAAGAATGGTAGGTAGACGGAAAACATCAGTACGAGTAATAACGCCAGCCAGAAAATAGGCATAGAGATGCCCGCCGTTGCGCCAATCATGCTGAGTAAGTCAATGAATCTCCCTCGGCGTACTGCGGCTAAGATACCCGTGCTTATTCCAACGAAGGTGGCGATAAACATGCTGAAGAACGTGAGCTCAAACGTGGCGGGAAAACGCTGAAAAATTTCTACGGTTATCTTTTCGTGCGTCCTTATGGACCGACCTAAATCGCCAGAGAGAAGACCGGAAAAAAAGCGGTAGAACTGAATGTGAAACGGCTGGTCGAGGCCCATTTCTGCTCTGAGCTCGGCCAGCGTTTCGGCATTGGCACGCTCGCCGAGCATAATCTGAGCCGGATCGCCTGGGACAAAGTACAGCATGAGAAAGACGAGCAGCGAAATTCCCAACAGGGTTGGAAAGAGTAGGACAATCCGCTTCAGAATGTACAGGTGCATGACTTAAGGTGTGTTAATACGCACGTTGCGAAACCACTTATTGCCGGTGGGATGTAGCTTGAAGCCCTCTACGTTGTGGCGAAATGCCGCAGTCTGCGTGGCGTGGACTAGGGGGACCCAGGGTGCATCGCGGAAAATAATTTCTTGCGCCTGTCGGTAGAGAGCGTCTCGTTCGTCTCGCTGCGCGCTTGCTCGTGCTCGCACCAGCACGTCATGCAGTTGGTCACTGCGGTAAAATGCAATGTTGCCCGCCGGTTTTTCCGCCGCAGTCTTGTCGAGCAATACATAGAGAAAGTTGTCGGGGTCGCCGTTGTCGCCGGTCCAACCGAGCAAGGCCATAGTGTGTTCACCCTGGGAAACTTTGTCCAGATACGTTCCCCATTCCCACTGCACGATTTTGGCGCGAACGCCAATTTTTTCTAGGTCGGCTTGGATCGCCTGTGCAATCTTATCGGGCTGCGGCATGTAGGGACGGGGGACGGGCATCGCCCACAGTTCGGTCTCGAACCCGTCGCTTAATCCGGCTTCCGCTAGTAGCTGTCGAGCACGCTGTGGGTCGTATTCATACCCCTGCACCTGGTCGTTATAGCTCCACATCGTTGGGGGGATGGGGTTTTTTGCCGCTAGTGCCAGGCCTTGGTAAAAATTATCTACCAGTGCTTGTTTGTTAATTGCGTGATTGAGCGCGCGGCGAACAAGGGGCTTGTCAAAGGGGGGCTTGTCCATATTCATGGCTAAGTAGCCCACGTTCATACCTGGTTGGGTCAGGAGCTGAAGGTCTGGGTTGTTGCGAATTTGCTCAATATACTCGGGATTGAGGTTGTCCATCCCCTGTGCGGTGCCCTGCTTTAGTTCGAGAAAGCGAACCGAAGCCTCTTGAATCGGTTTAAAAATGAGGCGCTTTAACGGTGCAGTTTTGCCCCAGTACTGCTCGTTGCGATCCAAAATAATGCGCTCGTCCTTACGCCACTCTACAAAGCGGAACGGTCCGGTTCCAGTGGGATGCTTAAAAAAGTCACTGCCGTATTTTTCCACGGCAGCCGGGCTTACGGCTGCGCAGAAATTCATGGCTAAATTAGAGAGAAAAGGGGCATTGGCCCTCTTCAACTGAAATACGAAGGTCGAGTCGTTTGGAGCGGACATATCGGAGACGATATTGTCCATGTCCATGTCTTTCCAATACTTGTACGCGCCGGGTATATCGTGGTGTGGATGGTCCTTAAAAAACTGACGTCCCAGAGAGAATAGCATGGCTTGGGCATTAAACGGAGTGCCGTCGTGAAACTGGACGTCGGTGCGCAGGTGGAAAGTCCAGGTCAGCATGTCGTCGGATACATCCCATGCATGGGCGAGTTGAGGTATGACCTCAGTCGTCTCTTCGTCGTAGGTGACGAGGGTCTCATATATATTGTCACAGACTTTAAACGATTCGCCGTCGGTTTCTAGGGCAGGATCTAAGCCGACCGAATCAGATCCACGAACAAAAACGAGCGTGTCGTTGGCGGTTTGCGTGCCGCCACAGGCCAATAGAAATACAGCAAATACAAATTTGAGATAGTTCACGGTTTGAGATCCTTCGTCAGGGATTGGGCGCGTTGCAGTGCTTCCTGTTGCAAACGCAGACCTACGGCCTCGCGGCTCTCTTCCTTGAAAGCTCGGAGCCACTGGCCCGTTGTGTGTATATCCGTATAGGACGCCTCGTCGCGCGCCGAAATGCGCTTTGGGGACGGAGCGTATAGTCTGCGGGCGTCAGCGGTGAAAATCCAAGCGGCGCGTCCCGTTGATAGGTCGCGTAGGTAAAATCGTCCACTCGTCCACTGCGTACTCTTTGTGTAAGCCGCAATGCGTTTACCCCAGAGGATGAGCTGCTCTTCGAATCGAAGAGGATAGGATCCTACGCGGGGATTGGTATAGCGATTCGGATCGTAGTGCACTATGAGATCGTATACCACTGCGGTGTCTATGAGTGCGTCTCGATCGATCGAAGCCTCGACGAATACCTGTAAAAAGGCCTCTTCTTTCGAAGGAGCTAACAGGCCTGCCAGCTTTTTTTCGGCTAGACGTAGATAGGTGGGGTCAATTTCGCCAGAGGGGAGTATCTGACTGTAGACCAGCGCAGGCGAGAGGATGAGGAGCGCACACAGAACGGCGCCCCGGAAGAGCGATCTCTGTGCGAGATGCCAGAGACCGCTCTTTCCTTTATTGGGCCTACTTTTCAAACGCAGCGTCAAATGCGACGTTCGAGGGGGTGAAGTCGACTTCTTTCACGAAAGCGGCTGCTTCTGTCGCGCCGTGCTCACGATCCATGCCGCTGTCCTCCCATTCGACGGAAAGAGGACCTTGATACTGAATTCGATTGAGTGCGCGTATGATTTCTTCGAAATCTATATTGCCACGTCCAAGTGAGCGGAAATCCCAGAAACGGCGCCGGTCGCCAAACTCTACGTGGCCGCCAAAGACGCCTGCCTCTTTCGGCGTGGAAGACCAGCCGACGTCCTTCATGTGAACGTGGAAAATGCGATCGCTAAAGCGGTATATAAACTCCACGTAGTCCACGCCTTGATAGCCAAGGTGACTAGGGTCGTAGTTAAATCCAAAGGCTGGATGCCCATCCAATGCTTCAATCGCGCGCTCCGCGGAAGCGATATCAAACGCTATTTCCGTTGGATGCACTTCAAGGGCAAACTTTACGCCCAGCTTTTGAAACTGGTTTAGAATCGGTTTCCAACGCTTTGCGAAGTCTTTGTAGCCCTTGTCAATCATATCGGGCGAAACGGGTGGGAAGGAGTAAAGCAAATGCCAAATGGAAGATCCTGTGAATCCGTTGACGACGTCTACGCCCAGACGACTTGCAGCTTTGGCCGTAGCGATCATTTCCTTGGCTGCTCGTCTGCGAACCCCTTCGGGATCGCCGTCTCCCCAGACTGCAGGAGGGAGAATAGACTGATGCCGTTCGTCAATATTGTCGCATACGGCTTGACCGACAAGGTGGTTGGATATGGAAAAGAGCTGTAGATCGTATTGCTCTAGGAGCTGACGCTTGGATTTACAGTAGGAAGCGTTGGCCTTGTCGACTTCAAAATGATCACCCCAGCAGGCTAATTCGAGTCCATCGTAGCCAAAATCTTTGGCTTTCTGACACATTGTTTCGATGTCTAAATCGGCCCACTGGCCGGTGAATAACGTTACGGGTCGTGCCATATGGGAACTCCTCGTCTAAGTGATTTCTTAATATCAATATTTAGAGTACAAATATTCGCGCGCCATTGCCCGAGTGTCAATAGAAAGTGTGCCTAGCGCGACAGGGACTTTTCGCGCCGTAAGTCTACGTCAAATACGCGCAAATACCGTCCTTGAAACTCGCCAATAAGCTCTAGGATGCCATCTTCGTCCATGTCGAGCAGGCCAAGTCGCTCGCCAAAGGGTTCAGGTGATTGCCATTCAAGGTCAAAAAAACGCGCGTCGAAGACATATCCGTCGTTGAGTACGATTTCTTTCTCGCCATCGCCGTCGACGTCGCCAATGAGAAGTTGGCGTGATGTTAGGTTGCTCTGATCACTGCGCCACTGCTCGTATTGGTCTCGTCCGTCGTAGACGATGAGGTAGCCATCGGCGCAAAATAGCAGCTCTGGCTGTGGGTCGTCGTCTGTATCGTAAACGCCCTGGCAGGTAATGCGTTCATATTCTCCCGGAGGGTTACTCCAAATTGTGCGGTAATCGCGCGAATCGATATAGTAGATCCGCCCCCGGTCTGTGAAGACGACGACTTCCTCTAGCTCGTCGCCGTTGACATCCGTAACAAATAGGCCAGCCACGGCCCCCTCCAAATATTCACTGACCCAAACTTCTGCAAAGCGAGTGCCGTCGCCTTCTAAAACGTGCACGCGTCCGTTGGCGTCTCCATAGACAATGCGCTGAATGTCATCAATGGTCTCAAGGCGGCGCAGGTTGTCAAACTCATTGAGGTCCGAGGCATCGGTCGGACCGACCGCGCACAAAAGGGCAAAGACGAGTGAGAGGGAAAATAGTGAACTCATCATACTATTCCTCGCTAGCGGCGCGGCTTGCCGCTTGATAAACGGTGAGTAGGGGCACGCTGTGTTGTCGAGCTAGGCGAGCGCAGTCTTCGTACTCTGGCGCTGCACGCTGGGTGCTACCGACCAGTCCTACTTTGACACCAACGGTGCCGTATTCCGTTTCAACCTGGCGAATAGTTCGCTGAAGCACGCGGCGTTCAACGGCGTGGTAACGAACGCCCAGCGTAGTCGTCTCTGCTAAAATCGTCTCTGTGATCTGTGCACTTTTACCTTGATCTACCAAAACGCCCAGTAGATGAGCGGGTCGTCCCTTTTTCATTGCTATGGGCGTCACGTAGACATCGCGTGCACCTTGCTCAATGAGCCGTTCAAACAGGTAGCCGTATACCTCTGGATTCATATCGTCGATATTCGCCTCGATATGATGGAGTGTTTCTCGCTGAATGGTCTGCTCTTGTTGACCTATGCGTACGCGCAGCATGTTGGGTATTTGTTCGAGGCTGCGCGATCCCGCGCCGTATCCGACGGCCGTCTGCACAAAGCTCGGCGCTGGACCAAACTGGCAGGCCAAGGTAGTGATGAGCGCCGCCCCGGTTGGCGTTACGAGTTCAGATCGAATATCGGTTTGCACGCTTGGAACGTCGCGGCACAGGGCGAGAACGCCGGGGACGGGGACAGGATAGCGACCGTGTGCGCAGCGAACGAATCCAGTGCCAAAATGCAGGGGGGACGCGTAGATCTTTTCGATCCCTAAGAGCCGGAGTCCGGCAACGGAACCAACGATATCGACCACGGCATCGAGTGCGCCGACTTCGTGCAGGTGGACCTGGTCTGGCGGACTGCCGTGAACTTCGGCCTCGGCTTGGGCTAGCCTGTTAAAAATCGCAATGGACTGCGTCTGCACGCTCTTATCTAAACGACTCTTTTCGATAAGCGACAGTATGTCTTCTAAGCGGTGATGCTCGTGCTTATCGGATGCGCCTGTGCGTAGCAGCGCTCCGGTGGGCTGTTCGCGCGGGACAATTGGCGCAAAGTGATGTTCGTCTTCTGCTCCGATGGGGCGTCCGCCGAAATGAACCTTCACATGCGTTCCGGCAATAGCCTGACGGACGGCCCGCTCTTGGGTTAGCTCTAGACCGGGCAGATCTAGCTTATTCAGCTCTTCTATGAGTGCATCTAGGGAAAGTCCGGCGTCGATAAGAGCGCCCAAGACCATATCTCCGCTAATTCCAGAGAAGCAATCGAAATAGGCTATTTTCATAGTTTTTTTGCGGACTGCTGCGCAGCGCGGCGCTTTTTCCAGTCGAATTCTTCGCTAAAGTCGTACACGTTTACAAAGTCTTCTATCGAGTCGCGTTCTGTCTTTCCCATCAGGCTGCCTTCGACCAGAGCAAACACAATTTCCCCAAAGTCTCGCGTTTGATACAGGCGCCAATGAGATAAAACCTCTTGCGTCAGAGGGCCAAATTGGTCAAAGGCATACTCACTTATTCCCGTTAACAGATCGCGCCCAGTTACGTGCCGTTTCTCGAGTTCGACTTCGGCCAATCCCATTTTTTTCACGGTGAAATCGAGGGCGCGATAGACAAAGAAGAACGCTTCCTTATTATAACGCCCGTCGCGCTCGGCTAGATCCTCGACGGCACTTTCCCAGTCTGTTTTCATAGTCCGAATAGTGTGGAATGTAGGGTTTCCTTGCACAATACAAGATAAGGACACAGCTATGTCAAGTGAGGGTATTTCTGAAGACTAGGGGGCAGAGGCTGTGCGCTGCAGATGGGTGTTGAGCGCGTCCATCAGCGAATCGCGATGCGCTTGGAAGGCGGCCATATTCTTTCTGTCCAACGGTTTGCCGCGCTCTCCACGGTTTACAGACGTCGGGTTGATCTGACGGCCATTCTTTAGGATTTCGTAGTGCAGATGGGGGCCGGTTGAACGCCCCGTCGATCCCACGCGGCCGACGGTTTGCTGTTGGGCAACGCGCTGTCCGCGTTTGACGAGAACTTTGCTCAAATGGGCGTAGCGAGTGCGGTAGCCGTTGGCGTGCTCTATTTCTACAAGCAGGCCGTATCCGCCTCGGTTGCCCGCGTGTGTAACCGTGCCGATCGCCGTTGCGTAGACCGGAGTTCCGTGCGATGCGGCGTAATCCGTTCCTAAGTGAGGCACATTGCGTTTGAGCACGGGATGGAAACGGCGCAGGTTAAAATGAGAGTTGATGCCCCGAAAAGGCAGGGGGTAAAGAAGGAACATGCGCGCTAGAGAATTGCCTTTAGCATCAAAATAACCTCGGGTCTCTCCCCGAGGGGCATAGTGGTACGCGGTTTGTTGAACTATCTGGCCTTGATACTCGGCCATAGCGACGCGGCCGTAGCGGATAAACTGATCGTTTAGGTACTCTTTTTCAAACAAGACTCGAATTCGGTCTCCCTTGCGGGGATTGAGACGGAAATCAATTACCGAACCAAAAATATTGTCCGTAATGCGGTCGGTGAGCGCATCGCTTTCACCCAGCGCACTAATGGCGTTGGCCAAGTTGTTTTCAATAAAAATTTCTGCTGCAAATTGCCGAGTATCTAACGGTAGATTTTCGCGTCTGCCGACGAGTCCGTCTGCCGCGAGCTCGATAAATACGGGCCGTTCGGGTTCTCTAATCGGGGTGTAGGTAAAGCTGAGAACTACGCCGCTGGTGTCGACGACCAAGTGATAAGAGTCTTTCGGACGCGACCGACTACTCGCATCAAAGACGCCGCGGAGCGCGAGGTTAATCAGTGAAATCTGCTCTTCGCTCAGACTGTTCCTCTTGAGAGAGAGATAGATTGAATCTCCCGAGCGGAGTGTGTCTCTTATAACGCGGTGGTTGGGTTGTGCATCGAACGCCATCGGAGGCGGTAAGGGAGGGCCAACAAAGGCCCAACCGGTCTCCGTCTTCTCCGTCGGTGCCGACTTATTGACGGCAGGCGGGATATCCTCGCTGGATGCTTGTACTGGGGGCGAGACGTACGTTTCCGCTGTAATTGCCGTCTTGGCCAGAGGCACGAGGGTCGTTTCGCCCGTGGTAGCCTCAAGCGTGTGTAGCAATTCTAAGCGCACGAACACAACGACAGTGGCCAGCGCTAGGCCGGCCCAAAATAGCAAAGATGGATCCAGTTTTTTCAACGGTTTTTCGGGCAGTTGCACGGGGGGGAGGACGATGTGGGGCATTGACCTATTACGTGCAAAACTATTTATTTATAATAAACCTATGTAAATTTTACGTCAAGGTATTTCCGGGTTAAACGGGCACTATGAGTATACAAAGAGCTGATGCCTCGCGCGCAGACTTAAAGAGCATGTTACCTGCCGAGATAGAGGCCTTTGTCGCCGAGTTGGGAGAGCCTTCCTACCGTGCAAGACAGATTTTTGACTGGGTGCACAACAAGGGCGTAGCCGAGATTGACGAGATGACAAACCTCTCCAAGTCACTTCGCACCGCGCTGGGTGAGGTTGCTTTTGTTACGCGTCTGCGACTCGTCGCGCAGCGCGAATCGCAGACCGGTCAGGCGGTTAAATTTCTCTTTGAAGTGCCTACGGGTGAGCGGATTGAGTCGGTCCTTATTGTCGACGGTGCGCGTCGCACGGTGTGTATCTCTTCGCAGGTCGGATGCCCTTTAGACTGCAAGTTTTGCGCGACGGGTCGCATGGGGTTAGTGCGCAACTTGACCCCGGGAGATATTCTCGATCAGCTTATTCAGGTGTCAGCCTATGCGCATGAGCGAGGCGAGCGGGTGACCAACGTCGTAATGATGGGTATGGGGGAGCCTTTGCTCAACTACGACGCGGTGGTTCGTGCTCTCTATCTCATGCGGCAAACAGAAGGCGTTGGCTTAGGGGGTCGTCGAATTACCGTATCGACGGCAGGCTACGTTCCGGGGATTCGCAAGCTCGCTCACGAGGAACTCAACGTCGGGTTGGCGATATCGCTCAATGCGACAACCGACGCCGTTCGGGAAGAGCTCATGCCTATTAACCGTCGCTTCAAGATCGACGACCTTCTTGAAGTCGCGCGTGAGTTTCATCAGCTGCGCGGCTATGGAGTCACTTTCGAATACGTGTTGATGGATGGGGTGACTGATTCGGACGAAGATGCCGTCCGACTTGCTCAGCTAACGGCAGACGTTCCCTGTAAAATTAATCTCATACCCTACAACGAGCTGGGATCGGAGAGCGACTTCAGGCGCCCCTCTCAGGCGCGTCTGAAAGCTTTTTACCGCGCACTAGAAGGGGCCGGTGCCGAATTTACAGTGCGCGAGAGCCGCGGTCGCGACATCGATGCAGCCTGTGGACAGCTCTTCGATAATCAAGAGGCTGCGGTGGCAGCGCACTGAAGCGGGTGCCATGAATTTTCGGGGACATCTCATTTGCGGGGCGCTCGTGGGCGTAGGTATGGCCGAAGGGGCAGTCCATTTTGCCTATGCAGAGCGAGGCGACTACGCGACGTGGGGGGCTCTTTTTGCCACGACGACGTTCTTTTCTCTCTTCCCAGATCTCGATACAGCTTCCGTCCCACAGCGCTGGTTTTTTCGCTGCGTATTTGCTCTATTGCTCTATTTAGGATGGCACGAGCAGTACGATCTGGCGACGCTGGTGGCGATTTTATCGCTCCTGCCGCTGCTGGATCATCACCGCGGATGGACCCATTGGAAGATCAGTCCGCTGGTCGTTTCTGTGTTGCTCGGCGCAGCCTACGAATATTGGCGAGCTCGGCACGCGTTTCTCGGTGATTTTTCTTGGGAAAACGTGCACGGACTGATACGGGGGCACGTTATCTACCTATTGGCGTGTATTGTGGGGTGGTATACGCACTTGGTGTTGGACGGGCGATTTCGGATCTTTCCCACGGAAAGGGGACATCATTAGATCCCCAGCGGCTCTTCGTCCGCCTCCTCGTCTTTTGAATCCTTCTTCTTTTCGACAAATCGCTTGAGTTTTCCCAAGGCATCTGGTACGAGTTCAGCCAGTTGTCCCCAGCCAATTTCCTTGTCGGTCAGCGTCATGATTTGCACTTTGCCGCTGCTGTCAACGACCAAAAATGCTATGGGCTCCACGCTGGCCCCTCCGCCCGTACCGCTTTGGCCTTTGTCGTCTTGGCCTCCTCCGGCGGCGAATCCAAAAGAAATCTTTGAAACGGGTATGATGGTCAGTTCGCCGGCGTGCACGGGCTCTCCGACAACGGTCTCGGTTTGCACGATGCGATGCAGTTCGCCCATGACGCGTTCAATGAGGTTTTCTACGGCTGGCATAGCATACCGCCTTTTTAAAAGAAGCGAAGTGGTTTGGAGGTGTAGCGAACTTGCACGTAGCGCAGTCCTGCGTGTAGCGCGAAGCTCAAGACCATCAGGAGTAACACGCCCAGATGGATGCCAATAGAGATCTGTGCCTGTCCGCTGAAGCCTTGTCTACAAAAGTCCGGTATTAATTCTAAGCGTAGTCTTTTAAATGGCAAGGCCATAGCGGCGCGCTGATAGCCGTAGAGCGCGCCGGTCTGCATGGGATCTTCGAGCCCAAAACGTCCCTTAACCAGCAAAATGTATAGAGAGAATGCCTTGGGGAAGCGGGTGAGTAGTCGCAACAAAGGCGATAGGCCAATGCGGATCCAATCTATCGTTTCCAAGCCGTTTTCGGCTTCCAATGGCTCGGGGGGCAAAGGTGAAGAGGGTGACTGTTCCTGTGACTGCGTCTCCGTCTCCGCAATGGATGGCGCGTTATCGACTTTTTTCTTGCCTGTTGCTAAGGGCAAACTGGGACGAGTAATCAAACGGTCAAACAGAACGAGATGAATGGACGGTTGGTTTTCTCGCATCTGGAATGCGATGCCTATACATGCTCTGTAAAGCCCCAAGCTTATTTCTGCATGGATAGGCGCATTGGACTCGTGACGCGCTGCGCGCAGCACCAGCGAAATGGGTAGAAAAAAAAAGAAAAAGACACCCACTAGTAGAGCGTATAGAAAAAAGTCGAGCACGACACCTTTGCCATCGAAAATAGGAAGGAGATAAGGTCTTCCTAACAACGTACTGAGCATAGAGGTTAGAAGTCAAGGATCCCTCTCCAAATCGCTTGACAGTCCCCCGCTTTTATGTTAGTCTTGATCGACTCCAAGTTCATGTGCTATTGGTATTTAAGTCCATTCCACCCCTCTGTATTTTTCAGGTCAGAATGCACAGAAGTTCGCGAAGAATTAATGCGATTCTAACGAGAGTAATACCGGCTTTTTGCGCCGTGCTGTGGTTGGGTTGGCCGGCTGTGGTCGAAGGTCGCTCAACGGCCGTTTTGCGTCTTTCGCATGAGGCACTCGCTGCTCAGGCTCAGCAGCAAATCAGTCTGTACGTTCAATATTTTGTTGGCGATGGCGAGGCTATCGTGCGCTCTCGTTTAACGTATTCGGCAGCAGAGTTACAGGTAGATAACGCCGTTTCCGGCTTGGGGATAGCGCGAGTTTACCCCACACACATTGAAATAGACTATGCCGAAAAGCCTCTGACGGGCGTGCTGGCTGATACGCTCCACGTGGATGTGAAAGCGCTTGAATCCGCGCGTAGTATCCCACTCGTAGTTGAAATTGAGTCTTCGGCATCAGAAGGCGTAGCACACCGTCACGAAGCCTTGCTGCGCGTTGAACCCGGTCCTCAGGCGACTTGGTCGATAACACCAAAGCAGTTGTTTCGAGGGGAATCGGCCCTTTTGACCCTGCGCGTCGAGCACAAAGACGATCAGGGACGTCCGCTACGAGGAGTGCAGTGGGCATGGCCAGAAGGTATACAGCCGAGCCAGGTCGAAAAAATCGCGTGGAGTGGTGCCGTTGCGGCTGGGGATATGCTCGTAGAGACGGTCGAAGTCAACGTAGACGAGCTCACACAAGGTGAGCAGCGGATAGGCGCTCTTGCTGCGGTGGGTGAACTGCCTCCCATACCGTTGGAAGAGCTGGGATTGCGCGTTGACCCTTTGCCGATCGCCGAAGTTGTTTCAGACGTTATCGACGTTGGCCAAGAGCAGGTTATAGCCTTTCGTTGGCACAACCACAGTGCGCGTAGCATGGCCGTTGATGCGCTGCGGTTAGAAGTGAATTCTGCATTTTCCGATGTAGCTCTGGCAGACGAAGAAACCCGGGCGCGCCTCGAAATGCAGGATGGACTGCGGTACGTAACGATTGATGTGCCCGAAGAGCTGGAGCCCAATGGGTATGTTCAAGTTGACCTGCGCGTTAGGCCACAGCGCCCAGGTCCGTTTACCTGGCGCGCATTCGCGCGTCCCGGAGAGCGGACCGATTTTATTCCACTGGCCGGAGATCTGTTGGTTATGGTTGCCTGGCCCGCAGGAAAACAGGCGGCGCGCACGCGCGACATGCCAACGGATTTAGAGTTGGTATCAGAATCGTTTCTGCAGGCACTCGATGAACAGATGGGTTCCCTGCCGATGGATCGCGACGTGCCGATCTATCTGGAGGGCGATGTTAAAAACGATGCAAACTGGATTGTAGAAGACGTATTGGGGGAAGTTGTGCGCGCCCGCGGGCATCGCCTCCTCGTGCGGGCCCCGGAAGGGAGAGAAGGAGCGGCCGTTATCCGATATCGCCTCGTTAGCTCGCGCGTTGTGTACTCTTCGGGAAGCGGACTACCCTTTTTGCGCAAAAACAAGGTGAGGGAAGCGTATGGTGATTTGGTACTTCGCCTTGTAGATCAGCGTGATCAAGTGGTTCGCTGGGAGCGGCGTATACGCGCCTACAAGAAAGATTCCGTGCCAGGAGCAAGTGCGGATATCCTTGGGGGAGAAGCGGTAAAGCGCGCGACCATTGAAGCCGATAATAAAGTAGTGGAACGCGGCCTTTCCGCTAGTATTCTCGGCGGTTTGGTCTATATATTTTTTATACTCTGATCTCGTGGCTTATAAACCTAAGCGAGGTATTACGTGAAGTTTTTACTGGTCCCCTTGCTGATCATAGGCATGTTTCTCTCCTTTGCCGCAGCCCTGGTGGCCATGCTCTTTTTCACTCAGACCGTCAAGACGCCTCAGGAATTGGTCGACATTGTACTCGGAAACAAAGATTCGGCGGATGTATTTGAAGAATTTCGCCTTAGGGAAGATCGTTTGGCTGAACTGGCGGTGCTGACAGAAGAGTATAGAGAGCGCTACGAGGCGATGACCGCGCAGGCCACGGCGGAGGCGGAAAGCCTGGCCAAGGCGGGAATCCTTTTGGAAGAAAAAAAACAAGATCTTGAGAAAAAACAGGCGGAACTAGGCGGACAGACCGATTCAGCATCTCAAAGGGATGGGGTGGAACGGCTCAAGCAGTTGGCTAAGTTTTACGACAAAATTAAGGCGCAGCGCGCAGCTGAAATTCTACAAAGAGACGGTCAACTCAGCGATACGACCGTCGCTAACCTGATGATGATGCTACAGCCCCAGCAGATGGCCAAAATTATGGGCAGCATGGACGCCGAATTTGCGGCGCGCATCACGAAAGTTATGAAAGAGTTGCCCGGCAACTAGAAGGAGAGTCGTTATGACGTGGGTATACATAGCGATTGCAGCGGGCTCAGCCGGCTTTCTCGTCTGGATTATAATCGATTACCTGAATGTGTCTTCGGGCTTAAAGCCGAAAGCCGAACTTGCGCGGCAGGAAATTCGCGAATGTGAAATGCGCATAGAGAGCGAACAGGCTGCGACGAATACGACCAAGCAAGAAGTCGAGACCTTGCAAAAAGAAATCTCTGATTTGGAGAAAGAGCTTGGTGATATGCAAAAGAAGGTCGAGCAGGTTCGCGCGCGCGAGCGACGACGCAAGCCAACTAAGTTCAAGTTGGAAGACTAAAAACGCTGCACGCGCGATGGGGAAGGCGTTTGGCTGCCTCCGTGTAGCGGACAGGCTCTGGGAAGCGCCTCGTTTTTAATGAAAATATCCTCGCCCTGATTGGGGCAGAAGCGCGTGGCAAGTTTGTGCGAATCTGTGCAGATGGCCAGTCGTTCAATCAGCTCTTCTGGATACTCAAATTCTTCTCCTGTCATACTCTTGTAGGGTTCGACCTGACCGTATACTTCCTTCATAAACTGTGCCCACATGGGCAAGGCCGCCGCCGAGCCGGACTGGCGCGGCCATAGGCGCAGACTCGGATCGTCTATACCGACCCAGACTCCGGCTACTAGATGCGGCGTAAAGCCGATAAACCAAGCATCCGTATAGTCGTTTGTCGTGCCCGTTTTTCCGGCTGCATCTGGTCGAAAGCGATGGCGCGTTCGTATAGCGCGCCCCGTCCCACCGACTTCGTCGATGACAGAGCGCATTATGTCGGTCATTACGACGGCTACAGCTGGGCGAAGCACCTCTCTCTTGCTGCCGCTTTCCCTGCTGAAGATCGCGTTTCCATCCTTGTCCTCTACGCGCTCGATGGAAAATGGCTGCACGTGGATGCCTCTGTTGGGAAAGACGGAATAGGCAGAGACCAAGTCCAGAAGGTGAACCTCACTCGTACCTATGCCAATAGAGGGTATTGCGCGAACGGGGGTGGATATGCCCATATTGCGCGCATAGCGACGGATCAGCGGCGGTCCAATCTCATCAGCTAATTTGAGGGCTATCAAATTTCGCGACTGTTTGAAAGCGTCTCGTAGCGTCATGGGCCCTTTAAATTTCTTGTCGTAGTTTTCTGGGTCCCAAAACTCGCCCGTTGTCTCGTTGTGTAGCGTAATGGCGTTGTCATCGAGGACATCTACCGTAAACCGGTTGTTGTCGATGGCCGCTGTGTATACGAAGGGCTTAAAGGATGAACCGGGTTGGCGTTTGGCCTGCGTTGCCCGGTTAAACTTGCTCTCGTTGAAATCGCGTCCTCCAACCATGGCTAGAATGCGCCCCGTATGGGGATCTAGGGCGACAAACGCGGCTTGAACCTTAGCCGAATCGGGTAGCCCTTCGGAAGAATCCTGACGAGCCAAGTAGGCGTTGACGTTTTGCTCAACGCGCTGTGTCTCGCTGGCGTAGAACTTTTCTGCAATGCGCTGAAGGCGAGAGTCCAGTGTCGTACGCACCGTAAAGCCTTCTCTGTAAATCGAGGTGCCAAGGTCGCGCTGCATTTGTTGGCGCACGTGTTCCACAAAGTAGGGCGCTAAGTCGTACGTCTCTTCGCGCGTGCGCAGGCGAGTGACTATGGGCTGTTTTCGCAGAACATCATAGCTTTGTCGCGAGAGCTTTTCGTTGCTAACCATGCTGAAGAGCACTTGGTTGCGACGTTTCAATGCGCGTTCAGGACGGCGTATTGGGCTGTAGCCGTTGGGCGCTTTTAACAAGCCTGCTAGCAGGGCGCTTTCGGACAAGTTGAGCTGGGTTACGTCTTTGTCAAAATAGTACCGAGCAGCCGCTTTTAACCCGTGCGCACCGTGACCAAAATAGACCTTGTTGAGATACATGGTTAGTATCTCCTGTTTGGTGTAAAGGCGCTCGATATAGACGGCGGTTATTTGCTCGCGGATTTTACGCGAGTAGGTCGCAATTAGGGCTTCTAAAGTGGCGCTGCTGCGCTGGTTACCGACCTCTTCTACAAATACGTTACGCGCCAACTGTTGGGTGATCGTGCTGGCGCCCTGTGCTGTCAAGCTTACGATGCGAATATTGGCAATGATGGCGCCGAAGATTCGGCGTATGTCGATGCCCCAGTGGGAGAAAAAACGCTGATCCTCAATGGATATGAGGGCATCTTGCATGGATTGGGGAATTTCTTCATAGGTAAGGATTTCTCGGTTTTCTTCTAAGAAATCCTTTAGGTGTTGACCGTCTCTCGAATAGACTTTAGTTATGCGTTTTGGTTGGAAAGTCCACGCGGCAATATCGGGTAGATTGTCGTTAAAGGATAGATATAAACCTATTAGAGACAGAGCGTAGACAGAAAAAAATGCTACTGTATATAGAGCGATGCGTTTTACCATGATTCCCACTGAAGTTGTTTGGAAAATATCCCATCGCATTCTATAAAAGTCAAGAAAGTGAGCGCATATGGAAGATTGGGCATTAGCTTTGGGTATTGTTCTGTGTGCTATACTGTGGGTGCATATATTCGTTGATTATCGCCGCAAGTTGAACCGCGTTATTCCAGGTGTAGAGGAGGTAGAGCGACGTAAAAGAGAGTGCAACGAGAAGATTTCAAACGTCGAGGCAAGCAGAGTTGCGACGGTGAATCAGCTTGAGGAGATGCGGCAAGAAATAGAAAAGATGGAAGAGCAACGAGTTGAGTTACAATGCAAGCTCAACGAACGGGAGATGGTCACTATTCCCGCGGGTACGCTGCGGATGGGCAGTAACTCGCCTGATAAAGAAGACGAGAACCCGGAACACAAAGTGCACATAAAGTCGTTTTTGATGGATCGGTATGAGGTGACAAACCTACAGTACAAAGACTTCGTGGACGTCACGGGGCACCGGAAGCCCATCCATTGGCAAAACGGGACCTTTCCCGTGGGACAGGCCGATCATCCAACGGTTAACGTGTCGTGGGAAGATGCCTACGCCTATGCCGAGTGGGTCGGTAAGCGGCTGCCCACTGAAGCCGAATGGGAATGGGCGGCTAGGGGGACTGAGTATCGCGAGTATGCTTGGGGAAAGCAATGTTCGGCAGAATATGCCAACTTCGCCAACTCGGAAGGTAAGACCACAGCTGTCACGAAATTTCCCAAAGGAGTAAGCGCTTTTGGGGTATGGGATATGTGTGGGAACGTGGGGGAATGGGTGGGCGATTGGTATGAAGTTAAATACTATGCTCGGAGCCCGGAGGCCAACCCCCCAGGCCCTCTTGATGGAACGGCAAGGGTCTATCGCGGCGGTGGCTATCATACCAACCGCATAGACATTCGCGCGGCCGCACGGCACTCGGCCTCTCCAAATGCCTATCACGGTTATATAGGGTTTCGCTGCGCCAGGGACATCGAGACCTAGCGCAGCGAAACGAAAATCCTCTATCTATAGTAACCCTTGACGCGGCGCGTGTTGTAGGCCTCGACGTATTCGGAGTGAGCCTCGCTTTGCGGATAGCGTTCTCCTGGTGGGTAGGGATAGGATGACATACCGTGAAAGGGAAGGGGTTCGACCGTCTGCGAGTAGGCCGAGTGAAAATCCATATCCTTGCCGAATCCATTTGCGTAGAGCATGAAGCTACGCTTCATACCCGGGGCCGGTGGAGATAGTTCGTCTGCAGAGAATTCAAAACTCAACTCATCCCCGTGGAACATGATAGCGAAACGGTCGTCTATTGCTTGGACGAGCTCTGTAACGGGGCCCAAGCGCGTGTAGGAACCGGCGTGTGTGCCCCAAGGTGCTTCAGTGTGAAGTCTATCGTAGTGATAGCGGAAGGCGAAGGTTCCGTTTATCGATGTGTGGGCTGGATAGCCGCGCCAGCGTAGGTCGGCAGCAGTGGGACGGAGGCGCTGGACCTGCAGCGGGACCTGGCGGGACGAACCCACGAGAAATTGATCCCAGTATATAGCTGCGTTCGTCGTTATGCGGATGCGGTAATCTTCTGCCTCAAAGGCGTCCTTCAGATCAAATAGCATATGCTTGGGTAAGCCTGCCGGTCGGCCCATATCGGCACTCAGGAGATGCCACCCGCCGCGGCCGTCGGCCGCTTCGATGCGGGGAGGGGACAGAGTTAGTCCGCGCTGTGAAGCGGCCCAGTTAGAGCTGGAGTGGGCGTAGTCAACCCAGCCATATGCGAGTAAAACGGGATGCTCAGTACCGTTTAAATCGCCCAAGTCCAGCGTGATGCTATACTCTTCGGCATATCCGTGAATATCGGTCAGGCCGAAGTCATCATACCAGACGTCGTCGATCTCCGTTAATTGGTCCAAGATTATCCGTCCCTGACCGTCTCTAGCATCGCGAGGAGGACGTAGGTCGGACAGGGGATAGAGTGCAAAATCTGGATAGGGCGGAGCGGCTAGCAGTCGCTCATTGGGATATACCGTGACGTCGGCGGGATGGTCCACGGCAACCAGTTCGAGGCCGTCCATGTAAATGATTTCCTCGAGCTGGTTTGTCAACTTAAGCGTATAGCGACCGTCCTGGGCGGCTAGCGCTTCGAGCGGTACGTATTCGTCGCTGTCTGGGTAGTAGTACTGGCCTGGAGCGATAAAGTAGCCAATTATTCCACCCCCTAATATGTCCGTAACAAAGCGGTATTGCTCGCCGTCCCACGCGTAGAGTATTGGACACGAGGTGCCTTTGCGATCCAGCTCTTTTAGAGATAGACGCTGGCTCGCGCCGGTAGCTAACTCGGTTTGCCGTACTCCACCCGGCCACAGGATGCGAACAAACTCTAAAGAATCATTCTCGGCAAGACCGAATAGCAGCTCTTCTTCGGCGTTGCCGTTGCCGCGAACTTCGCGTTTCTGAAGGCGGTTTTCAGTCTTAATTTCGACCTTTGTTCCAATCCCAGGTCGGTTGCTATTGAGTCCCTGTAAAGCGATGCGAACCCAGCGGCCGCCCTCTGTCTGGTTGTAGACCAACTTGCCAGCGCTCCACAGGTCCGTTCGGCCGTCTCGGTCGAAGTCTGCAACTACGGCTGGATAGGC
>CALDFW010000027.1 GCA_937942165.1 uncultured bacterium | reverse complement strand
GGGCGGAGGAGGGGGCGGAGGCGTGCTCTCCGCATCCCAGGGAAAAAATATTTCGCCCTCCGGATTCGCATCGCCCTGCTGCCACGTCCCGTCCGGATCACCCAGTTCTTCCCCGTTGGTCGCTCCGTCTCCATCGGCATCGAGTGCGGCCAGTTCTGGTCCCCACAAGACAACCCCTGAAAAACCCGCCTGCGAGAGAAAATCCGCTTCAATCTGCAGGCCAAATGCGTTTCGAGGTCCCCCTCCTCCCGAACTAACGTGGCACGCTACGCACCCCAAGGAGGTACCATTAGGCACCTGCCTCGAACGGGACGAACGCGCATCTGCTGAAGTACTTAGGATGCTGCACAGCAAAAGAATCGCCGTAAAAACGGCTCCAACCCTCTCTGTCCTGATCATGTATTCTCTCCTATATCCGTTTTTAACGGCAAGCTTCTCAAGCGTCTATTCGACGAATATACAAATACTACGACACATTGCGCAGCTTCCACTCTTCCAGCGCGCAGTACAAAACGGGTACCAGATGTGCGGTTAATACAATGGCCACCATCCCACCCACCGTTGGAATCGCCATCGGCACCAGTATATCTGCACCGCGCCCGCTGGCCGACAGGACGGGAATGAGCGCAATAATCGTCGTAGCAGCGGTCATGAGGCAGGGACGTATTCGCCGCACACCCGCAGCAAGAGCGGCCGCGCGCACCTGAGATACCGAATGTGGCTTTTCTCTGTCAAAGACCTGGTTGAGATAGGTTGCCATAATTACGCCATTATCTGAGGCAATCCCGAAGAGCGCCAAAAAACCAACCCAAACAGCCACGCTCAGGTTGATGGGGCCAACGTTAAACAGACTGCGCAGCGATGTTTCGAAAAATGCAACATTTAAAAACCAATCCTGACCGTAAAACCACATCAACACAAAGCCACCGGCCCAGGCAACGGCAATGCCCGAAAAGACCAAAAGAGCCGTCGAAACGCGCCGGAACAAACCGTACAGCACCATAAAAATCAGCCACAGCGCAAGCGGCAATACCACGTTTAGCGTTTTCTGCGCACGCAGCTGATTTTGGTAGCTGCCAATAAATGTGTAGCCAATACCAGGCGGCACGACCAAACGGCCCTCGGACATAGCCCTCTCTAGATAGTGCCGACACTGTTCTACTACATCGACCTCTGCCCAGCCCGTCTCGCGATCAAAGAGCACATACCCGACGAGAAAGCCGTCTTCGCCCTTAATGACTTGAGGACCTCGCGTATAGCGGATATCCGCTAGCTGTCCAAGGGGAATCTGCACCCCGCTGGGAGCGGCCACCAGCACGCGTTCTAATTCTTCCATGGAATCGCGAAATTCGCGCATGTAGCGCACGCGTATAGGATAGCGCTCGCGGCCTTCTATCGTCGTGGCAATGCGTTTGCCTCCTATGGCGACTTCTATGACGTCTTGGACCTGCTGGACTCGAATACCATAGCGAGCAATCGCCTCTCGATCTACCTCGATTTCCAGATAGGGTTTGCCGACCGTGCGATCGGCGTTGACGGCCGATGGTTTTACCGATGGTACCAGCTTCAGCTCGCGTTGGATCTCGAGAGCAAACGCCTCGATGGAGGCCAGGTCAGGGCCTTTTATCTGAACGCCCATCGGAGCACGTAAGCCCGATTGCAGCATCACTATTCGCGCAGCGATTGGCTGCAGCTTGGGCGCAGAAGTCGAACCCACTATTTGCCCAGCGCGCACTATGGACGACCAAATATCATCGTCTGTCCTTATCCCTTTCCACGCATCTCTCCCCGGATTGAGCTTCGGATCCAGAGCGGGGCGCCACTGCCTAAATGCTCGACCGGCATCATCGCGAATCAGTAGGCCGTTATCATCGCGCTTAAAGCGACCGCGCACGCGATAGGGGAGCCCGTCGGGAGCGCGCGCTGGCTCACCCGATTCCGTGCGAAAGAAATCTTCTTCCTCTTCGACAAAAGCAAAGCGCATCCGGCGACCAGCCTCGTCCAGTACGTACTCTGAACGATACTGAACGATCGTCTCGATCATGGAAATGGGGGCGGGATCCAGCGGCGTATCTGCACGCCCGATTTTACCAACCGCCGATGCAACTTCGGGGATGCGTGCTATGGCGCGATCCTGCTTCTGGAGCACGTCGAGCGCTTCGCCAATCGAGGCGTGCGGCATCGTGGTGGGCATCCACAGAAAGGATCCCTCGTCCAGCGAGGGCATAAATTCTTTACCAAAACCGGGAAAAAGACCGCTTATCTGCCTGACGGGAGCAGATGCCGTCACCCCAGGAGGCATAAAGGAGATCACTCTATCCAAACCCAACCAGGCAATACTGCCCGACAGCACGAGCAGTACAGGCGGTAGGAGGGAAAGGGTCTTATGGGCCAAACACCAGCGCAAATAGCGCGGATAAACTCTCTGTAGAAGGGAAAAAAGGACCAACAAGCCCCCCACTAAGAGCGCAACAAAAATAAAATTATGAGCAGAGCCACCCTCTACGCCCAGCGGCAACCAGCGCTGAGAGAGCACCCATGTCGCAGCTAGGACAGCCGCGCCAAGCAGCGCTAGGTCAACGGTATGGCGATGCTCGGCGCGCAGGTTCTCTCGAACGAGCTGTAAGAGGGCAAGAAGGCCTATGAGAAGTCCCACCCAGCCGCCATAAACCGCACTCCAAACACCGCCTGCCAACGCCAGAAAGACGCATACAAAACCGCGTAAACGGGCAGACGAAATACGCACGTTCATCAACAGGTGAAACAGCGTGGGAAGTAGACTCAGCGACACCACCACGGCAGCGAGTAGAGCAAAGGTCTTTGTGAAAGCGAGCGGCTTAAAGAGCTTACCCTCGGCTCCACGCATAAAAAAGACGGGTAAGAAGCTAATAACCGTCGTCAGCACAGCCGTTAGCACGGCGCCCGCCACTTCGCGCACCGCGCGAAAAACCACTTCTATGCGCTCTTCTTCCGGGTCGGCTTTTCGCAGTCTATAGAGCGCGTTTTCGCACAGGACAATACCCATATCAACCATAGTGCCGACGGCGATTGCAATGCCGGATAGCGCCACGATATTTGCATCGACGCCGCCCACTTTCATCGCGATAAAGCACAGCAGCACGGCCAGCGGAAGTAAACCGGAGACGAGCGCAGCACTGCGCACGTTCATCAGCATGACCAAGACGACAATGACTGTGACCAACACTTCTTCGCTGAGCGCCTCTCTCAGCGTACCCAGCGTTTCGTGAATAAGATCCGTGCGATCGTAAAATGGAACGATCTGCACCTGACTAATGCGCCCATCTTCGAGCGTCTTTCGGGGCAGGCCCGGAGCAATCTCCGCTATCTTGCTCCGGATGTGCTCAATCGCCCTGAGTGGGTTTTCGCCGTAGCGCACGGCGACGACGCCGCCCACGACCTCTGCCCCCTCTTTGTCCAGAGCACCGCGGCGCAGGGCGGGCCCTCGCTGAACGCGAGCCACGTTGCGCACGTAGACGGGCACATTGTCACGCGCCACGACAACGGCCTGTTCTATATCGGCGAGTGATCGGACGAAACCGATACCGCGAATCACATATTCTACGCGATTTATTTCAATCGTACGGGCCCCAACGTCGCGATTGGCCATGCGCACTGCGTCAAAGACTTGTTCGATCGAAACGCCATATAGACGCATGGCATCTGGATCTACGTCTATCTGATACTCTTGCACAAAGCCGCCCACCGAGGCGACTTCGCTAACGCCTTCAGCGCCAAGAAGCGCGTAGCGAACGTGCCAGTCCTGGATGCTGCGCAGTTCGTGTAAATCCCATCCTCCCGTCGGCTGACCCCGTTCGTCGCGCCCCTCCAACGTATACCAGAAAACCTGACCTAGGGCCGTTGCATCCGGTCCGAGCGTCGGCTTTGTGTCGGCCGGGAGCGCATATCGCGGCAAGCTACTTATTCTTTCTAAGACCCTCGACCTAGCCCAATAAAAGTCGACCTCTTCGTCGAAGATCACATAGACGGTTGAGAAACCAAACATCGAATAGCTGCGCACCGTGCGAACGCCAGGAACGCCCATTAATGCCGCGGTCAGCGGATAGCCGATTTGATCCTCGACATCCTGCGGAGACCGACCCGTCCATTCGGTAAATACGATTTGCTGATTCTCCCCTAAATCGGGTATCGCATCCACCGGAACGGGATCGCGCTCCAGCCAGTCTATATCCCAATCAAAGGGCGAAACGGCAATGCCCCACAGCGCCATAAGAACTGCCGCGGACAGGACGAATACCCGATTGTGCAGGCAGGCGCGGAGCACGGCGTCCAACCGCGATCTTGGAGTCGGTTGTTCAGGCTGCATAGGACTCTATTCCCCCCGGGCAACCAGCGCGCGCTGGAGACTTCCACAGCGCAGCATGGATGCACCAAAGTAGGGATTTTCCACTGCTCCGACGCGCTGTATCCAGCGCGCACCTCTATCCTCCAACGCCATAGGACAGTGGTAGATACCCAGCGCAGATTCCACCTCCAAACCGAGCCTTTCAACCGCGTCTAAGACGGTCTCTGATAGAGACACAAAGGCCGCACGAGCACTCGCTAGGTCTGGCGCGGCAGCAAATCTGTCCACCGCCTGTTCAAGCGCTGGAGCCATGCGTTCCCAATCGGTTCGCAGCGCACCCGGCTCGTCTATAGGAGCCGATCGCAGCAGCGCAGAGCGCAGCGCTTGAGCACCGTTCATAGCCGTTTGCAACTGATCCGAACTCAGGCCCTTCTGCACCGCGAGATAGGCAAGTAAAAGATCTCTCAGAGGCGCCTCTTCAAATAGAGCAGTTCTCGCTGCAACGTTCTCTTCGACCTCGACCGCACTCATCATACTGGGTTGGGCCTGAATTTGCAGGGCGCTGTCTATTTTGAATGCTCCATGCACGACGACGCGCTCTCCCGCGCGCAAACCAGAACGGACGATATAATAGTCCCCTGCACGCGGACCTAATTCGACTTCGCGACCTTCATAGTGGCCCGCTTTACCGGACATCGCCACATAGACAATGGCACGCTTGCCGGTCAGCAGCGGCGCAGAGGCAGGTACTAGGAGCGGCGCAGCTAGCGAGTCACTTGGCGGACCGACGTAGCCCAGCGAATCAGCGGGCACGAGTGCCATACCGCACACGTCGCACAGACCGGCCTGTTCCTTTACAATTTCCGGATGCATTGGACTAATCCACTTACCCGCCAGCGAAGCGTTGGCCAAGCTCCCATTGGCTGCCGTCTGCGAGCGCACGACGGCGCGAACCAACATGCCCGGCTTTAGGCGACCGTCGGCATTATCCACGTTCACTCGCACGCCCACCGTACGCGTTTTCTCATCGAGCAAGGGATGTATAAATGAGATCCGGCCTGCGAATCGTTCGCCCGGCAGCGCCTCAGCTCTAAACTCCACTGATTGCCCATACTGGATCCAGGGCAGGTCCGATTCATATACTTCGAGCTTCAGCCAGAGATGCGATAGGTCGGCCGTCGTATAAATCCGTTCGCCCGTCTGCACGTAGGCTCCCTGTCCGATATGGCGCTTCACGACGACCCCACTTTCCGGCGCGTATATCGTGAGATGATCTGACGGCGTGCGCTCTGTTTCGATTCGACGAATCTGTTCAGAGGTCAAACCCCAGAGGCTCAGTTTCTGCCGGGCAGACTCTACGGTCAGCGCAGCCGTTTGCTTCAGCGAGGAAGCAGAGCGGTCTTCTAACTTCTCCAGTGCACGCAGAGCCTGCACTAGCTCCTCCTGCGCCGAGAGCAGTTCGGGGCTATAGATTGAGACCATGTGATCACCCCGATGTATGTGCACTCCCGTATAGTCGACGTAAAGGCGATCAATGCGTCCCGGAACGCGTGCGGTGATATCGCGTAGCCTCGTTTCATCAATTGCAACTTTTCCAACCATCCGCGTCTCTACGTCCGCAAAACGGCGCTCTACGACCGCCGTTTGCACCTCCGCTAGCCTTATTGCCTCCTCCGAAAGGGCCAACTCGCGCGGACCGGAAGCGCGGAGAGACTCCGTCTCAACGGGAATCAGTTCCATGGCACAGACCGGACACAGACCCCGTTCCGGTTGGCGTATGTGTGGATGCATTGAGCACGTCCACGCCTGTGCTTCTGTCTCCGTTTTGATTTCCGCGTCATACCGTTCGTCTTCAGCCGAACCAAATCGACTGCCAAACCACCATCCGATCGACAGTGCCACTACGCTTATTAGGACGATCTTCACTCTACCTATCATGGCGCGATAACTCCCTCTCTATAACGCTGCGACTGGGCATACGCCGCCCGGCCAAGCGCTGTATATGCGCTTCGTGTCGCATACGCTCAACGCTTGCCCTCTCGTGGGCGAGCTGAAATTCTAGCAGCGTGCGCTGGGCACTCATCAACTCAAGGAAACCGCTGCGTCCCGCTGTAAAGGACTGCTGCGTCACGCTAAAGGCCTGCTCGGCCTTGGCCAATAAATCGCCTCCGTACAAGGCCATTTTGCGCATACTCTCGCGCCGGCCAAAAAGTGCGCCCTCTAACTCAGCCAGCAGCCCGCGCTCACCGTCCAGTAGGGCCGAACGCGCCGCCTGGTAGCGCGATATAGCCGCATCTTCTCGCCCGCGATATTTATCGCGCCAGACGGGCAGTTTAACCGTCGCCATTACGACCAGCGGATCCCGGCCGCTAGCGCTACCTGCCGCTGCCCGTTCACCCGTTCGCACATAGTCAAGGCCCACCGTCAAGTCCGGGTAGCGTTCCTTTTCGGACAGCTCGAGCACGCCCTGGGCCTGTCCCAGAGCAGCGCGCAGCATCTGCATATGCGGACTGTCGCGCAGGGCCCAAACGCGCAGAGAATCGATCTCTAGCTGTGCAACCATCGGCGTATCCAACGCTGCGAATGCCGCATCGTGCGGGCGGCCGATCAGCGCATTGAGCAAAGAGGCTGCAGGCATGCGTCCATCGCGCAGCGAACTGATCTGGTCCTCCATTCGGCCGAGCTCAACCTGCACGCTCATCAAATCACCGTGCTCCTGTTCCCCGCTGCGATAGCGCATCCGGAGGACTTCTTCTACGTATTCGACCAGCTGCATGCTGCGCTCTGTAATCTCAATTGCCCGCTCTAAGTAGTAGCAGTCCAGATAAGCCTCTATCACTCTGACAGCCACGTCGGCGCGACGCTCTTCATAGCGCCATCGCTCTGCATCGGCAACGGCCAATGCCACTCGACTTCGTGCATCCAGCTCGCTGGGCCAAGGGATCGCCTGGGCAACGCTGAAGCGCTGCTGCTGGGGACCATCGCGCGTTTCTATTGGCCGCAGAAAGTGACCTAGAGCAACGTGCGGATCTGACCATGAACGCGCCGTTTTCACATCGTCAATGGCAGCCTTCCAGCCCCACAAGGCCGCTTCGATATCTGAGTTGTATAGCTGGGCGTAGTGCACGTAATCTTGCAGGTTGACCAACGGACGAAGCGCAGAGCGTCCTGCGCCACGCACCTGTTCGCGCTGCCATATTTCGAGCACGCTGTCCTGTGCAGAGACGGCACTGAGAGAAAAAACCAAGAGGGATACTACACGCATTAACGCAATCATACACCGATTCCCATTTTTATAGACTAGGCCTCAAACATTGAGACCACAGGGCCCCAACGCGATAGAACAATCCGATGCGTACAGCGCTAGTTCAAATGAGAAACGAGCAGTAGAGTTGAAACAGAGGAGGTGGGACGGGATCTGCGGTAGGCGCAGCCAGAGGCGGCAAAGAGTGAGCCGCCACGGCACTATCGTTCTGCACCGCAGGCAGTGCAGACAAGAACTTGGGGTAAATCTCTACAGCGGGATTGGATGGAGGCTGCTGCTCTAGCGCTCCACAGACGGCAGCTCCGCAGCAGCAGTCCGAGCGCAAGGACGCGTCAGCGCCCGCCTTGCACGCCATAACCTGTGGCGCAGCACACGGGCTACAGAGCGCCGAAGCTCCGCTGCCGTACGCCAAGAGCAGCACGAGCAAAAAGCGGTAGATTGAACTACTCTGCGCTCGCAGCGTATGGATCGTCTGTTTCAATGCCGTCCGGCTCCAAAACCAATGGGATACGAATCTGTAGATAAAGCCTCATTAGAAGATAGAATATTTCCGGTCCGTGCGCTCTGTCAACTTAGCGTAGCCAGCGCACGCGCATTCCCCATCCCCCGTCCGCGAGCATGGGAGATACGGACAAGGCAACGGGCTTCCGTGGGCGGCCGCTGATCCAGCCGGCCAAAACCCCAAGGCCGGCTCCGGCAACTACGTCGGACAGATAGTGATGCCGTGCGTGAATGCGAGCCATGGGCACGAACGAGGCCACGGCATACGCTGTTACGGCTGCGTACTTTCCGCCGTGATGACCCAGCACCGAAGCGAGTGCAAAGGCGTTGGCAGAGTGTCCAGACGGGAATGAAAGGCGATTGCTCTTGTCAGGCCGCGCGCGGCCAACGCCGACCTTTAACGGCGCAACCATTCCATTGGCCAGCACGAGCGCGCGCAGAAGATGGGAAGAGGCATCGTCCTCCTCTTCAGAGCCCCAACGGCGTGCCGCTATGCGTAAGATAGCGGCGGCCGGCAGAACGTGTACCGAGTCAAAATACCGATTGCCCACGTCGAGCAGCGGCTCAGCCTGCGCATTGTTAAACGGTCCCTGCACGTCCGCATCAAACGGACGGGCTAAGAGCGCAGCGCCAAGTGCGGCACCGCCCCAGGCAATCGACGCGGGATCACAGAGCCGCTGCACGTCTTCGCGCAGCAGCTGCCAGTCAGAAGCGGCGTGCGCGCCTGAACTGAGCGCGATGGATAGCCACAGCGCACAGCCCAAGTAGCAACGCAAAACCATTAGGGATTCGGAATCATCTGGCGCACGCCGTTGACGTATTTCACTTCGTATTCTCCCTGTGGAACCTCCATATTGCGCAGCGCAACTTCGCCCATCGTCACGAGCGGTTCGGACAGCGCGAGCAGTTCGTCAAACGATTCCTGCGGCGTCTTCCCCGTCGTATCGAGGACAACCGTGCGGTGTGCATGCGTGAAGAGAGACTGTTCAATCTCTCGATCAAAGCGTCGCTTGATCTCAGCGATATCCCCTTCGCGCACAATGGGATACTCGTGGGGATTTTCACGCATGCGCCGCGCGATTTCCTCGTCGCTTGCCGTGACGTGAAACATGACGATATCGGGCAGGTGCGCTTCGAGCACCTGGGACTCGTAAAGGCGCTGAAACTGATAGGCGTATCGCTTGTAGTAGGGACTGTCCGGATCGTCCCCGTAAAAGTCGGCATAGATCGCTTCTTCGATATGCCATCCGGCGATCAGCGGACAGGCGTACTTTTTTATGATATCGACGTGGTAGTGGATCTGCATGCGCTGCATGCGCTCTTTAATGTCTTCGGGAAGACCTACCATAATCTCGCGCGACGGTGCGCTGAGCGTCGAGTCCGGGATGGTAAAGTGATCGTCTCCGTGAATGCGCACTTTGCGCTGTCGGTAATAATCACCCAACAAATCTATCAGCGTCGACTTTCCCGCGTATTCTACACCAACAAAGATACTCCGCATAGCAGATTCCCCCCGTGCAAAGAGACTGGTCTGTGCGTGGATATACGGTATATTCAAGGCGATTTAACATAACCAGCCCCATCCACTCGATCAATCTGGATTTCTTCCCAATGGCTCAGACTTCTTCTAAGGTGGGCGTGCTCGTCGCCCAATTAGGCACGCCCAAAGCCCCTACCGCATCAGCGCTGCGACCTTATTTGCGCGAGTTCCTTTCCGATCCACGCGTTGTCGACCTCCACCCCTTGAAATGGTATCCCATCCTATACGGCATTGTGCTGACGTTTCGACCCAGGCGCTCGGCCGCGCTCTATGCCAAGGTCTGGACGGAAGAGGGATCTCCTCTCATGCTCTACTCAAAGGCGCAAACAAAGGGCCTGCAGGAACGACTCGGCGATGCGTATGAGGTCATTCTCGGCATGCGCTACGGCGAGCCTAGTATCGATGCGGCCATGCGACAATTTGCCGAGCAGGGCATCGAGCGCATTCTCGTCTTTCCCATGTACCCCCAGTTCTCTTGTTCGACCACGGGTTCGATTTACGACGCCGTCAATCGCGCGGCCATGGGGCGGCGCTGTCCCTGGTTTTTTGACCGCAAGCGCGC
>CALDFW010000026.1 GCA_937942165.1 uncultured bacterium | reverse complement strand
GGGCTGTGACGCACGGTTATGGACGTGCTGTTCCAGCTGCAGGGAGGAATCTGAAGCCAAGAGGATAAACATGCCGCGAGAGGGTTGGTATACGCGCAGATAGCTAAAGTGCTCCAAGAGCGTTGCGCAGAGCGCCCGCATCAGCTCCAAGTCGACAAAAGGCGTTCCAATCCACTGGACAAATACGCCCTCGGGTTCGAGGTGCCCCTTGGCCATTTCGACAAATTCACTCGTATACAGATGGGATGCGCCGGCTGTCCACGGGTGAGAGGGCTGCGACACGATTAGATCGTAGCGCTTGTCGGACAGCGCGAGTGCGCCGCGCGCGTCGTTTAGCACGATGCGTATGCGCGGATCGTCCAACGGATTGCTGTGTCGCGCGTCGGCGATGTGCCGATTGGCCTCGATGACTTCCGGCTCCAGTTCGGCTACGTCTACGCTGCGCAGGGTTGGGGGAAGATCTTCGAGAAGGACGCCGCCGCCCCAGCCGACCACGAGGCCTGAACGCGCGTCGGGTCGTGCGATGAGGGGCAGGGCCATAAGCCAGCGCGTGCTGTGCGCGCCCGGAGGGCTGTTGGCCATGCGAACGCTGGCTTCGGGCAGGCCATTTGTGCGCAGGTAAAACGACCCCTTTGACGCGTAGAGCAGCACGTTGGCCGCTTTGCCGACGCGTGAAAAAAGGATTTCCCCTTCTGCGGGACGGGCAATAGCTGAGGCGTTGAGCAGAGCGGTGGGCGTCGAAGGCGTGTAGATGGCTACGGCTAGACAGGTTGCTAAAAGCGCGCACCGCGTATACAGGGCAGGCAGAGAGCACAGTCGCCAGAGCGCGATGAGCATGAGCACCAAGCTCAGAGAAATGGCCCAGCGGAGTGCGGTGGCGAAACCGAACTGCGGCAGCAGGTAGAACCCGGCGAGCAGGCTGCCGGCGATGGCGCCGATCGTATTCCACGTAAAGAGCTGCGCGGTGGCGTGGGCAGCCTCTCGGGCCGTCTGGGCATAGGCGCGCACGGCCAGGGGAAACGTGGCGCCTATACAGACGGCGGAGGGAAAGAGCGCCGCTAGGGCCACCGCCGTTTGCGTGGCGGGCTCCAGATGATCAAAGGAGAGGGCGCAGAGGATCTCATAGCTTGCCAAGGTGAACAGCGCCGTGCCGCCTAGTGCGGCGGCAAGGCCGGGTGCCGCGCGCCGCGCCCGCGCGCCCAGTCGGCCCGCCAACGCGCCGCCTACCGTCAGGCCCGATAGAAATGCGGCGAGCATGGTAGCAAAAGCCGCGATGGTGCCTCCCATCGTCGGACTGAGCAGGCGCGTCCAGAATACTTCGAAAAAGAAGGAGATCAATCCGGATAGCGCGACGAGCAGGACAATGAGCTGCGTGCGGCCAGTGGAACGGTCCGGCTGCTGCTGCACGGGGTCGGATGGATTGACGGGCGCTTCGGTCCGTTTGTGGAGCGACAGGGCGATCAGGCACACGGCTCCGTTGATCGCGGCGGCTAGCCATATCGTGCTCTGCAAGCCCAGGTTGGGCAGTATTACATAGGCGGTAGACAGGGTGCCCACTACGGCGCCGGCCGTGTTGAGGGCGTAAAACAGTCCGGTTTTTGGGCCGATGGATGCGTCGGTTTGTACGACGTGGCGCACGATAACGGGCCAGGTCGCTCCCATGCAGCCGACGGGAAATGCCAGCACGGCAACGGTTGTGATCCACTGGTAGGTCGCCAACGCGCTGCTCGCTGCTGGTAGGATAGGCTGATGGCCAAAAAATCCCACGTATACGGCTGCAGTAGCGCCTTGTAAAGAGGAGACAAGCAGGGCACCTACTGCGATTCCTATCTCCAATAAAGCATATATAAACAGGGGGTTAGGTCGATTTATAAGGTGGCGCTCAGCTAGCCAGCAGCCCAGCGCTAGGCTGCCCATATAGGCGGATAAAACGGCGGCCACGGCCGTGTCCGAAGTGCCAAATACGACCGCAAATTGCCGCACCCAAGCGGTTTGGTAAACCAGGGCTGCCGCCCCCGAAAAAAAGAAGCACGTCGCGATAGACATTTACTGCTCAGACGCGTTTTTGATGCGAAGGATTATAGAGAGACAGAGAATAGGCCACCAGCGCGCGTTTTTAGAGACGGGGTAGAAGGCTCAGTGGGCATGGATTCGAGCCCGTGTTTACGCGAAATATCGGTATGCTCGCTTTTTTATGCAATCGAATTTTATTATTTATTGGAAAAATGTAAAGCGTTGCAAGAGATATACTTAAATCAAAGCGGATATTTTAATTACAAACGTTTTAAAAGTGATTATCAGGGATATATATCCTCAACGATCTGGCCGTTGCCCCGCGTTTTTTGGACGGATATTTTGATGCCTCTTTTTTGGTGGAGAAATTGCTCAATAGGCCGATAGACTATATATGTCTAAGGGAAAATCGACAAAAAAACCCGGTGAAAAGCCTGTTTCCACGAATAGAGGGAGCGGATCGGACGGGATGGACATAAGGGTCCGATTCTGCCTGCTATTCTGCTTGGGACTGGCGACGCTAATGGGAATTTTTCTCCAGTGGAAACCTTGGTTCAGCGACCTGTATCTCTGGCCAATCTCTTGGACTGCGGCGTCGCTGATTGATCTCTTTGGTGCAACGGTCGCCGCGTACGATCCGGTAGACCAGCACGAATTCACCGTTATCGAGATCGGACGCTTCGTCTTTCACGTCGAACATCAGTGTAGCGGCATTTCGGCGTTCTTCATCTACTTGGCTGCGCTGATAGCCTATCCGGCCGATTGGGAACACAAGCTCCGCGGCGCTCTACTCGGGTTGCCCGCCTTTTTCGCCTACGGCACGCTTCGCCTGGTAATCCTGGGGGCGATCGCGCTGACGTTACCTGACTTGCTGCAGTTTTTCCATCTCTATTTTATGGTCATACTCAACCTCGGGTTTGTGATGATGCTGTGGACCGATTGGATTCGCAGAGTATCGGAAACGGCAGACGCCTCTTCGGTAGAAAAGGGGGCGTGATGCACTACCGAGGTAGATTTATCTGCGAGTTCCTGCTGTCTGGCGCCCTGCTGCTGATGGGATGGACCTACGTCTCGGACTTCTATATGGAGTTTCTCCTGAGCGGAGTGCAGTTCGGGCTGCAGCTTACGGATATTCCAATCTATCTGCGCTCTGGGCAGCCTGTCGGACAGGGGGTAGCGTGTCCGGATATCATTGCGGCAGCGGCCCTCTTTGCCGCTAGCTCTGGTCGTTCGTTGCGCTGGCGTCTTTTGGGGACGGCCGTCGCCGCGTTGCTGACGAGTCTATTGCAATCTGTGCTCATCCTGCTAGAGCTTCAGCTCCTGGTACGGCAGATGGGAGGGCAGGAAGTGGTGGCACTGGTCAGGGATTGGTTTGGCTCTGCTATGATATTGATGCTGTGGTTTAGCACGCGCGGTAAGCTTGCGCTTTTGCCGTCTGAGGCTGGTGAGGAAGACGCGGAGACCAGTCCCTTGCTGAATGCGGAGCCCCTTCACGATGCCAAGCCCGCGCGGCGTTCCAAGTCTCGCAAGACAAAAAAGAGAGCGCGTAAACCCGTGCAAGACGTGCCGCAGGCGCGCGTTTCGCTCTGGGATACCGTCCTGTCGTTTGTGAGCCCGTCGTCTGTTCGCGGCGCGCAGAACTGAGCCGTGTCCTACGCCTGTTTGCGCAGCATCCAGACCTGCTCGCTGGGGTAGCTGCGGGCCCATTCGGCAGAGACGCCAAAGGGTGAACCCTGCGCATCGCTTGGAGCGGTTAGCTCTAAATAATTCTCAACGATAAAGCCCGTTTGCGAAAACAGCTGAATCCACGCGGAGATCGTTAGGTTGAACTCTACGCCGCCTGGATCGACTTCGACCGTGCGCCAGTCAAAGCGGTGCATGCCGAAGTACGAGCGTTCCAACCGAGACGTAGTCTCAGAGCCGTCGGCCGGCACGCAGAGCATCTGCAGAGGGCTATTGCCCAAGAACACCAGTCGTCCGCCCGGTTGCAGCAGGCGATGTGACTCGGGAATCCAGCGGTAGGGGTCGGCCCAGATGGCCGCGCCGTATTCGCTTATGGCAAAGTCAAAGCACTCGTCGGCAAAGGGCAGCGTCTCGGCATTGCCGTGGAGCGTTTCAAAATCGAGGCCGTGCTCGCCCTGCAGGCGGCGACAGGTCGCAAGCTGGTTGGCCGAGTTATCGACGGCGCTGACGATGGCGCCGCGTCGGACCATCCACGCCGAGACGTAGCCCGTTCCGCAGCCCAGTTCAATCGCGCGTTGTCCAGAGAGGCTGTCGGGCAGCAGCGGTGCCTCTGCGTTGGACACGCCCCACTGACCCCACTGTGGTTCGGACGCCCAAAGACGCTCTCCCGCGGCGACCCACTGGTCGGCCATGCCGTCCCAGTAGTGACGATTGGCCCGCACGTGTTCGGGTAGATCTGATCCGCCCATGGGCGTTACTCCCTTCTCCTGCTCAATCCACGATCGTTGCAACGAGGCTGCGGGCACCCCCCCGGTTGCGAAATTCACACAGATAGATACCCTGCCACGTGCCCAGACCTAGCTGGCCCTGCACGATCGGCACGCTGACGGAGCTACCTACGAGCGATGCCTTTATATGCGCGGGCATATCATCCGACCCTTCGAGCGTATGCCTGTAATAGGGCTCGTTTTCGCGCACCAGCGCATCGAAGCTGGCGGCAAAGTCGCTGCGCACCGTGGGGTCGGCGTTCTCGTTGAGCGTGAGACCGGCCGACGTATGCTGAATAAAGAGGTGTAGCAGGCCCGTTACAGGCAGGGGCGGCAGGGCGGCTTCGACGTGGTGGGTCACCAGGTGAAAACCCCGCGGATAGGCCGGCAAGCGGAACGTCACTTGATCCATGTGTTTGCTCACCTCAGCGCAGACGGGCCGCTAGTTGGTCTAGCAGTAGGGTCAATTGCCCATGCTGTGCAGAGCCGCTGTCGTCTGCCATCGCTTGGGCGAGTCCGGCCAATTCATCGGCAAGTGCACGGTCGCGCTTGCGCCATTTGCTCAGGCGCTTCTCGGCGCGCTGGAGCGCGTCTGTTAGCGCCGAGATCGTTTCGGAACTGAGCGCCTGACTGCGTCCGAGCTGGTCGACGTACGCCTGCGCTACCGTGGGCTCGTCGGGCCAGGTGACGGCAAACTGCTGCTGCGGATTGAAGCCCTTGCTGTATTCGGCCGAGTGGGCTGCATCGATTTCCGCTTGCGACATGTGCTCGCTGGTGGCTAGCGCCAGCACGTCTAGCCCGCGCACAATTTCGGTGGCATAGATTCGACCGCCGTACCAGTAAGAAGACCAAAACCCGCCCGTAACAAGCGTCTCCTCGTCGATGGGGCCGCGATCAAAGTAGCCGATCTCAACGGGATTGGCCGAGTCGGTGAAATCGACCAGAGACAGGCCACCCTGGTACCACGACTGAACAAATAGGTCGCGCCCCGGCACCGGCACGATCGAACCGTTGTGCGCCACGCAGTTCTCTTCTTCGGTCTGCGGGGCCGGCATCTTGAAGTAGCTGCGGAACTCGAGCTGGCCGTCGACGATATCGTATATGGCATCGGCACCCCAGTCGAGCGGATCGTGGGCGCGGCAGCGCGGTCGGCTGCCTCCACCCCATTCGTCGGTGAAGATGACCTTGGTGCCGTCGTTGTTGAACGTGGCCGAGTGCCAGTAGGCGAAGCCGGCATCGACCGTGGCATCCATGCGCTGCGGATTGAGCGGGTCGGAAATATCGAAGAGGATCCCGTTCCCCGAACACGCGCCGGCGGCTATGTTGCGCTCGGGAAATACGGTGATGTCGTGGCACTGGTCGGTGCGCCGCGTCCTTTGCGTATCGTCTCCGTGATCGCCGCCGCGCCACAGGCCGGCTAGGTTGCCCGTTTCCGGATCGGCAAAGACGGCCGGACTCGCCACGATGCGCGCCTGCGACGGGTCTTCCACGGGAATCTCGATGATGTCGATGCGGAAAAGCGCCGTGCGGTCGTCGCCCGGCGTGCCGTCGACGCAGCCGGCTAGCTCCTCTTCGTCGCGAATGGAAGAAGTGCCCGAGTTATAGACGATGAGCTTGCCGTCCGGCTCGGGGCCTGAGACGACCGAGTGGGTATGTGAGCCGCGACAGGTCTGTACGGCCCCAACCTGTTTGGGTTTTTTTAGATTGCTGATGTCGAAGATGCGCAGGCCGCGAAAGCGCTCCTGGCTGACGTCTTGGCCTACTCCCTCGAGTCCGCAGTCTATGCGCCCACGCGTCTGTTCGACGGACATCAGCAGCAGGTCGCCGACAATGGAGACGTCGCCCTGGCCGCCCGGGCAGACAATGGAGCTAATGAGCTTCGGCGTGCCGTCCTTCTCCAGCTTGTACAGGTTGAAGCCGTGATAGCTGCCCACGGCCAGCACGTCGCCGTCAAAGGCCATATCTGTATTGGAAAAGCTCAGCAGAGGAGAGCGGTTTTCCTCGTCTTCCTCTTTGTTTGCGGTGCTGTCCGCTCCGGCTGAATCGGCAGCGGCTACGTGCAGGTGGGTGCTATCGCTCACGGCTGCTGCGGTGCTATCGGCATCTTTCTCATCGGGCTTTTTCGGCGGAAGTCCAGCCGGGTTTTGCGGGTCAAAAAAGCCAACGGGTTTAGGCAGAGAGGCGACTAGCCGCAGGTTGAGTAAGACCTGTTCTGCGTCGTCAAAGCCGGCGCCCAGGCCGACGCGAGGGTCCGTTGAAAGCGTAGCCAAGAGGGCGCTCATGCGCTCGATTTCCGCCGTCTGATCGTTGGTTATGTCGGAGGTAAATTCAAAGAGAATCGGATCGTAGGCCGAGCCGGGTTGATCGAGTAGATCATCAACCATATCGACGGCCCCTTCGTGATGGCGAATCATTAGGGTGAGAAAGAGGCGGTCAAACTCGGCGCCCTCTGATGCGGCCAGCGCGGCCATCTGTTCGGGGGTCGCCATGCCCATCTCGGCGTGCGACCTATGGGTGTGTCCGTGGTGTCCGTGCGAACTCTGTTGGACTCCGTTGCGCTCAGCTAGCCAGTCCTCCATAAACTCAATCTCGTCCGCCTGCGATGAGTTGATGCGTCCAGCGATATCGATAAGCTCGGAGCGGTTGGTGCGATCGGCTACCAGAGCAGCCATCTCGAGAGCCTGTCCGTGGTGGGGGATCATGTCCTGCACAAAGCGTATATCGTCGCGCGAATGGCTCGTGTTGGCCAGTCGGGTCGCCTGCTCTGCGCTGAGCGTGCGCCCGGGCTGGCCCGGTGCCCCCGGATTGATGATCGGTGCTTTGCCATCTGCGGTAGTGTGGGCGACGAAAAGGCCGATGGCGAGGACCTTGTAGAGGCCGCTCATGTGCTTAACGGAATGGCTATGCATAGCGTTTTCCTCTTTGGGTCGGACTTTATTAGAAGAATGGTGACGAATTACAGGGGCAATTCTCTCTTTAGATAAGTCTGGATGCGCTCTTTGTTATCCTTCGGTGTGTAGGGTTTTTCTAGGAGGGTAGAAGAAATGACAAAGTCTGCCGTGGCGCGGTTACACGCCGTGGGCACGTTGTAAAGGACGGCAATGCGCAAGAGGGCTTTGACGTCGACGTCGTGTGGCTGGACGCTGATGGGATCCCACAGAAAGATCAATACGTCTACTTCCCCTTCGCTGATCATGGCGCCCAGCTGCTGATCGCCGCCTAGGGGCCCAGATTTCAGCTTGTGAAGATCGAGCGATTGGGCGCTCTTTTCGCGCAGGGTTTCCTCAACCAACTGGCCCGTCGTGCCCGTGCAGACGAGCTTGTGTTTGGCCAGCGTGTGCCAGTTGTAGCTAACCCAACCAATTAGGTCGCTCTTGCAGTTATCATGGGCTACCAGCCCTATGCATTTTTTCATTCGTGCCTGTCCAGAAAATAGGAATACAATGTTGAACTACTGCCCGCGCACCGTGTGTCGGTCTTCATAGTCGCCGCGCGGGAAGTTGGCCAAGTCGAGCGCACCGGGCACGTAGTGCCAGGCCGTGCTGTAGCGCGTGCGCTCGCTCGCGTTGTCCGCCGTGCCGTGCAGTAAATTGGCCGAAAAGAGCACTACGGTGCCGGCGGGCACGGGTAGCGATACGGCCCGTTGCTCGTCGATGCGTGTCCAAGAACCGTGCGTGCTCGTATCGCGCTGGTGTTCGGCGATCTGTCCGCTGCGGTGACTGCCAGGAACGACCTGCAGGCAGCCGTTTTCCGCATCGGCATCCTGTAGATAAATGCCGCAGGAGAGGACGTCGGGCGAATCGGTGCCAAAGTAAAAGTTGTCTTGGTGCCAGTGCGTGGACGTGCCTCCGCCCGCGAGCTTGGGAAAAAACTTGGTGCCGAATACGTCGATATCGGGTCCGAGCAGCGCTTCGACTCGGTCGAGGATAGCCGCTTCTTTGGCCAGCGATAGAATGCGCGGTTCGACTACGCAAACGCCCTGCACCTTGTGTAGCATGCCGGGGATAGGATTTTCATCGCCGTCTAATTCAAGCGAAAAAGAGTGTGCCGACTCGCTCATGTGGCGGCTGCGTTCGACGAGTTCGTCGAACACAGATAGATAGTGTGCCAGCGCTGGGCCGTTGATCAGGCGCTCAAATACGAGGTAGCCTTCCTCGCGAAAGTAGACGATTTCTTCGCTGCTGAGCATATCAATTCTCCTTGCTGGGTAAGTCGATATACAGGGTGAATCTACTCCCATCGGGTCCCGCGTGCACGTCCCATCGGTCGGCAAAATGAGCTAGGTGTGCATCGACGTAGGCGTCAATGCTGGCCAGAGTTGCCGATAGGGCAAAAAAGAGAATGCGCGTATTGCGTCGGGCGATGCGATCTTCGTGCTCCTGTGGACTACGCGCATCGTCGAGGGCTCTCTGTTCGGCTGCCGCCATGGAAAAGAGCGTCGCACTGGCGCCGGCAAAAAAGAGCGCTTTGTAGGGCTTGCCGTTGTAGTGCTGTCCCCAGCCGGGTAGTATTGCTGAGCGGAGCAGAGCCGCACGCGGTACTAGGCTATCGCTGCGCGTTTCCACGCTAGGCACACCGTTTGCGGGCTGTGCCCGTGCCTGCGCTGACGATAGAAATAGGCCTAAGAGGGCAATGAGCAGGCTGCGCGCGTACAAGAAGGACTCTGGCCTTAGTCGCCGAGGAGAGCGCCTGCGGCGATTGGGTTTCCCAGCAGAAACGCGCCCGTTTCCATAGGCGCCTTGCCAGACGGTTGGACAGATTCTAGGCTGAGCGCGCCTTGCCCGCAGGCCACGTGCAGGCCGCTGCGGGCATCGGCTTGGATGATCTGGCCGGGCGTGCCCGTGCCCTCAATGGGCCGTGCGCGATGCACTTTAAGCGGCTGTCCGGCAAGCGTGGTAAACGCACCGGGAAAGGGATTAAAGCCGCGGATGCGGTTGTTGATTGAAACGGCTGATTGGGACCAGTCGATCCGTCCTTCCTCTTTGCTCAGCTTGGGTGCGCGGGTGACGCCGCGACGGTTCTGGGGCAGGGGCTTTAACGATCCGCTTTCCAAGCCGTCGACGGTCTCCAACACCATATCGGCGCCGAGGGGACACAGGCGCGTCTCGAGTTCCCCGGCCGTCTCGTCCGGTTCGATGGCCACGCGGCGCTGCACGAGAATATCGCCTGCGTCGACGCGTGGATTGAGCAGGAACGTGCTGATGCCCGTTTCCCGTTCACCGTTGGCAACGGCCCACACAATCGGGGCGGCGCCTCTATAAGCCGGTAGGAGTGAAGGGTGCAGGTTGACCGAGCCGATGCGCGGGACGGCAAGCAGTGCCTTGGGCAAAATGGAGAAAGCGACGACGACAAATAGGTCGGGTGCGAGCGCGGTGAGTTCGGCCTGCAGCTGCGCGTCATCGACGGAGTTGGGCTGGATAACGGGAATGTCCAGCGCTAGCGCGCTCTCTTTGACGGGCGGCGCGGCTAGCTTGCGTCCGCGTCCTTTGGGTCGGTCGGGATTGGTTACGGCGGCCAGCACCGTATGGCGGCTATCGGCTAGGCGTTCCAAGGTGGGCACGGCAAAATCTGGCGTGCCCATAAATACGACCCTCACTTCGCGTCGTCGTCCTTGTTCTTAACGCGTGAAACGGCGGCGCGTGAGACTTCAATCTTCACATTTTCGGCAATCTTCACGACCAGCACGTCGTCTTTGATGTTTTGAATAATGCCGTGAATACCGCCGCTGGTGACGATCTGATCGCCTTTTTCCAATTCGTCGATCATGCGCTGCTGCTCTTTCTGCTTTTTCATCTGCGGACGCAGTATAAGCAGATAGAGCACGACAAACATGATGGCAAAGGGCAGCAGAGAGGCAATGGGATTGGCGCTACCCCCGTCGGCAGGTGGTGCGCCCATGGCGTGGGCCGAAGTGATGAGATCGAACACGGTAAGTCCTTTCTTCTTTTGTAGACGCAAGGCATGGTGGAGTAGACTTAACAATATAACTATTTTGCGCGGGTCGTCACTTGTAGCGCGACAAATACGGCGGTGAAAAAAGACTTTGAGATGGAGTTAAGCGGCGACGGCGGTCGGCGTTTTGCGCTCGTATGCGCCGAGTGTGACGGCTCGGTGTAAAACGCGGATCTATCCGCACGAAAAAAGGCCTCCCCGTGCAGGGGAGGCCTTTTCTCTGTGTCTATATATTAGATAACGGAGGAGCTAGCTGCGATCGCTGGCGGCGCCCGGCTCGATTTCATAGGCCGAGACATCGACCGATTCACAGGTGATTTCAACCTGAGCAAGTGCATGCCACTCGAGCAGCTCGTCAATGCGGAATACTTCGACTAGGCCGGGAGAGAGCTTGACAAAGAAGTCTATGTGGGCATTGATCTGCCGGCTGATGCCGATGGAGCTCAAATCGTCAAAGGATTCTCTCCCTACTTCAATCAGGTGCCAGGGCAGCCACGCCGCGAGCGTTTGCGTATCGTCCATGCCGTGCGCGCAGTGGAATTCCTTTATGAAAGGTGTGAGCGAGTTGAGCAAGTCGCGTGCGGAATCAGTGCACTCGAGATCTACCAAGGCCGAAAATTGATCTACGGCTGCATCCACTTCGCTGTATAGTCCAATCTGACACTTCATGTAGGGCTCCCATGGATTTTGCCCGGTGGCAAAGCTTCGGTATACACTAAAGAAAACGAAAGTGGGTCGCGCGCCAAGTCCACAAAAGGTGGCACTCGTTTGCCCGCACGACTCATCGGTCGCGATAGCCGGCGAGAAAGTCGCGCTGCCACTGGGCAAAATGACCCTCAATAATGGCCTGACGCGCTTCTCGCATGAACTGTTGGAAAAAGAAGATGTTGTGAAACGTCGCCAGGTGCAAGCCCAGGAATTCACCTGTTTGAAAAAGGTGGCGTAGGTAGGCTCGGCTGTAGTTCGTGCATGTCTTGCAGGCACATCCCTCTTCGATGGGTGCATTGTCCTCGGCGTGCTGTGCGTTCTTTAGGCGCAGGCGCCCACTGCGCGTGAAAGCAGTGCCGTTGCGCGCGTTGCGCGTGGGCACTACGCAGTCAAACATATCGACGCCGTGTCCCACGGCCTCGACCAAGTCGTGCGGTAGGCCAACGCCCATCAGATAGCGCGGTTTATGCGCGGGTAAGTCCGGTGTCGTCGAGCGGATAACGTCAATCATCTCTTCACGCGGTTCGCCTACGGCCAGGCCGCCAATGGCGTAGCCGGGGAAGTCCATGTCGACGAGTGCGCCTGCGCACCGCTGGCGTAAGTCCGGGTATACGCTGCCCTGCACGATGCCGAAAAGGGCCTGTGGCGGGCGATGACTGCGCTCCTCGCTGAGCGCTTGGTGTCGAATCCGACAGCGCTCTGCCCAGCGCAGCGTCATTTCCATGGATTTCTGTGCGTAGTCGCGCTCGCACGGGTAGGGGGTGCACTCGTCAAAGGCCATAATAATGTCGGCCCCTAAGCCGTGCTCGATTTCCATCACGCTCTCAGGAGAGAATAGGTGGTACGAGCCGTCTAAGTGCGACTGGAAGCGCACGCCCTCCTCGCTGATGGTGTTGAGGTCGCCTAGGCTGAAGACCTGAAAGCCGCCGCTGTCGGTGAGAATGGGGCGCTGCCAGTTCATAAAGGCGTGCAGGCCGCCGGCTCGGTCAATCAGTTCGTGGCCCGGTCGCAAATAGAGATGATAGGCGTTGCCGAGGATAATCTGCGCCTGCGCTTCTACGAGATCGCCTTGGTCCATTGTCTTGACGGTGGCCTGCGTGCCTACGGGCATAAATACTGGCGTTTCAATGCGGCCATGCGGCGTGTGGAGAATGCCGGCGCGGGCGCCGGTTTGTTCGTCTTGGGCGATGAGTTCAAAGGTGAATGGAGCGGTCATGGTATGAGCTGTTCCAGAGAGGCAAAGCGAAAGCCGCGCTGTTCCAAGCGCGGTAAGACGCGTTCGAGTGCGAGTAGGGTGTTAGTGCGATCGTGTCCTATGCCAACGGCATGCCCCGTGCGGCTCGCCTGCGCCGCTAGGTTCCACAGGGCGGCTTCGATGGCCGCGCGATCGTCTACCTCGTCGATAAAGACGTCGCGCTGCAGGCTGGGCACGCCCAGCGATTGGGCCAGTTCATAGGCAACCGAGTGCGACGTCGTGCGGCTGTCTAGAAAGAGTAACTGTCTCTTTTTCGCTTCCGCTAAGAGGGTGCGCATGATGCGCTCGTCGCGGGTTATCTTAGACCCCATGTGGTTGTTAAAACCCACCGCATTGGGAATGCGTCTCAGCGCCCGCTGCAGCACGGAGCGCACTTCGCTCTCGCTGTAGTGCGCCATAATGGCGCCATTGCCCGGGTCCTGTGCGGGATAATCGTCGGGCTCCATCGGTAGGTGGATCAGTAGGTCGTGCCCGTTCTTGCGCGCTCGGTCGGCAATGGCTGTAACCGGACCGGCATTGGGCAAGATGGCGAGCGTCACATGCTGCTGTAAATCGCAAAAGCGCTTGTACAGTCGGCTGTGTTCACCAAAGTCGTCTATGACCAGAGCAATTTGGCCGGTGCGTCTCTGTTGAGTGGTCGTTTTGAGAAAAATAGACGTGGTTTGCAGGGAATCAAAGCCGCAGGTCATCTCTACCTGTACATCGCGCTGCGTTTCGACTGCGCGCAGAACGCGTCCGCCGTGTGCCTGTGCGGCCAGTGCGAGCGTTAGGTTGACCTCAGCTAGGGGCAGATCGGCGGGAACCTGCACGTAAATACGGTCTATTTCACCGCGCTGTTTGCGGATGAGCGCGGGCCACAGGCCGCGCGCGTCGAGTGCGCGATCGACTTCCTCGTAAAAGGCATCGGCAAATTGGCGTGCGCTGCTAGCGGGAGCGGGAGGAAGCTCCTCGGCCACGGCCGGTTCCGGCGGCGGCTCTTCGTGCGGGAGCGCGCGCCACTGTGCGTAGAGGGCGTAGCCAACTGAACAGCATAGGACGACTGCCGTTAGGCAGAGGTGCCATGCGGCCGAGCGCGGCTTTTTGGCCATGCTCGCCCGTCTGGAAGGTCGCTTTATCAAGGGCTAGTGCGCGACTACCTGCTTGGCAGTTCCCCAGTTGAATAGCTGCGCTGGTCGCTTACCAGCGCCACAGTCGCCCGAAAGCGGATCGTCTATCCAGCGGGTAATTCTCCACAGGCCGTCTTCGCCCAGGCGCAGCTTGTAGGTCATGACCTGGTCGACGCGAAACCCGTCGCCATTTTCGTCCAGCATTAGCATCTGCACGCGTCCGCGGAAAACCTGCCAATCCTCGTCGGGATGGCCGTCGGGATCGCCCTCAAAGGCGTCGGGGAAGTCGGGACCCAGTTCAACGCTGCGGCGGATAAGCTGGAAATCGAACTCGAAGGAGCGAAAAATATCAAAAATACCGGGACGCGAGCCGTCGCGACTGCCACCGAGAAACTCGAGCTCCTGTTCGAGGCCATTTTCCAAGACGATATCACCCGCGCAGTCGGTCTCTGTAAACCAGAACCCGGGATCTAGGACTGTCTCGTAGAGGTCTTTGTCTCGGTCGCGCATAGCGCGCGCCAAGTTATCCATGAGGATTTCGGGCGTAGTCGCATCTGGGGCGGGCCCCTGAATTTCACCGGCACCTGCCTGTTTGTCCGGTGCGAAGGGGTTGCCGCAGCCGCCGAGTGCTACGAGGGCCAAGAGGGCAATAGACAAGGCCATTGGGCGCATTAAACGGCTCCTTTGTTTGTTTTTTCCATGCAAAACTTTGACCAGATATAATATAATGCGTTTCTCGTTAAAGAAACCCGCAGGAGATGCGCGTCGTTCCATTGGGGATTATAGCTAGCGGGAAAAGAGCGCACGAAGCTCGCCCCAAGAGAACTTGGCGGAGGCGCGATCGCGTATGTCGCGCCACTGATCGATGTTCCATACGGGGTTCTCCGCCGTCGGCGTGCTCAGATCTATTTCCATGTACCCCTTAATGGCTATTACGTTTCCAGCAGACGCACCTTCCTCGGAAGGAGTTTCGGTAAATTCGATTTCGTAGGGAAAAATAAACGTCTCACTAAGCTGGTCGGCCGACGGAATGCGTTCGTCAAAAGAGGACTGAAACCAGCGTATAAAGCGGACACTCTGCGTGCGTTCGGGGTCTAGGATTGCGCGGGCAAAATCGCGTTCTTGTGCAACGCCCCAAACGGTATCCTTTGCCGTGTCGTAGATTTCTGGATGCCGCTGCAGATCTTCCTCATCTGGAACAAAGGAGAAGTTCTCCGTCAGCTGTTCCATATACTGTTCGGGGTTGCGGCTCTCTGGCTGCGCGGTAAAAATCGTGCGCAGGTTGTTCAGCACGTATTCGGGCCGCGTGCGCTCGAGCAGAAAGAGCTGCTGACCGCTCGGGCATTCAGGTGTTTGGGTTGCGAACGGATTAGCCGAATCGGTCTGTTCGCCGGCAATCGCGCTGGCACAGTGCGGAAAAAGCAGAGTGCTCGTCTCCGGTCCGCAGCGGCAGTCTGCCTGATCGGAGTCGCCTAGGCCGCAGCCATTCAGCGTGGCTGCCAGGAGGCCGATGGCGCCTAGTAAGGCGTTGAGAACGGGACGGGAGAAAAGCACAGGGCAAATACGATCAGGCAGAGATAGCCAATCCAGCGCCGCTTGCGATCCAGCTTGGTATACGAATCGAAGGGCGCAGGATGGTCCTTGCCAAAGAGCGTGAGAAAAAAGGCCAGGGCGAGCCATCCGGGCCAGCCCGACGGCCACGAGGGGAACCAGACCATGGCAACTATGCCGTACAGTCCCATCGCAACGAGCACGACGAAGGCCAGGCGTGCAATGCGCCTGTGCCAGCGCGCAAAGAGGGCATACGTGATATGTCCCCCATCGAGCTGACCGATGGGAAAGAGGTTAAACGCCGTGATAAATAGACCAACCCAACCGGCAAAGGCAATGGGGTCGAGCAAGACGTGCTGCTGTGCACTGAGAGGGGGCAGGACAACGTGCGCAATTGCGCTGAACAGGAGCGGAGCACCCAGCTCAATGGGGGGACTGTAAACGTAGTCGCTGGAAATGATCTGCGACCGCATGAGTCCCCAAATACAGGCCCCTACGGCTACGGCGAACCCGGCTAGTGGGCCGGCTGCGCCAATGTCGAGCAGTGCGCGCTTGTGCGGAATGGCCGAGCGTATCTTGATTACGGCGCCCAGCGTGCCGAGAAACGATACGTAGGGCAGCGGCAAAAAGTAGGGCAGAGAGGCCTTCACGCCCCAGCTGCGGGCGGCAAAATAGTGCCCGAATTCGTGCACGGTCAGAATCGTCAGCAGCGTGGCGGCAAAGGGAACGCCTTCGATGAGATGCACCAGCGTGCGAAGCGAGACGAGTGGGTCAACGCCTTGCTGCATGGCCCCGGCCGCCATCATGGACAGGAGCGTCAGCACAAAGAGGACGCCGTGCATCCAGACCCTCGTTGGCTCGTCGCCAGGTAGAGGCGGCGGCGTGGAAGACGTTGGTCGATAGACGGCCGCCGGGACGGGCGTCGGCATTCGATGCGGAGCCAACGGGGGACGTGTTTTTCGCCATAGGTTCATCGTGCTGCCGTCCCCCCGTTAAACTGGAGGCTCAGCTGGTGTGCTTGACCGAGTCCGTCGGAGAAGGGCATATAGGCGTAGTCCACTGACCACGAACGGACGCGGATGCGCATTCCACCCGATAGGCCGCGGTTGTCTGCCGTTTGGTAGCCCAGGCGCAGGGCCAAGAACGGCTGAGCCCAATACTGTCCTCCGGCATGAACGCTGAGGTCGGTCTCGCGCGCCTTTTGCACTTCGACGCCCAAGAGCAGGTCCTGCACCCCGCCGTACGTCAGGCCGATGCGCCCTTCTGTGGGCAAGGGCGTTGCGAGCTGCTCGAGTCGGTTCATGGCTCCTGCATTGAGTAGGGCCGCGCCCGCCAAGAGATGATCCCCGAGGGGGTAGAGCAAGCCTAGATCAACGCCGTAGCCAACGGCCGAATGGGTTGAGATTGACTGGTGCAGCAGTTTCAGCTGGGCACCCAAGCGCATTTCACTCGATAGGCGACGCGCATAAACGACACCCGCGGCTAGGTCATACGCACCAAACGTGCCCAGCGGCTGGCTGCTGGGGCCCGTGCGATAATCGAGTCCATCGGCCTGCCAGATCTGTGCGCGCAGAGCCCAGGCACTGTGCGTGCCCTGTTTGACCGCGTGCAGGTGCTGCTGTTCGATGTCTCCTATCCAAGCGTTGTGCGAAAACGCATAGGCTCGTTGGGTCGTGGCAGAGAGGGCGGCTGGGTTGGCGGCTTCGGGGCCTTGTAAAGCCGCACTCAAATTCGCCATGCCCGCCGGTCGCGCGCTGCCGCTCAGGCGCAAGGACGGAAACCCCGCCGTTTGTGCAGAGACGTGCAGAGGACTCAGCAGCGCGATGAAGAGAAAGAGGTGACGCATGTTAGAAAGACACCTCTAAGCCAACGGTTGTGCGCGCATCGACGCCGATGGGATCTGTGCTGTAGGCGTAGTGAAACTGCAGCCTTTGACTGCGCATGGGCCTCAGGCTCAGTCCGGCCGAGAGCTGCCCCAAGGCCTCTTCGCCGCCCATGTCGCGCAGGCCGGACCGCAGCGTGAGCAGGGGACTTACCGTCCATTCACCGCCCACGTGCGCTCTGGTTTCATCCCCTCCGGTAAGTTCGAAGCCCAGCGTCCCCTGAGCGAAGGGACGGTAGGCGATACCGGCCGATAGCACGCGGGGCAGCGGGTCTTCCGTGCTGCTGCTCTGCCCGTTGGTCAGGCGCACTTTCCAGTTGAGCGAAGCGCTCAGATTGCGCGCTGCTACGCCTAGCGTGAGCCGTTTTCCAAGTGCATACTGTAAACCGACGTCGAATCCGTGTCCGTTGGCCGTTGAAGCATCTGAAAATGGAGCTTCTATGCGCTGGTCAAAAATTTTCATGGCAAAGCCGATGCTCAGCTTGTCTCCTAAGCTGCGTCCGGTTGCCACGAGAAAGGCGTTGGAGACGTCGCTAACGGAACCGGTGCGCTGACCGCTGGCCGTGCGCCCTTCTATGTCTCCCGTGCTGGCGTGCAGCCAGGCGAAGCCAAAGCCCATATCGCCGCGTGGATTGAGCGCGACCGAGGCCGTGTTAACGCGTCGGTCGAGGGCGAGCGTTTGCATGGACGTCTGTCCAGCCAAACCCCGTGCGCGAGACAGGCCGGCTGGGTTCCAATAGGGCGCATCTGGCCCGGCGGCCACGGCATTGAAGGCACCCCCCATGCCGAGCGCGCGCGTGCCGAGGCCGGTCTCTAAGAAGGCGCCGGCAAAATCGGCGGCCTGCAGCGGCGTGCATAGAAGCGCAAGAGCGCAGAGGCCTATGGAAAGCGCATTACTCAATCTAAGACCACCACTTTGCCAAAGGCCCGTTGGCCGGAGTCGGTTTGTATACGGTAGAAATAGGTGCCGTTGGCGACGGACTGACCGCTGTCGTCGCTGCCGTCCCAGGGCACTTGGTGATCGATGTTGCCAGAAAAGCGGGTGCCGCTCGCTAGCGTGCGCACCTTGCGGCTGGCAAAATCGTATATGTCGATGTCTACGCCCGCGTCTTCCTGCAGGCTGAAAACGATGAGCGCGCGATCGCCGGCCGAAGGTGAAAAGGGGTTGGGCGCTGCGTAGGTGACGGCCGTGCTGTCGCGCACGCCGCCCCCGCCGACAAAGGTGTCCGTGTCTAGGGTGCGCACGCGCACTAGGTCGCGAATGATGCGCCAGCTAGACCCTTCGTCTACGCTGCGTCCCAGTCCATTTTCTGCGCCGGCCCACAGCACGCGGCCCTCGTCTGATGGGAGGGTCTCCAAGCCGACAAACGTGCCGCTTAGCGATTCACCGCTGGTGACTTCTACGGCTTCCCATGCGGGGCCGTCATAGGCTCTCCTGAGCAGTCCCTGACTGGTGGCCGCCCAGGCAAAGCGTTCGGTAAATGCAAAGTCCCAGGCAAAGGTCGTGCCCGTCACCGTCCACGTTGCTCCACTGTCGAGGCTGTAGGCCATGGAGGCGGTCTCCCCGGGCAGGCCCGTTACGTTGGTTCCCACCCATAGGATGGAGGTGCCGTCTGCCGCGATCTGTCGTTCTACAGAGAGCACCCAATTGGCGCCAATCTGACCGGGTATAACCGCACCTTCTCGGTCGAGACGCACTTTGGTGTTTCGCCAAGTCTGCCCACCGTCAAAGGAGCGCGTCAAGCCGCTGGAAGTCCCGACCCAGACGGTATCTCCGTAGGCCAAGACAGAGAACGTGCGGTGCAGCAGCCCCTGACTGGCTAGGCTGTCAGAAGCGGCCAGTGCCTCGATGACAAGCGCGGGGTCAGCGCCGGCGTTGGCCAAACTGTCGGCCAGAATGCGCAGACTATCGGCGGCTGTATCGCGTGCGAAATAGACGATGTCGTCCGCTCCGTCCGGCAGCGCGCGCTGCCAGCGCGTCCCGTCGTCGCTCAGTCGCACCGTCGACCCCGCAAAAAACGCCGCCCAGACCTCGCCTTCTCCGATCGACAGGCCAAAGCAGCCGTTGTCAATCTGCGTGCCAGGGCCACGCTCAAAGCTGGGAATTTGCGGATTGAAAATGGCTTCGTTGGGGATATGCGTCCAGGTGCTGCCCGCATCGTGCGAGAAGCTCAGCCCCGTGCCCATCTGTCGCGTTCCAATGCTCGTGGTGGTATCGACAATCGTTGCGACCCACACGGTATCGCCTACCGCATCCAGCGCACTAATGGAGCCGCGTCCCAGTCCGTTCAGGCTGGTGAAAGTCACCCAATCGCCCGCCGAAGTGCCGGCGGCCTGACGAGGGTCGAGGCGTGCCACGCCACTTTCCGTCGCGGCCCACAGATAGCGGCCACTCCACGCGATGTCGCCTATTTCCGTCCCGAATAGTCCTGAAATAGGCTCGGTCGGCGCAGCGCTCTGGTGAAAGCGCTGCGGGAGAGCGTCCGCTGTGTGCGAAGAGACTAGGAGACATAGGAGCGCGATGGCATAGGACCATCGAGTCATACAGAGGGCTCGATTCAGTATAGACATACGGTTTGAGCAGTGTGGGCTAGGCGGCATAGCGCGCAGCGCGAGCGCGCATCGCTTCAATGGCTTCGTAGCCGATGCCATAGTCGCCGATACGCGTACCGTGCGCATCTCCGTGGCTGTCGGATCCGCCCGATATGAGCAGATCGTTCCGTTGGGCCAGCTGGGTGTAAAAGTCAATTTGGGGCGGTTGATGAGCGGGATGAAAGACTTCAATGCCGTCCAGTCCGAAGCCGATAAGCTGCTGGATGACGGCGTCGGGCAGGCTGTGTCCAGGATGGGCCAGAAAGGTTACGCCGCCGGCGCGATGCACGCGCGCGATGACCTCTTGGGCCGAAATATGAGGCTTGGCGCGAAACGCCGGTGCGCGGTCGCCGATGTAGCGGTTAAACGCTTCGTCTTTGTCGGCAACGAGCCCTTTTTCAATCATGACGGCGGCAATGTGGGGCCGGCCCAGTGGGCTGCCCTGTGCTCTGTCTAACACCTCTTCTAGCTCGATGCTCAGGCCCATGTCGTTGAGCCTCTCTACAATGGCCACGCCGCGCTGGCGCCGCGCCTGATGCACCTGGCTGAGGCCGCTGTTGAGCTCGTCGTTGTTCCAGTCCATCAGATAGGCCAATAGGTGGACTTCTCGTTCGCGCACGTGCGCGCTGAGCTCGCTGCCGGCAATGACCTCTACACCAAGCTGTTTGCCCGCTTCGATGGCTTCATCGATCCCTTCGACGGTGTCGTGATCTGTCAGGCTCAGCGCCTGTAGACCGGCATCGCGGGCCTCTTCCACGGCCTGCGTGGGAGTCCGCATGCCATCCGAACAGAAGGAATGCGTATGGAGGTCGGCCAAGTTATAGCGCACTGTTGCCTCCCCTGTGCGTGGAATGGGCTGCGCGAAGCGCCGTGCAGACGGTTCAATTCGAAAACGGACAAAACGAATATATAAGAAAATAGATTTAATGGATGGCATCAAGGTGTGGAGTGCGAGATCTTGCAGATCAGTTTCTGCTCATTTCGATGAGCAGGTTGCCGTACTTGGTGCGCATCTTATTCAAGGCGCGGTCTCGCAGCTGGCGCACGCGTTCCCGAGTTAGGCCCAGGTGTACGCCTATTTCCTGCAGCGTGATGTCCTCACTGCCGTCTAGGCCAAAGTAGCAGCGGATGATATAGACTTCGCGCTCGTCTAGTATGCCGAGGCACTTCTTCAGCGTTGTCTCTAGCAGCTGGCGCTCCAAATCGCCTTCGAGATCGATGTGTTCATCTCGCAGGTGCGCCATATGCGGTTGGTCCTCGTCGGCAAAGGCCGGTCCGTCGAGTGAGAGGTCGCCGCTGCTGGCCCACAGCGCGTTGCGGGTTCGCTCTGGGCTCATTTCGGTGTCTTCTGCAATTTCGTCTAGCGTCGGCGTGCGCCCCAGCTGCTGGCTGAGGGAGCTCGTCCGTTTCTCTACTTTCTGCAGATCGCTTATCTGGCTCATGGGGGGACGCGCTATCTTGCTGCCCTCCGCTATTGCTTTGAGGATGGCTTGGCGAATCCACCAAACGGCATAGGTGATAAACTTAAAGCCGCGCGTTTCGTCAAAGCGCTTGATGGCTTCTATCAGACCTACATTGCCTTCGGAGATTAGCTCGATAAAGGACAGGCCGCGCCCGTTGTACTCTTTGGCGATGCGCACGACAAAGCGCAGATTGGACTGGACCAATTCGTCAATCGCCTGCTGGTCTCCCTGCCGGGCCAGACCAAAGAGCTCGCCTTCGCGCTGTCGACTCAGTGGTTCGAAGTGCTGGATGTCGCGCCAGTAGGCTGCGATGGAATCATTCGGTGTTTGCATGGGCTCAGCTATGGGTTAAGAGGGGTGTCTACCCCCATAGAACGAGCGATGCCTGTGAGAAGTTCCGCACTTAGCGCACAGGGCGTTTAGGCCGTGGTGCGACGTCGTGCAGGCGGTGCGTTAGGCGAGCTGCTTACAAAAGTGCTCGTATGCGGCGTCCCAATCTTGGCCGGAGGTCGGCGCGTAATATGCGGGCGCAAAAGAGGTGCGCACGACCTGGCGCGCCTCGTCGAGGGAACCGACCTCTCCCAAGCCGAGCGCCTGCACCATGAGGTTGCCGATGGCCGTAGCTTCGACCGGTCCTGCAACGACGGGCCGCTGCGTGGCGTCGGCCGTGAACTGGCAGAGCAGCTGGTTTTGGATGCCGCCGCCGACGATGTGGATGCGTCCCAAACGCCGTTTAAACAGATCCTCTAAGGAGTTCAGAACATAGCGGTATTTAAGGGCCAGCGCCTCGAGCGCCAGCCGAACGATCGCGCCCGGTTCCTCTGGCACCGTTTGACCGGTTTCCCCGCAGTAGGCGCGGATGCGTGCGGGCATGTCGCCCGGCGTGATAAAACGCTCGTCGTCGGGGTCGATAATGGCCGTAAATGCGGGCGCGCGTGCGGCCATTTCCGTCAGTTCCGCATAGCTGTACGATTGACCTTCGCGCTCCCACTGGCGCCTGCATTCCTGCACGAGCCACAGGCCCATTATATTTTTTAAGAAGCGATAGGTGCGCCCGACGCCGCCCTCGTTGGTAAAATTATGCGCCAAGGCGCTTTCGCTCAGTATGGGGGCCTCTATCTCTGCGCCCATGAGAGACCAGGTCCCCGAGCTGATATAGGCATAGTCGGTGTCTTCCGTCGGCACGGCTGCCACGGCCGAGCCAGTGTCGTGCGTGGCGGGTGCGATAAACGGAACGGGCTGTATGCCAAGCTCCTGAGATATCGAGTCGGTCAGGTGGCCAATGTGCGTTGCCGGCTCGACGATCTCGGGAAGAAAGTGGTGGGGTAGGTCGAACCTATCCAACAGTGTTCGGGCCCAATCGCCCGTGCTGGGATTGTAGAATTGCGTGGTCGTGGCATTGGAAAACTCGCACACCTTGGCACCGGTAAAGAAAAAGTTAAATAGGTCCCCCATGAGCAGCAGGGTGTGAGCCTGGTCCAGCAGCGGCGACGAGCGCATGGCCAGCAGCTGGTAGAGCGTGTTGAACTTCATGAACTGAATGCCGGTTTGGGCAAAAATTTCTTCGCGCGGCACGCGTGAAAACGCCTCTTCTAGCAGGCCGTCGGTGCGCGGGTCGCGGTAGTTGCGCGGGTTGTCGAGCAGCGCGTCTCCCGGCCCTAGCAGCGCAAAGTCTACGCCCCAGGTATCAATGCCCACAGAGTCTATCGTTCCGCTCTGCGCCTTAGCGGCTAGGCCTAGTCCCTCCTTCATTTCCGAGAAGAGCCCGAGCGGATTCCAGTAGAGTCGATCGAGAATTTGGACGGGGCCGTTCCCGAAGCGGTGCTTCTCCTCAAGCCGCAGGCGCTCGCCGTCGAAATGTCCCAGTATGGCCCGGCCACTCTCAGCGCCTAGGTCAAAAGCCAGCATAGTGCGCGTGCTCATAGGTAATTCAGTCCCAGTTCGGCGACGAGGTCGCGCGTTTCGGTGTCGAGCAGAGCGCATATGAGAGCAAAGCCCAGGTCGCGCTCTAGCTCGGTGGCATAGGTGGTGTGCTCATCGCGGAAATTGAGGCGCTGAAAGCCGAGCACGGTCCGTTTAAAATCGTCGGGTCGGTCATAGAGCACGAGGTGGGCGATCTCGCGGTTGGCGAGGGCCTCTTCTATAAAGGCTGAGCCGAAAATCTCTTCGAGTGCGTTGCGTAGCTGTCGGTGTAGCATCAGAAAGGATAGACCCGGTCTAATGACCGTTTGATTTGACTGCTGCGGGCTGTGCGCGTTTGGTCCAGCACAAAGTGTATGGTCGGACGCGAACGCCAGTATGCCCACACGGCTCCGGGCGTAAGCGTGGGCATGCGAGATTCCAGGTGGAAAACGACAAAGGCGCGAAGAAGGGTTTTCAGCATGATGTGTTAAATGAGTGCTCCACGACGCGTTAGCGCAAGCGCCCCTGCCGCCTCGAGCCGGCTCTTAGAAGTAGCGGGCAATGCGCTCTTCGATGCGCTCTAGTATGGGCTGATCGCCCAACTCGGCCTCGAACGTTTGGCCGGTAATCCGTTCATACAGGTCGATGTAGCGCTCGGCGACCTGCGTGCGGATCTCGTCATCCAGCTGTGGAATATGGCTATCGGATATGCCCTTTTCGCGCAGCCACAAGCGCAGGAATTCCTTGTCGAGATTGTCCGGCTCTTCGCCGCGACCGTGCCGCTCGGCGTAGGAATCCGCAATCCAGAAGCGCGAGGAGTCTGGCGTGTGCACCTCGTCAGCGAGCGTCAAGTTGCCTTCGGCGTCGAGGCCCATCTCATACTTTGTGTCGACCAAGATCAATCCCTGCTGGGCCGCCAGTGTTTCGCCGCGGGCAAACAGGCGCAGTGCGACGTCCTCGACGCGCTCCCAAACGTCAGTTGCTACGAGCCCCTGCGCCAGAATCTCGTCGCGTGAAATCAGCTCGTCGTGCACGTCGCTCTTGGTCGTCGGAGTGATAAGAGTCGTCTCAAAACGCTGATTTTTTACCATGCCCTCAGGTAGGGAATGACCGCAGTACTGCCGAACGCCCCGGTCGTAGTGCGTCCAAATAGCGGTGTCAGAAGAGCCGGTCAAATATCTGCGCACGACAATTTCGACGGGCAGAATCTCTAGTTCCCGCGCGATAGTTACGTTGCCGTCCGGCACCTCTACAATGTGGTTGGGAGCAATGTCGGCAGTTTGCTCAAACCAGTACTGGGCAATGCGGTTGAGCACCTGGCCCTTGAGGGGGATGGCGCCGAGCACGTGATCAAACGCGCTCTGGCGATCCGTTGTTATGAGCACGCGCCTGTCTGGAAGCAAGTACATGTCGCGCACTTTTCCCTTTTTATACAGCGTTTCCCATTGATTGAAACGCGCCTCTAGGAGGCAATTGTCGAGTTGGGACTGGATTTGGTCGCGACTGATCATAACGGCGCTCGTTCCTGTGGGGCGTTTAGCGTGAGAATCGGGCAAATATATGCGCGCTGCGCTCAACGTCAATACGCGGTCTGAATGTAGCTTGATTTTCGCCCTCGCGCGGCGTATCTTGGGGCACCGAGGCACGTTATTGCGCAATACAACCATGCGACGAGAACTGATGATAGGAGGGTATCATGCTGAGATCGGTGACCATGTTGGCTCTGGCAATAGGCCTAACGGCCTGCGGCGATGGAGGCCAGGCAGAAAAGGTGGAGCTGGCCGACTACGCGGGCAAGCTCAAGGAGTTTGATGGCAGAAATCGCGAGATCATGGGTCAGATTGAGCGTCTTGATGATCCGAGCATAGACGTATCGGCAGAAGATTTAGAGCAGGTGCGGCAATTCATAGCGGCCTACATCAGCGATATAGAAAAAATCGATCCCGTAAATCTGGAGTATCGACGTCTTCGGCAGACGCATAAGACGTATGTGAGTAAGGTGTCTCAGGCCAACGAGCTGGCCGTAGATACGGGTAAGCCGCTGAGAAACGAGCGGGGTAATGTATCTATCGCCATACGTCACTTGGAGAAGAGAACCAGAGCGCACCACACGGCGCTCGACGTCCTCTGGCTGCAAAAGAAAATAGAGGATCCCTTTCCCCTGGCCTGGCCCGAAGAATAAGATGGACAGAGACGTGAAAAAGCTGAGCCCCCGACCCATTAAGGTCGGGGGCTTTTTTTATGTGGGCTGCGGCTCTGAGCGCATTCGGGATAGCCACTCCTGCGTGCTGGACAGCAGTCCGGTGTAGAGGAATCCGGTCAGGAACAGAAGTAGGAACGGCAGTCCCATATACAGTTCGGTATGCCAGGCTTGGTATAGCGCATATGCGAAATAGGCGGCCATACCCAATTCGCCCAGTGCAAGCACGGTGCGTCGACTTGAGTACAGCGGTTTGTGCGGGGCGTGGGTCGCGTTGGTCACCCCGTATTTAGGCGTGCGTAAAAAGGGGGTCTCATAGCCAATCCAGCCTTCAATGACGGCTCGCGTGTTGTTAATGCACAGGCTCATTCCCATTGCCATAAGCATCGGTAGCAGCTTGATCTGGCGCTTCCAGTCCGGATAGAGCGCGCGCTGTGATGCCAGGTAGAAACCGGAGATGGCCATGGTCGCAAAGGAGAACAGAGGCAGATCTATAATGAGCAGGCGCTCCCAGCCCAAATGCGTGCGGATATTTAGGACGGGCAGAGTGAGCAAGGCCATGAGGAGCATTAGTACATAGCATATATTGGCCGTTAAGTGGAAGGTCGCTTCAACTTTGGCCTTTACGGCTGCATCGCTGCGCCAGATGCGAAATAGGAGCTTTTTGGCCACTTGGACAGCGCCTTTGGTCCAGCGGTGCTGCTGCGACTTAAAGCCGTTGATTTCCACGGGAATCTCGCCGGGAACCTCCACGTCCGAGAGAAAGAGAAAGCGCCAGCCCGCCAGCTGGGCGCGGTAGCTCAAGTCGAGGTCTTCTGTGAGCGTGTCGTGCTGCCAGCCGCCGGCCTCGGCGATGGCCGCCTTGCGCCAGATGCCGCCCGTCCCGTTAAAGTTAAAGAAGCGCCCCGAGCGGCTGCGCGCCGTGTGCTCGATGACAAAGTGACCGTCTAGGAAAATCGACTGGATGCGCGTGAGGAGCGAGTGCTCTCGGTTGAGATGGCCCCAGCGCGTTTGCACCATGCCGATCTGCGGGTCGGTGAACTGGTGAATAGTCCTGTGCAGCAAGTCGGCGGGAGGGACAAAGTCGGCATCTAGGATAAGCACAAATTCCCCCGTAGCCGAAGCGAGACCTGCCGCCAGCGCACCGGCTTTAAAGCCCGTCCGCTCCGCGCGATGCAGGTAGTGGATATCTAGGCCGCTGCGCTGCAGCCGTTGGCAGCACTGCTGCGCTTTCTGACGCGTCGCATCGGTGGAGTCATCGAGGACCTGCACCTGGAGCAGGTTGCGCGGATAGTCTATTTGGGCGACCGCGTCCAGCAGGCGCTCGACTACGTGGAACTCGTTGTAAAGCGGAAGCTGGATCGTGACGGGAGGAAGCGCTGTGAAGCGGCTGTGCGGAGCGGCCGTATCGCGCCGATGTCGGTGAAATAGCCGCAGCAGCAAATAGCGGTGAAAGCCGTACAGGCCGAGCACGGCTACGACGCAACAATAGGCTACTAAACAGACCTGTTGCCACAATTCCATGCTCGTTTGGCCGCTTTCTCAGACTCGTAGCCGGACGACGGGCGCTGTATTCACCCGGCGCTGTGCGCGGGCGGGAGCGCCGGCTCGTCTGGCTACTCGTTAATACCGTGACAGCGTTTGTATTTTTTACCGCTTCCGCACGGGCAGGGATCGTTGCGCCCGACCTTGGGCTGGTCGCGCACGATGGGCTGCTTGTTGGCCGGCGCTTCCGATCCGCCGGGGCCGGAGGCCGTTACCTGGCGCGCATCGCTGGCCGGCTGACCCAGCGGCAGACCGCCAGAGGCGGCAGGTGCAGGTCGCGCAGATGCCGCCGCATCGCCGCCTTGGAATCCCATGTTGGTCGCATCGCGGTGAACGGCGCGAATGCGCTGGGGAGCCTGGCGCTGTTCGACCTGGTTGGCCTCTGTGTCAATGCGCAGTTGGAAGAGGTTTTTCAGCGTTTCCTGACTGATGCGGGCGATGAGGCTCTCAAAGATGTCGAAGGCCCCTTTCTTGTACTCGATTAGCGGGTTCTTGCCGCCGACTCCGACAAAGCCAATGCCGTCTTTCAGCTCGTCCATCTCCTGCAGATGTTCCTGCCAGCACGTGTCTATCGTGTGGAGGGCAATGGCTTTTTCAACCTGGCGAAAGACCTCGACGCCGACCGTGTCGAGCCGCCGCTGATAGGCTTCTTGCACGGTTTGCGTCAAGTGGGCACGCAGTTCTTCATACGGCATTTCGGCGCGGTCTTCTTCCGATACGGTGAAGCCGAGAAAAAACGTGCTGCCGAACTCGACCTGCATCCCATCCCAGTCCCACTCTTCGGCATGGCCCTCCGAGTTGGCGTGGGTGATGAGCACGTGATCGATGAGATCTTCAATCATCTCCTCAATCAGCTCGTGTGCGCTTTCGCGCTCGAGTAGGTCGTGGCGGCGGTTGTAAATAACCTGGCGCTGCTGGTTCATCACGTCGTCGTAGTCGAGGACGTGCTTACGCATCTCAAAGTTGCGCGCTTCGACCTTCTTTTGCGCCCGTTCAATGGACTTGGTAACCATGCCGTGCTCTATGACTTCGCCCTCTTCTGCGCCGAGCTTGTCCATGACAGAGGCTATGCGATCCGAGCCGAATAGGCGCATTAGGTCGTCTTCGAGCGAGAGGAAAAAACGCGAGGATCCCGGATCGCCCTGGCGGCCGGAACGCCCGCGGAGCTGGCGGTCTATGCGTCTGGCCTCGTGCCGTTCGGTTCCGATGACCTGCAGTCCGCTTGGTTCGTCTACCAGGTGCTGATAGAGCGTCTTTCCAGAGGGCAATTTGTCCTCTAGGGACATGCCGGATTCGACAATGGAGCGCTCGATTCGAATAACCTCTGGCGCGAGCTTAATATCCGTTCCGCGCCCGGCCATATTCGTGGCGATGGTCACGGCGCCGGGCTGCCCTGCATCGGTGACGACCTGCGCTTCCTTTTCGTGATAGCGGGCGTTGAGCAGCTGGTGCTTGATGCCCTTGCGCGTCAGCATGCGGCTGAGCAGCTCTGAAGCTTCGACCGAAGCGGTTCCGACTAGGACCGGCAGGTTCTTCTCGTGCAGCCGAGCGACCTCGTCGATGATCGCCTGAAACTTCTCTTTGCGCGTGCGGAAAATCTGATCTTCTCGGTCTACGCGGCGCACGGGGCGGTTGGTCGGAATGACCGTCACGTCGAGCTTGTAGATTTCCCACAGCTCGCCCGCCTCGGTTTCGGCCGTGCCCGTCATGCCCGCCAGCTTGTTGTACATGCGGAAGAGGTTTTGCAGAGTGATGGTAGCGATCGTTTGAGTCTCGTGCTGTAGCTTGACCCCTTCTTTCGCTTCGAGCGCCTGATGCAGGCCGTCGGAAAAGCGGCGTCCAGGCTGCGGCCGGCCGGTAGATTCGTCGATAATGACGACGCGCCCGTCTTCTGAAACCATGTACTGCACGTCTTTTTCAAAAAGCGTGTAGGCCTTCATCAGCTGGTTGATGTTGTGAACGGCCTCGCTTTTTTCGGCGTAGGTGCGGTGCGCCTCTTCCTCCTGCAAGCGCTTATCGTCGTCGCTGAGGTCTTCGTTGCTGCGAATGACTTCGACTTCAATGCTGATATCCGGCAGGACAAAGAGCGCCTGCTCGTCGGGCGAGAGGAGATCGCGCCCCTTGTCGGTCATGTCGATGGTGTTAGCGCGTTCGTCGACGACAAAGTAGAGCTGCTCGTCGAGTTCGTTTAGGCGCTTCTCGCGCATGTAGTCGGCTTCGACGCGATTGATCAATCGCTTGACGCCTTCCTCCTGCAGAATGCGCATGAGACGGCGATTTTTGGGTATGCCGCGCGTGGCTTTGAGCAGCTCGGTGCCCAGCTCGTAGTCGAACTCACCGTCGTCGCGGGCCTGCTTCTCCGCTGCGGCGATGGCCTTGTTGACCAGGTTGGTCTGCGCGCGCAGCAGCTTCTCGACCAGCGGCTTCATCTGCTTGTATTGGTTGGTCGAATCGGGAACGGGACCGGAGAGAATAAGCGGCGTGCGTGCGTCGTCGATGAGAATCGAGTCGGCTTCGTCGACGATGGCGAAGTTGAAGCCGCGCTGCATTAGATCTTCCGTGCGCACGGACATATTGTCGCGCAGGTAGTCAAAGCCGATCTGCGAACAGGTCGCGTAGACAATATCCGCTCCGTAGGCCTCTTTATGGCCGACGTTTTGCCATTTGAACTCGGTGGGAACGCCTTCGGGAGCGGGCAGCAAGAATGCCTCGTGTCCCGTCTGATGCATGTCTTGAATGATGCCGACGGAAAGCCCCAAAAAGTTGAAAAGCGGTCCCATCCACATGCCGTCGCGACGGGCCAGATACTCGTTGTGGGTGATCAAGTGCACGCCGCGGGCGGGCAGGGCGTTGAGGTAAATGGGCATCGTGGCGACGAGGGTTTTTCCTTCACCGGTCGCCATTTCGGCAATCTTGCCCTGATGCAGTATGGTGCCGCCAAAGACCTGCACGTCGTAGGGCTGCATTTCCCACGTAACGGATTCTCCGGCGCGGTCCCACTCCTTGCCGATCATGCGCCGACAGGCGTCTCTAACCATGGCGAATGCTTCGGGCATAATTTCGTCGAGAAATTCGGCCTCGTGGTCGCGAATGGCCTTGTCGACCTCTTCGAATTCGTCGTTGTAGCGCTCGCGTAGGGCCGGTTCGAGGTCGCCGCGCAGCTGTTCTTCGAGCTCGCTTACTCGCTGTCGCTGACTGGCGGTGCGCTCGCGCATCTGCTGGCGAAACTGTGCGGTCTTCTGCTGTAGTTCGCTATCGCTCAGGCTCTTTAAACCCTCGGCGATTCGATTGATCTCTTCGATTTGCGGCTGCGTCTTTTTAAACTCGCGATCGGACTGCGAACCGAAGACTTTTTTGATCAGCGTATCAAACATGATTTCCCTCTAATTATGTCCTTGTGCTCATATCCGGCATTGGGCCGGCGACGGGGCACGTCAGCAGCGCGCGATGCGACCGGTGGCTTTCGCCGATCAGACGTTGAGCGCCCTGCTCTTGGCGACGGCATCCAGGATGCCGTTTACAAACGCGTAGGATTTATCCGTGCTGAATGCACGCGCGAGATCGACGGCTTCATCAATGGCTACGCGCGCCGGCACGTCTCCTACGTGCAGCATTTCCGCAAGACCCATGCGCAGAATGAGTCGGTCCATTCGGGCGATGCGTTCCGGGCTCCACCGGGTAGAGGTCTCGGCGATGAGGTGGTCGATCTCTTCCCCGTGCGCGTGCACGCAGTCGACCAGTGTGCCGGCAAATGTACGCACGCCCGACGAGAGGTCGAAGCGGCTGCACAGCTCGCCTACGGCATCTTCCGCTCTGCCCGAGTGACTCGCCTCCCAATACAGCGCCTGCAGGGCGACTTGGCGCGCCCCGCTGCGGTTGTCGGGCGGGGCCTCGTCGGCCGATGAGCCGTCACCGAAAAAATCGTCTTCTTCCATCTATTCGATAGCGGCCACTAGGCTGGCCATCTCCACGGCATTCATACCGGCGTCCCAGCCGCGATTGCCCGACTTCACGCCGGCTCGCTGCACGGCTTGGTCTACGGTGTCTGCGGTGATGACGCCAAACGTGATGGGGACGCCCGTATCTAGGCCCACGCGTGCTATTCCCTTGGACGATTCTCCCGCCACGTAGTCGAAATGGGGCGTGTCGCTGCGCACGATACAGCCGAGGCAGGTCACGACGTCAAAGCGTCCCGTCTGAGCCATCTTTTGCGCGACGATGGGCAGTTCGAATGCGCCTGGCACCCAGGCTACTTCTATGTCCTCGTCGGCTGCACCGTGGCGCTGCAGGCAGTCCAGTGCTCCGTCGAGCAGTCGCGTCGTTACCAAATCGTTAAAGCGGCTGACGACTAGGGCGAAGCGCTTTCCCTGCGCATTGAGTTTTCCTTCGTGCACTCTGGGCATTTAGCCGTTTCCTTTCTCGAGTTCGCTGCCAGGTAGCAGCGTAATATGTCCCATTTTGTCGCGCTTTGTTTCAAGGTAGCGCAGGTTGTGCGGATTGGGCGTCGACTCGATGGAGACCTGCTCAACGACGGACAGACCATAGGCCTCGAGACCGACGCGCTTTTTGGGATTGTTGGTCAAAAAACGCACCTTGCGCAAGCCGAGATCGTGCAGCACCTGAGCGCCAATGCCGTAGTCGCGCGAGTCGGTGGGATGGCCCAACGCGTGGTTGGCTTCGATCGTGTCGAGCCCCTTGCTCTGCTGCAGCTCATACGCTTTGAGCTTGTGTAAGATACCGATGCCGCGTCCTTCGTGGTGCTGTATGTAAACAATGACGCCGCGCCCCTCGTTGACGATCATTTGCATGGACCGCTGCAGCTGCTCACCGCAGTCGCACAGCATAGAGCCCAGCGCGTCGCCCGTCAGGCACCCCGAGTGCATGCGGACGAGCGTATCTTCCCCGTCGCTCACGTCGCCGTAGACCAGGGCGAGATAGGGGTTGTTGTCGACCAGGCTCCGATAGGCGTAGGCCGTAAATTGGCCAAACTGCGTTGGCATGGGTGAGATGGCTTCGCAGTGAACGAGCTTCTCCGTGCGGCGGCGATGGGCGATTAGGTCGTGAATCGTCGCGATTTTAAAGTCGTGCTGTCTGGCAAATTCGAGCAGGCAGGGCGTGTCAGCCACGTTGCCGTCCTCGTCTAAAATGGCGGCCATCAGCGCCACCGGCTGGCAGTGGGTCATCTGTGCCAGGTCGACGGCGGCTTCCGTGTGGCCAGCGCGCTTGAGAACGCCCCCGGTCTGCGCCATGAGCGGCGTGACGTGTCCGGGTTGCACAAAGTCGTCGGGCGTGCTCTTCGCGTCGGTTAGACGGCGGATGGTCTGGGCGCGATCTCGCGCCGAGACGCCGGTGCCCTCGACATCGCGCGCGTTGACCGAGACCATAATTGAGGCACCGCGCGGTCCGCGCGCATTCGTGTTGATTTCCTGTATGCCAAGCCGCTCCAAATGGGCGCGCGTGGCTGCCACCGTGGGAGCACTGCCGGCGTGCCGCGCCATGAAATGGATGGTTTCAGCCGTGGCCAGCTCGGCGATCATCATCAGCTCGCCTTCGCCGACGATTTCGTCCCCTTCACCGCTGGTGGCCCGCTCGTCGACGACGACGACCATGCGGCCGTTTTGCAGGTCTTCCACGATTTCGTCTATAGTGTTAAAATCCGGCATCTAGTATCCCATACTACGCAGTGATTCAAAGCTTAGTCCGGCACTGGAATCCGCGCCGGCGGCGAGCAGACGTTCTATGTAGCGGGCAAGCACGTCGACTTCGAGATTGACCGCGTCGCCGGTGCGTCGCTGGCTGAGCACGGTCTGATCAAATGTATGGGGGATAACGGAAATCGTAAACCCCTCGTCGCTCAGTTCGGCCACGGTTAAACTGGTACCGTCAATCGTGATAGATCCCTTCTCAGCAATGTAGCGGTGCAGGGCGGAGGGGGCCGTAATTTGGATGCGCCACTCGCCCTGGCGTTCCTGCACGGAACGGACGTGGCCCACTCCGTCGACGTGCCCCTGCACAATGTGTCCGCCCAGGCGATCGCCGGGGCACAGGGCCCGCTCCAGATTGACGGGTCGGCCGCTCTGAAACTGTCCGAGCGTGGTGCGGGAGAGCGTTTCGGATACGGTCTCCACGCTAAAGCTCTGCGCGTCAAAGTGAACGACGGTTTGACAGACGCCGTCCACGTTGATGCTATCGCCCATTTTGACGTCTTCCAAGACGCGTTGGGCCGCTATCTGCATGCGCTGGAATTCACCCTGGCGGGCGATGTGGCGCACGTGGCCTACTTCCTCTACGATTCCTGTGAACACGGGTATTCCACCTCGGCTGTGTAGAGTAGATCTGCGCCCAGCGTGCGCGTGTGCACGTTCTTGAGCGTCAGGCTGTCTGCAATGCGTTCGACGCGCAGGTCGGCGATGGCTGCAATGCCTTCGCCTAAAATGCGCGGGGCCAGGTAGATATGGACTTGGTCCACTAGCTGGGCCCGCAGGAAGGCAGCGGCAAGCTGGCCTCCGCCCTCAACAATCAGGCTGGTAATGTGTTCTTCGGCGGCGCGCCGAGCAAAGTCGCGCAAGTCGATGTGACCGCCGCGCGTGGGAAAAGTCCAGACGGCTGCGCCGGCCGCTGCGATGGCTCGGCGCTTGGCGGCTGGACTGCGCTGGCCGGTGGCCAAGATGGCGCCCGGTCGGGCAAAGAGCTGGGCGTCGGGGTGGGCGCGCAGTCGACCGTCGATTGCGATGGGGCGCGGACTGCGACCCCGCACGTGGCGCACGCTCAGCTGCGGATCGTCGGATAAGAGCGTGTTGGCTCCAACGGCAATGGCGTCCACGTACGAGCGCCAGCGATGGGCGTGCCGCCTTGCCTCTTCGCCGGTTATCCAGCGCGCATCGCCCCCGCGTGCGGCAATGCGGCCGTCGAGCGTTTGCGCCAGTTTGAGAATGGTGTGGGGGCGCTGCTGGGTGCGATGTGTGATGTAGGCGGCGTGTAGCTGGGCGGCCTGCTCGCTCAAGAGGCCCGTCCTAACGGAGATCCCGCGCCGCCTCATATGGGCGATACCCCGTCCGTTGACGCGCGGGTCGGGGTCCTGCAAGGCACAATATACTTCGCCTATGCCCGCGTCGACGACGGCATTGCAGCAGGGCGGCGTGCGACCCTGGAAAGCGCAGGGTTCCAAGGTTACGTAGAGCGTCGCGCCGCGCGTATGCTTTCCCGCTTTGGCAAAGGCGTTAATCTCGGCGTGCGGCCCGCCGACGGGGCTGGTAACGCCCTCGCCGACAATGCGTCCCCCGCGCACGACGACAGCGCCCACGGTGGGATTGGGGTTGGCGCGCCCGCGCGCGCGTCGCGCCAGCGCCAGCGCGCGTCGCATATAGGCTTCGTGTTCGCTCATTACGCGTCTGCTCAATCGATATGGACGACGACTTGCTGGGTGCCAATATTGTCCAATGCATCCCACGCCTGCACGGCAATTACGTGTTCGCCGGCCGCTAGGTTTGAGATGGTGCACTGGGCCCGTTCGTCCCGGCTATCATACACGCCGTCTGCTGCGGCCACGGCATACTCCTCATCGCCGTAGTCGACGCTGTACTGCACTTTTTTTAGGGCCGATATGCGGTCGCTGACGTCGAGGCTGAGCTCCACGTCAGCGCCCCGCACGCGCGCGCTGATCTCAATGCGCGGCGGACTGTTGTCTATGGCGAAAAGCGGGCTTATATACTCGCTCGACAGCGCCTCTTCTGTTGGGTTCTCTCCGCGATCCGAAGCGACTAATTTGAGCTGTGTCCATCCTTCGGGCATCGTCGCCGTTTCCCACAGCAGCGAGGTGCGCTCCTCGTTCCTGTGGGCCTCTTTCCACTCCGTCTGGCCCTCGCCGCGCAGGTAGAGGTCGTAGAGCAGCTCTTCTCCATTGGGATCACTGGCCTGCCAGCGCAGGCGATAGAGGCTGCGCGCCTGCGTGGCGCCTCCGCTGCGCTGCTGCTGGGCCGCCTGCTGCTGCTGCCCATTGCCGCTGCGCCCCTGCGGTGTGCGATAGGGTTGGATTTCCAGCGCAGCGATTTGCGGCGGCAAATTGGCGCGCTGGCCGTGCAGCGCGATGTGCTCGAGATGGGCACCGCTTCCCTCTAGCTCGACGCGATACTGCACGTAGCGCGCGGCCGGACTCTGGATGATCGATCCGCTTTCTCGCAGCGTTGCTGACCAATCGCTCCACGTGGCGTCTGGCTCGGGGCTGTTGCCGCTGCGCGTTTGCAGCTGGACGCCGCTGCCGCGCCAGACGACGCGTCCCCATTGCGTGTGGCCGACAAAGTCTTCAACGCGCGACTCGTAGTAGCCGTCTGCCGGCGCCGTGCCGAGCCGCCTGACCTGCCCAGAATGGGCCGCTGCTAGGTAGATTGCGCCGTCGGCCGTCTGCAGCATGCGTCCGGTGCGGAAGGTCTCGTCCTGCGTTCGCAGTCCCGGGCGTCCCTGCGCGTCTAATTGCAGCACGCGCCCCTCGTCGGTAGCGACCAATAGGCCGCCGTCGATCGGGGCGATGTCGCGCAGAATGGACTGGTCGTCGCTCCACCATCGTCGCGCCGCGCCGTCGGGCGTGATCTGATACACGGTCGAATGAGCTGGGCCGTTTTCATCGCCGTTTCCGCGTCCGATAGCACTTCCGTAGAGCATCCCCGCATCGTCGCGCACGAGTCCGTTTATTTCCTCCTCGATCGCCTCAAAAAGGAGGCGGCCGCGATCGTCGTCGATCTGGTACACGCGGCCCTTCTGTGCGCTGCCGGCATAGAGCGCGCCGTCGGCAAAGAGCAGGGTCATCAGATGGCGATCGGTCGGTTTAAACAGCGTCTCAACGGTGCCGTCGTCTGCAATGCGCAGCACGCTTGCCGGTTCACCGGTAGCCGCATGCAGACGGCCCCGCTCGTCCAGGGCTAAATCCCAGACGTAGTGGCTGCCAGTGTGCGCTAGGACGGTGGGCTGGCCACCTCGGGGAATCGCGTAGATGATGCCGTCCGGTGCGCTGCCGGCGTAGAGCGTTCCCTCTCTATCCACGGCCAAGCTGTGCAGGGAAATCTCCGGCGAATCAAAGAGCAGGGTGCCGTTTCCCTCCGCGTCGATGGCGTAGAGCCGACCGTTGTCTCCGGTAGCCGCATAGAGCGTGCCCGCGTTGTCCTGTGCCAGATTCCAGATGCGCTCAGCGTCCACGGTGGCAAAGCTGTCGAGGGTCGCGGCCGGCCGCAGCGTGCCGTCTGCCGTGATGGCGACGCCGTGCGCCCGGCCGTCGGCCAATTCGTCGTAGCCAAACTGCGTCCACGCCCGGTGGCGCTCGCCGCTGACGGGCGCCGTGATGAGCAGTGCGAGGATTGCGTGCGTGAGGATCGCCTGTTTCATGTGTCTGCGTTCTCTCCGTTCAGTGGCTTATTATCGTTGCCTGGATCACGTGTTGACCCATCAGGGCGTGCCCCATGGGCTGGCGCACGCGGACTATGACGCGCTCGCTGACCGGCCCTAAATGGCCCGCCGAAGACTCGCTGCCCAACACGCTTCGGGCCGACGGAGGTAGCGAGGGAAACTCGCGCCCGTGGACGGTCAGACCCGATTGGGGCTGGACGACTTCGATGACCAGCTCGTCTGCGCGTCCGGGTTCTTGAATTAATTTGAGAAGCTCGTCTGCGCTGCGCGGAACGGAGGCATCGGGACGGCGCGCTCGGTCAGACTGCCGCGCTATCTCGCCGCTGCTGGCTACGATCGAGAGCGGACCGGGCTGCGTGCCCGGGGGAATCGCCAATTCGATGCGCTGTTCAAACGCAGGCGCTCGGTAGGGCTGCAGGGTTACGCTTATTTCGCAGCGCTGTCCGGCTCGCAGCTCTGCGTTGCTCAGGCGCAGTCCCGTGATGCGAGCTTGGGTGAGCGTTTCGCGCACGTCGGCGGCAAAATGGACCGAGTCTACGCCGATACCGGTGAACGGACTCTGTGCGATTGCGACCATGGGCTGCACCGCTTCGACCGAGGCGATCAGGGCAGCGGAAGGACCGCTGTAAAACTGCTCGTATTCGACGCGTCGTCCATCGCGCAGTGCGATGGATGCCCGCAGGTTGAGCGCGGCGTCGCCGCTGAGTTTCTCAGCGGACTCCATGGCGGATATAAGGACGGACCGCACTAGGACGGGCGTCAGGTCGCGGTGGCGCATCACGGAAAATTCGGTGCGATCCGCTGTGCTCTCCGAAGCGATATCGACGGTGATGGGCAGCATGGCCGGGGCTGGGCCGATGCGTCCTCCAATGCCGGCCTGGCGGTCCTGATACACCGAGCCCACGGGGCGCACGGCGCTGCCGAGTTTAAATGAGTTGATCTGGCTGGGGATGATCTGATGCACGTAGACGCTGGTGGCGGGCATTTCGGTGGCCCCGATGTGCATCATGGGGTGACCAAAGCCGACAAAGCGCTCTCCGTCGGTCCAGGTCAAGGTGCCCACGGCGGTGGCGCTGCGGTCGCCGCTTATCAGCTGCACGCCCAGTCCCGCTCCGGAGCTCAAGGGAACGTCCACTGCGTCGGCTACGTGACCGCCCATGCCCGCGACGGCGTCCATCCCAAACGGCGCTAGCGCCTGCTCCAAGACGCTGCTGGCGGAACCGGAAAAGCCGGTCAGTGCTACGGGGGTGGCGAGCCGTTCGAGCGTGGCCTGCTGGGGCAGGCGCGCATCGCCAGACCAATCCGCGGGAGAGAAGTCGATGGACTGGCGCGCGGTTTCGGGCGATTCCGCTGCCCGTTTGCGCTGGGCCACGTCAATCATGGGCGCAATGGGCGTGATGCCGCCAATAGGATCCTTTGAATAGGACCAACCGTAGGCAACGGCGCCGATGAGGCGATCCTCGAGATAGACGGGGCTGCCGCTCATGCCGCGAATAATTCCTGTGTGCTCCAGATTGGCTCCGGACATACGGGCCAGTATGAGGTCGTGTCCCGGGCCAATCGCATCCCGCATAACGCCGAGTATCTCCACGCCGAATGTGTCGATCTCTACGCCCTGAAAGACGCTCAGGCCGTAGCCGCGCATGCCGCGCTCGATCTGGTCGGTCGGCATGAACGCCTCTTCCGTGGCGCGGGCGGTCGACGTCGCGCACAGCGCGCAGAGCAAGAGGCCTGCACAGAGGCGATACGCGACGTAAGACATGGGGATATGCAACGGAAAAATCTCCTGTTACTGGAGGGCAGAACCTAGGGAGGAACGGCCCAAAAGTCAAGGTTTAAGCCCCTTTCAAAAATGATGTAAAGGTATGTCTATAAATGATTTGCCCGTGTCTGACTCTTGACAAAACGCGCAGCGCAGATACTATAGTGGTTTGCGACGGCGAGCTGTTCGATGGGGTTGCCTTGGGGGCTTCACGGGAAGCGCTGTCGCGTGAAGTCACTAAGAACGCAATGCAGCACTACACTATAGAGAGTCGGTCTATGTTAGGTGGTTTCTTCGACAAGATAAAAGAGGGTCTCAGCAAGACGCGCGACGCGATGCACGATAAGATCGCAGCCGTTGTTCCCATTGGCGGACGCGTCGACGAAGAGATGTTGGACGAGATTGAGGCCATTCTCATCCAGTCCGATATCGGGCTCGATACGGCCGTTGAAATTATTGAGGAATTGCGCAGTGCCGTGCGCTCGGAAAAGGTCAGCGATGGGGACGGCGTTATGCGGATGCTGCAAGAGCAGCTGGCCGAAGCCGTGGCGCTGGGGTCGGACGGTGCGCTGCCGCTGGGTTCCGCCGCGCTGCCGGGCGCGCCCTTTGTCATTCTCGTGGTGGGCGTCAACGGAGCCGGTAAGACGACGACGGTGGGCAAGCTGGCCAAGCAATACGCCGACGCGGGCAAAAAGGTTTTAGTCGCCGCCTGCGATACGTTTCGCGCCGGTGCGGTGGCTCAGCTGGACGTGTGGGCGGAGCGGGCGGGCGTCGATATTGTGCGCGCACAGCAGGGCGCCGATCCGGCTGCCGTCGCCTTTGATGCGCTGGCGGCCGCGCGCAATCGCAAGGTCGACGTGCTGCTGGTAGATACGGCCGGTCGGCTGCAGAACAAGACCAACCTAATGGAAGAGCTCAAGAAAATTCGCCGTTCGCTGGCCAAGCAGGACCCGCAGGCTCCGCACGAGACGCTGCTCGTCCTCGACGCGACCAACGGCCAGAATGCCCTGTCTCAGGCGCGCGAGTTTAACGAGGCCACCGAATTGAGCGGCCTCGCCCTGACCAAGCTAGACGGCACGGCCAAGGGCGGCATCGTCGTAGCGCTGAGGAAAGAGATGGACCTGCCCGTTAAGCTGATCGGCGTCGGCGAAGGAGTCGACGACCTGCAGCCCTTTGACGGAGAGACCTTTGCGCGCGCTCTCTTTGCGCGCTGATCCAAGGCCTATCCCACCGACCGCGCGTAAAACGCCTGCATATCGCGGGCAAAGGCCTTGCGCGAACGATCCCACGAGTAAAACATATGGCCACCGTCGTAGTGGTTGACGTGCAGGTTTGACTTCAGCGACTCGTCGAGCTTCATATGCTGGACGATCCGGTTGGACGAAAAGTAGGGCGTCACCATATCAAAGTGTCCGTGGCTAATGGCTACCTGCATGTGTGGATTGAGGACCATGCCGTAGCGCAAATCGTCCATCGAGCCAATCTGCTGACGTATAAAGCGCGCATCTTTTGTTTTCCAGTGGCGGTGGACCTGGCTGCTGAGCAGTTCGTATTCCAGCGGAGTGTCGACGCCCAGGTGCTGTCGCAGCTGGGCGTTGATGCCGGCGCGAAACAGGCGATCAATGGCGGCCAGCGTGGGGTCGGGCCCCTCGTAGGAGATGCGGTCGGGAAAGGGATCTACAGCCGTTAGCGACGCGTCGTAGAGCCCGCAGTAGCGGCGCCTATCGCGCAGCAGCTCGCGCGCAAAGACGACTCGGTCAACGCGGCCCCCGGCCCGATCAATCAGCGCCTCGTCGAGTCCGATCAGGCGCGCCAGCCGGCCAACGATGCCCCGGCGCTGGGCCTCGGGCATGGCAGCGCCTTGGGCCAGCAGCTGTAGGTAGTCGCCCTGGGCGAACTCTTCGGCTAAACGCCGCGCGGCCTGGGGATTCTCTCCGGCACCGCGTCCGTGATGGAATGCGGCGCCTGCCATCGTGGGTAGGAGCTCAACCCAGTGCATCAGATCGTAGTCCGAGCCGAGGATAGAGGCGAACTCAATGGCCGGTGAAATGAGAATGGCCCCGTTGAGACCGATCCCGTAGCGCTCCTGCACGAGGCGAGCCAGCTTGGCCACGCGGAAGCCGCCGTAGCTTTCGCCGGCGATAAAGACGGGGGCCGTCCAGCGCTGATGCCGCGAGAGAAACTGCTGCATAAACTCGCCGAGCGACTCTAGGTCGCGCTCGACTTCCCAGAACTCCGTGTTTGCTCCCTTATCTTCCGCTTTATTGCCTTCGTCGCTGGCCTTTTCCTCGGGGATGGTCCGACTAAAGCCCGTGCCGATGGGGTCGATAAAGACCAGATCGGTGAAGGGCAGCCAGCTCTCGCGGTTGTCGCTTAGCTGCGCCGGCGGCGGCGGCAGCGAACCATCGCGGTTAAAGACTACTCGACGCGGTCCCAAGGCGCCCACGTGGAGATAAGCCGATGCGGCCCCGGGCCCGCCGTTAAATACAAAGGTGATCGGTCGCGGCTTACGGCTGCGCGTCTTAGCCATATAGGCGACGTGGAAAAGGCGGGCAATCGGCTTTTCCCCCCGGCGTAGCACCGTCCAATCCGCCAGCGCATCGTAGGTGAGCGTGCGGCTGCGGCCGGTGGAAAAGGCGTGGTGCGTCCTGCGGGCTTCAAAGGTTGTCTCTGCTGCGTCATTTGCTTTGCTCATGCCGTCTCCAGTTTGCTTGTCCAATGAGATCGTCTCTATCTTAACAAGTTAGCAGACGGAGTTCCATTAAACGACCGCGCCCGCAGCGCGGTCTGAGAGGCAGTATCATGGATTCTCTACAAACCATACTGAAGAAGCTGTTTATTTTTCGCGACTGCCGGGCGGGCCACATACGCGATGTGCTAAAGATTTGTTCGTCGCGCACGTTTAAGGCAGATGAGTCCCTTTGCTCGCAGGGCGAAAAGAGCGAAGAGATGTTTATCATTCTCTCCGGGCGCGTGCAGATTGACGCCGCCGATGGTTCGCCTCTGCTATCGGAAACGGCCGTGACCCTTATCGGTGAGGCGGGCATGTTGACGGGCGAATCGCGTTTGGCCACGGTGACGGCCCAAACGGATGTGAAGGCCCTTGTGATCAGTCGGAACACCCTGATGCCGAAGCTGAGCGAAGATCCCGTCTTGGCCAGTTTGATCTATCGCAACGTGCTCTTTATGGAACGCAGCAAGCTGATTGCTTCAAATCAGCGCATTGCGCAGCTGCTACAGGAGGTCGCCGAGGGCGATGAGTATGCCGCTTCAGATGAGGAAGAAGACGGTGAAGTGGAAGAGGACGCTTACGAAGCGGGAGAAGGCGAGGATGTGGCCGAAGAGGTCGAGGCAGCATAAATCCGCTATCACCGACGCACTGAGTGCAAATCCAACAACAGAGTGAGTGTCCCATGCGCGTTCTCATAACGGGCTGTGCCGGTTTTATAGGCAGTAACCTCGCAGATCGACTGCTGCGCAAGGGGCATAGCGTAGTAGGTGTCGACAATCTGTCCTACGGTCTCGCTTCGCAGATTCCCGAGGGCGTTGAATTCCACAACATGGATATTCGCGATCCCGCGCTGAGTTCGGCGTGTTCCGGCGTCGACGTCGTATTTCACCTCGCTGCCAAAAACTGCATAACGGACTGCCAGCAGGATCCGGTCGAAACGGCCGATATCAACGTCACGGGCAGTGCGAATGTGTTTCAGGCTGCGCATGAGACCGGCGTCGGGAAAGTCGTCTACGCCGAATCTTCTGCGCTGTATGAGGGTAGCACGGTGCTGCCGACGCCCGAGTCAGAGGAGGCGCCGGAGAGCTTTTATGCGCTCAGCAAGCAGGCGGAACGACTCTTTGCGCTCGGCTTTGAGCAGGCACACGGCCTGCCGATGACGGCGCTCCGCTACTTCTGCGTTTACGGGCCGCGGCAGGACTACCGGCGCACGATTCCGCCGGTTATGAGCGCCTTTATCATGAAGCTGTTACAGGGCGAGGCCCCCATCATCTACGGAACGGGGGAGAAGCGCCGAGACTTTGTTCACGTCGACGACGTCAATGACTTTCACGAGCTGTGTATGCATCGGGGTCCCACCGACGGCAACGCGTTTAACGTGGGTAGCGGCGTCAACTACTCAATTCGAGACATCTACCAGCACATATCCAACCTGCTGGGCGTCGATATCCCTCCCCAGCACGAACCCGACTTTCCCGAAGAGGCGCAGGAGACCTTGGCCGATATTACGCTGGCCAAAAGCGTGGGGTGGGCACCGCGAGTCTCGCTGGTCGAGGGCCTCAAAACCATGGAAGCCTTTATCCGCGAAAGGGTCCTCGCGTCGTGAAGGCGCTGGTGTTGGCCGCCGGCAAGAGCACGAGAATTGCCGCGCGGGCAAGCGGTCTGCCCAAGCCGCTCATTGCCGTTAGCGGCAGGCCCATTCTACTGCGCACGCTCGATTGGCTCGCATCACACGAGATCTCTCCGATCTGGATCAACCTGCACTACAGGCCCGAGTCTATTCGCGAAGCGGTGGCGGGCGCGCAGCATGCGGATCTCGATATTCGCTTTTCGCACGAGTGCGAGCTCTTGGGCACGGCCGGCGCGGTCAAAAACTTGGAAGCCGAGTGGACGGAGCCCTTTTTAGTGGTCTACGGCGATAATCTGCTCGGTTTCGACGTCGCAGATATGGTGGCTTCCCATCGGGCTTCGGGGGCCGCTTTGACGATGGCCCTATTTCACTGGGAAAACGACCTCCATTCGCAGATTGCGGGCGGAAGAGTCGAGTGCGACGGGGCCATGCGCATCGCAAACTTTACGGAGGGCGCCGTGGCTGACGGCGTCGTTTCTCCGTGGGTAAACGCGGGCGTCTACGTCGTGGAGCCGGACGTCTTGGGCGATATTCCGCCCGCCGCGTTTTTCGACTTTGGCAAAGACCTCTTCCCGGCGCTGCTCCAAAAGGGAGCCGTGCTGCAGGGCTATCCCATTAACAGCTACTGCTTGGCTGCGGACACGCCCGCCGCGCTGGACATCGCCGAGCGCGAAATGCGCAAGAGGGACCGCGCTACGGCTCGATGAAATTTTTCTTAGATTAGACGTGCGTTCCCCGCCCGAAGGCCGTCTCTTTCGCAACGGAGTCAATCACCCATAACAGGCTGGTGCTATACTCGTGTCTAAGCCCAACATCATTCTCATCATGACCGACCAGCAGCGCTTTGATACCATCGGCGCCTGGGGCTACGACCACATGATAACGCCGGCGATGGATCGACTTGCCGCCGAAGGACTCTCCTTTCGTAGCGCCTACTGTCCGGGGGCGACCTGCGTGGCCTCGCGTGCGGCCACGTTTACCGGTATGTATCCACACAACACGGGCGCCTATTCCTTTGACGCGTGGGGCTCTCATCGCAACTGGGTGCAGGACCTCAACGAGGGCGGCTACCACTGCGTCAACGTCGGCAAGATGCACTTTGCGCCGCGCGACGTGGCGGGCGGCTTTCACGAGCGCGTCATCGTCGAGAACCCGACGAGTAAGACGCTCGACAACGGCGGAGCCGACGACGACTGGGGGCGCTTTATGCGCATACACGGCGTGCAGCGTCCCAACGACCGCAACAAGACCGATCCCGACTGGCTGTCCAAGTACCAGGGCGTGCCGTGGCACTTGGACGAGAAATTTCACAGCGACGTGTTTATCGGCGACTCGGCGCTGGCCTGGATTCGCGACTACCGCGGTCAACAGCCCTTCTTTCTGCAGGTGGGCTTTACCGGCCCGCACGAGCCGTGGGATCCGCTGCAGCGTCACCTAGATCAATACGAGGGGCGCACGCTGCCGGCGCGCGTGATGCGCGAAGGCGAGCTCGACGAAAAACCGCCGCAGCACAAGGCCCACCGC
>CALDFW010000025.1 GCA_937942165.1 uncultured bacterium | reverse complement strand
CCGTGCGGGGGCTTGAACAAGGCCTGGTCGCGAAAGACTTGCACGCCCGAGCCGAGGACGCCGCGGGCGCAGGACAGCAGATTGGCCTGCCTAGCTACCTCTTGAAAGAACGGCATAAAGCGCACGAGAAACGCCGCGCCGCGAATGGCGTCATCGCGGGCTTTGACCTGTTCCCTATTCGCCGCTGTTTGCCCCTCGCGGCCGATCGTCACGCCTTCGGGTGGGTTCTCTGGATCGGCCAGAAGCGCATCGATCTGGTCGCGTATTTGGCTGAGTTCGCCCGCGTCAAAAACGTCGTTGACTACGAGATAGCCGTTGGCGTCGTAAAAAGCTTTCATCTCTCCAGTAAACATCGTGCTCGTCTTATGCTGCTGTGCCGCGCCTTCTGTGGGCATAGTTGCGTTTCCTTGCTCTACGCTCAGAGATACCGCGTAATGGCAAAGCCAAGACGCCAGTTAGACGGAGCAGCCGTGTGTGGGGCGCCAACCAAATACTGAGCTGGATTGAGACGCGTGTTATTGGTGGCAAATAGGTAAAATACGTGGCCGCCCGTCTCGATGGAAATGCCGGACGCGAGAGAATGGTGTGAGCCGCCAGTCTGGCCGGGCTGCAGGACGCCTTGGTAGCCCGAGAGCGTGGGACTGTATTCGAGCCAGAGTCCCCACATATCGTTGAAATACAGCTGATAGTACGTGCCCAGTGTGAAGGTTTGCTGCGTTTTAACGCTGAATATCGTGCTGTTGTACAGGTAGGAAGGCACGAGACCGACGGCCAGTTTACCGTCGAGTAAGAGCCCGTTGTAAATCAGCTGTGCGTAGTATTGAAAGTTGGCGCCGTCTGTCCGATCGCGCATAACAAATGGGCGCATGGAAGCCGTGTCGGTATTCCACGCGAGTCCAATCTGCACCGCCACCGCGCTAGACAGCGACGGGCTGCTTGCATCCCATATCCTGTGTTTGACCTGTAAGTCGAGATTGTCGAGGAGGCTGCTGCGCCCTAGCGTAATAGTGGAGCGGTCGCTCAGTCCGTATCCGAAAGCCATGCGAATGGTTGCCGGACCGTCCAGGCCAAAGTTGGCGTCGTAGCCGTCTCTTAGTGGCGGGTAAAATCGATGGGAGATTTCGTAGTGCCAATCTCCTTTATGGAGCATTGTTGCCGTCGGCAAATTGGCCATCATCGTGGCGCGGAATACTTCAACGGGCTCGGGTGCGGCAGGGGGGCTGCTCTGCCAAGTGGGTTGGGCAAGGACCATCAGTGGGATAGAGAAGACGATAGATAGCGCGTTTTTGAGCATGGATATCACTCTCCCTTTTGCCCGATATGCTTCATGTGCACCTGCACGGATACATCTACCTCTTCGCTGACTTTTATAAACGCCGCTAGGCTGGGTGCCTCAATACTGTAGTCCTGCAGACGAATCGTGAACGTCGCGCCAATGTGCGAAGTGCTGTCGCCTAGGGCGACCGTTGCGGGAATCTCAACGGGCAGTTCTATGCCGTGCAGTGAAAATGTGCCACGCGTTAGTGCGCGATACGTATCTGTTGCGCTCGTATCGGCTGTGAGCGTAGCGATCGTGCCTTTGAACTGAGCTTGAGGCCACTTTCGCGTGTTCAACACGACGCGCATGTCGCGGTCGCGTTTGCCAATGCCTGTATCAAAGGTCGACATATCGACGGCAAAGAGAAACTGGCTGCCCTCAGAAAAGGGGCCGTCGCCTTCCCAGTACACGTACCCGTCAATGCTGCGCGACGTGCCGTCAAACTGTAGCCCGACTACTTCAGAAGTGAACTGGACGTTGTTGCTGAGATGCGCGGTATCAACGTGCCATTCACCTGCGTGGATTGCAGTCGCATATAGAATGGATAAGAGTGCGACGGGCAGCGCGCTAGTCATTGGGAGCTCCTCGTTCGATCCACTGGCGCACGGAATTGATATACGCCTCGCTGAGCGGGCTGCGTCCCAGCGGCATGCGATTGCCTAAGATGCCGGGGGCGCCGGTCATCTTGAGTAGAAGATAGCTGTTGTCTGGATCCCCGGGTTTGACTAAGGGTTGAGCCGAACCGGCGCTGCTGGCTCCGTTGACGATGGCCGCGTGGGCTTGGCCGGCCGTCAGGTTTGGATAGGTGGACACGTGGCAGCCGCTCGTGGCGCAGGAAGGCGTAAAAATAGCTTCCTGTATAAAGCTGAAGCTCGATTCTATCACAGGCGTTTCGTCTGCAGACGTTCCGTCGCCGGTCTCTTCTGGTGTTGGATCGAACACCATATTGGTCGACTTGTCTGTGCCGCAGGAAAGTAGGGCCGCTCCGAGCAGAATACATGCCGTCTGTCTCAATTGCATTGAATGCTCCAAGTTACACGGTGTGTTTACTCGCCGAATATAAGGCAAATAGCATAGGAACCAAGCCGTATCTCGCGGCGTTTCTACCGTGAGACAGGTATGAGCGGGCAGGGATAGAGCGTAAAAAAGACCGCGATAGGAGCATCTCTATGAAACGGACACATTCAGTGACACGCGTGGAGATTGGAAATGAGTCATATTGCATTTCCAGCTGTTTGGATGCGGATGTGACGCGAGATGTCATTCGGTGCGTCGATGCGCAGGTCCGAGCCGTTGAAGGGCGTTACGGTAATTTAAGCCGCAGCAAGATAGCCGTTTTAGCAGCCATGGAACTGGCGGGAGAGCTGATCCAACTGCGACGAGAACGCGAAGGGCTAATCCAGCAGACGGAGGATCAAATACAGCGGCTCAACGAGCTGGTTGAACAGCGTCTGGTACTGTTGCCCCTGCTCGATGAGGGGGTAAAGTTGAAGGCATCAGTTATCAAATCGCGGTAATCGCTCCGTCGATTGGCAGTACTCCGGCCCCTGTGGGTCGGTTTTTTTGTCATTTCGTTTAAAAATTTAATAAAAAATTAAATAATTGACGAAAAAAGCTATTTGCAGGAAAATATTTTTGTTTATAATAAAAATATTAAACTTTCTTTGAGGGGAAGAGGTGTACTATGCACGGTATATTTGCCGCCTGTCCGGCCTGTGGCGGAGGGCTCTGCGCCAGCCAGCTAAGCTGCTGTGCGTGTGATACGGTTATACAGGGTCGCTTCGCTCTGAGCGCCTTTGACGGACTGTCGGCAGAGAGTCTGGGATTCCTAGAGTCCTTTGTTCGCAAACGGGGAAATCTCAAGGAAATGGAGCGCGAACTGGGGGCATCGTACCAAGAATTGCGCAAGCGCCTCAATGCCATCATCGGTGAGATGGGGTTTGAAGCCGGCGCAGAAGAGGAGATCGAGGCCGATTTGAGCGACCGACGTCGAGTGATACTCGAACAGTTGGATCGAGGTGAGTTGGATGCTAACGGTGCCGCAGAGGCACTATCCAAGACAAAAGAGTAAGGATCAGAGATGAGCGAAGAGAGAGTGACCATTCTACGCATGCTTTCCGAGGGAAAGATAACGGTTGAAGAGACGGAGAAATTGCTCGCTGCATTGGGCCAGAGCGTTGGAGAGGATCGAGCGTATGGCGGTGCGGGGCGTCGGGGGGGGATGCGCAACGGCGGTCCTATTGGCGAATTGATTGGCGAAATCGGGCACGAAGTGCGCCGCGCCGTGGGCACAGTGCAGACGAGCGAGGTGGGACATGCTGTGCGCCGAGAAATTGACGAGGCGATGCACCGCGTGCAGAGAATGGATATGGGACGCATGGTCGATAAGGTAGTCGACCAGGTCCGCGACGTTATTGACGAGGTCGTCGAGCACTCGGCAATTGGACGAGAAGAAGCGGTGGAGGAGAAGCGATGGACCTTAGATGGAGAGGGCGTAAAGGCTATCCACGCGTCGACCGACAGCGGCGAAGTGCGCTTTGCACAAGGCCGTATGGGCGAAGCGTGCGTGGTGGTGCGCAAGCGCGTAAAGGCGCAGAGTCGGGCCGAGGCAGAAGAGCTGATGGGACAGGTGCAGGTGGACGTGCTGCGCGACGGCGATACAATTCGCGTTGATCGTGGACACGCAAAGGCGCCCAAAGGCCAGAGCATAGAAGTTAGCTATGTGATAGAAGGTCCCGTGAACGCAGACCTCGATCTGTCTTCCGTCAACGGCCATATAGAAGTTGTTGGCAGCGAGGCCGCGGTGAGGGGGCAGAGCACCAACGGTAACGTAACGGTCCGAGATGTGAGCGGTCCGGTGCAGCTGCGAACGCAAAACGGAAATATTTCAGCGCGCATAAAGCGACTAGAAGAAGGCGTATTGGGCACGGATAATGGCAACGTCTACGTGCGCGTGGCCGAGGGCAACGGTTCGCTCACCGCTAGTTCGACAAACGGCGGCATAGAGGTGCTTGTTCCGCCGGTTTTTGCGGGCCGAATCGACGCGCGCACGACAAACGGATCGGTGAAATCTTCGTTGGATATGCGTCGAGTTGAGTTGGTAAAGCGGACGCAGTTGGTTGGCCAAGTGGGGGAAGAAAGCGATGCGTCTATTCGTCTGCACACGCTCAACGGCAACGTTCGGTTAAAGGCCGTTGACGATGGGCGTGAAGAGGTGGAAGTATTACATGGCGAGGCCGGCGCAGATCGCAATGATTAGGTAGAGCCCCGGTCCACTTATGGCCAACCACCACCAGCGACTCATGCGAAGGGCGGCCCAGGCGCAGGCGATAGCATAGACAATAAAGCCAAATCCCATGTATAGGTTGGTGCGTGCCAGCGCGGCGCGGAGGCGTTCTTGGGCGAGGGGCGTTTTGATTATTTCTGGCATCATTGGTGCGTAGTGGTCGGCCATCTCTACCATAACCGGCGTGCCAATAGCAGAAGTCGCAAACATGATAGAGGCCGTTACACAGGCTATGGCAGTCGGTTTGAGCTTAAAGAAGAGTGGGTTTTGCGCGTAGTAAGAGAGCCCGGCGAAAAAGACGATGAGTCCAACGAAAATAAGCGAGATCGCGTCGATGCCGCCGAGGAAAAACTGGCTGTATAATAGATTGAGTAGGGCCGCTAGGATCGCGCCGATCAGCGCATAGCGCACGTTGCCGAAGGCATCGAGGACGGCGAAGGTAATCAGCGGCACTAAATCGAAGAGCAGCACGCTCCAGATCATTATACGCCTACGCCAAAGTCCGCCTTGAATTCCGCCCACACCTCGTCGGGCACCTGCGCGGTGGCCGCGTCGTATGCATCGTCTACTTCTGACGCGTTGCAAGGGCCGGCCATGACGATGCCGTCTATTGGAGCCGCCATGCAAAATTGCATGGCCAAATGACGCAGGTTTACGTCGCGCTGGCGACACCAAGACCACATCTGGTGCGCACGCGGTTCACTGTCGGGGTTGCGCCGTTGCTCTGTCGTCACGTCGGGTTCTACGCCGGTAAGCGTGCCCATAGCGAAGACGCTTGCCAGGATCACGCCTACGCCTCGCTCCTTGGCCAGGGGCAGCGTCGTGCTCGCTACGGACTGATCGAGGAGCGTGTAATCCAAAAAAGATAGCACGATTTCGACGTGGCCCGTCTCAATCGCTCTGCGGTGGAAATCATGGTTGCGGACCCCCAAGCCGATGTGGCCAATTAGACCCTCTTCCTTCATTTTCAGCAGTTCATCGAGTGCATGGTCTGGAGCCAGCGGTTGTTCAATATCAGAGGGATCGTGGATCAGAACGGAGTCTAAATAGTCGGTACCTAGTAGGCGCAGGCTATTTTCTACGCTCCAGCGCGTCGTTTTTGCACTGTAGTCTCCGCGGTGATCGGGATGTGTTCCGGCTTTGGTCTGCAGATAAATTTTGTCGCGATAGCCGTTGGCCAGAGCTAAGCCGACGCGCCGTTCACTTTCTCCGTAGCCGGCTGAGGTATCGATGTAGTCGAGTCCAAGATCAATGGCGCGTCGCACACCTGCTATTGTGTCTGCGTCGGAACTCTTGTCGCTGCCAAACCATGCGCAGCCAATGCCCAACGCTTTGGGGGTCATGCCGGTTTGGCCGAGCGTGCGGCGTTCAATGTTGTTCATGGGGCCTCGTCTCAAGGAGTATTAGCAGAAAGTATGCTCAGTATGAGTCTCTATATCGCATCCCTGTAAAAAAAGACTAAATCACTCGACCGTTTGGGGAGCTTTGCGCACCACAGAAAACATCGTGCCATTCTCTTTACTCAGCTCGACGCGTCCCTGCAGCTGCATGGCCAACGTGTAGACTAGCTTCAGGCCCAGGCTCTTCAGCGTTTTGGGATCGATATCGCCTTCAAAGCCGACGCCGTCATCGCTCACTGATAGGACAAAGTCGCTTTGGCTCTGACTTGTTAGCGAAATAGTAATCGTTCCCGAGCGCCTGTCGGGGAAGGCGTATTTGAGTGCATTAGAAGCTAGTTCGTTGACAATCAGTCCCATGGGAATAGCCCGATCGAGCGTCAGCGGTTGGGCATCTACGACGATCTCTTTCTTGACGCCCACCGGGCTGTATGTCTGCATGAGATGCGTCATTAGGTTACTTGCGTAGGCTGCAAAATCGATGCTGGCTAGGTCCGTGGACTTATAGAGCTCTTCGTGTATGAGAGCCATGGAGGTAATGCGGTGCTGACTGTCCTCAAAGACGTTTGACATATCTTCGGGCAGAGAGCGACTTTGCAAGTCAAGTAGGCTGGAAATAACCTGTAGGTTGTTTTTTACCCGGTGGTGTATCTCTTTGAGAAGCACTTCTTTCTCAGCAAGTGACGTTTTTATTTTGTCCTCAGCTAGCTTGCGATCGTCGACGTCTTGCACCACGATTTGGACGAGGCTGCGGCGATTGATCGCCCGATTGCCTTCTGAATCGTAAATGGAAAACGAAGAGGCGCTGCTCCAGCGATACGTTCCGCTTTGGTCCAGCCAGCGAAATTCTACGCTGTCTTGCGGTGCATGAGACGTCAGCAGTTTCGTAGCGACTTCGCGATCTTCGTCATGTACGATGCGTAAGAAGTGCCTAGGGTCGCCGTAAAAATCTTGCGGTGAATAGCCGAGGCGCGGTTTGATCTGCGGACTGACGTAGATGAAATTGCCCGTAGTGTCCAATAGAAAAATAAGCAGGTTAGGCGTCTCGACGATGCGGCGATAGCGCTGCTCGGAAAGGGTTAGATCGATAAGATCCTCCACGCGTCGGTAGCCGTCTGATAGAGCGGCTGAAAGCTCTTCAACAAAGTCTAAGTCTTGCGTAGAGAAGTGGGTCTCGTGCGTGGCTATTGTCAGAACGCCGTGCGAAAAGGGCACGTGGACGACGGATTCAATCGGGCCATACAGAGTGCGTAGTGCTTCTGCTTCTTCCCCTTCGAGATCTTGAGTAATCGATTCTGTGTGCACGATCTGGCCGTGTTGCCACGTCTCTATGATGGCCTCAGCGTTGTTTTGCGCGTCTCCGACCATCCACTGCGCCTTGCGCTCCACGGTGTCGCTCTGATAGGTGCTGTAAAATTGTACGGTTGGGGGGTCGGCCATGTCGATGACGGATACGCCAAACTCGGAAAAAGGCAATTCGACGGTCTGCATGGCGCTGCGGATACCTTCCAGAATGATGTGGATATCATCGACTCTTGCCATACCCCAAATGGCGCGATCTAAATCGTTTAGCGCTTGTTTTTTACTCTCGTTGTACTTGCGCGTGGTGATATCGCGCACGACTCCGTGCGTGCCGATAAACTGGGAATCTTGATACATGCCGCTCGAGCTGAGAGAAAACTGTCGAATATCCATTTCCACGTCGCGCGTAGCGCCGCTGCGAGACCTGAGTCGGACTTCAAGGCGGTTGGTTGCTCTCTCTCCGGTGCGTCGCTCGGCAAAGGAATGTCCAACGGATGAGACGTCTTCGTCGTGTATTACGTCAGAGTAGTGCTTACCAATGATTTCTTCTGGCGTGTAGCCGAGTAAGTGCTCAACCTCGCTATTGGCGAAAATAAAGCAGCCTTCTCGGTCGAGCACGTAGATGAAATCAGACGAACCCTCAATCAGATCGCGGTACTTAGCAGCGGTGAAGTCCGAGGCACTGCGGTTGCCGCGCGATTTGTTCTGCGAAGAATCTGAGGATGCGTTGTTGTCTTCTGACATAATACCCTCTATTTGGGAAGAATACGTCGCGGACCAATCTTGTCCGCGGGAATTTTTTTAAAGCCAATTTCGTAGGCCGGTGAGTCGATGCGCAGCTGGAAGTCCATCCCTTCAGCATCAACAAAGAAAGGATCCTCGTCGACCATGTTATTTTGCACTGCTACGATCTTGGGATCGGCGTGCCAGCGGATGTCAATCCAAGGGCCGCAGCAGATGTTGCGCACAATCAAGTTACCCTCGGGCGGAATTCCCTGACGCTCTGCGTAATATGCATCGAGCTGGCGCAAATCAGGGTAACGCGTGCTATAAGGTGGGTTCAAATGATCGACTGCATCTAGGCGCGTCTTCATCGTCTCGTGTACCATACTTTGCCATACGGGACTTCCGTCGAGCCCACGTCCATCCAGGTGAATCGCCGGTTCACATTCTATGAATATATTGTTTTCGACGCGGTTGTTGCGACCCCCGCCAATGAGTACGGCCCGCGTGCACTGGTAGAATACATTGCCAAAGATCGTAGTCGAGGATGCGCAGTCGTCTAAATAGACGGCCATTGATCCCATGCCGACGCCTTGAGTGTGGTGGAAAAAATTGTAGCGAAGCACGTTGCCGCATTCGCTCCAATCGCGGCCCATGTAAAATGCGCCGACGTCTCCGCTCTCTTGGCAAACGTGGTGAATGTGGTTGTACTCGATGATGTGTTCGTTGCCGCTGAGCAGAATGCCGTTGTGTGGGCCGTCGTGTATCAGGTTGTGCTCGATGCGCTGGCCTACGCCAAGCACGTGTATACCTGGCTGATAGCAGCGGGACCACTCGCCCATATGATGTATGTGGTTGTCGGCGGCTCGATGCCGACCTGGCTGAAGCGTCTTGCGATCTCCGCCCGATAAAACGAGGCCTGAATCGCCGCAGTGATAAACGTTGCACGACAGGACTTCACAGCGCTGGCCACCCTTTACGACTATACCGTGGTTCCCGACGTTCCGCACAGTGCTGTCTGCAATCACAACCGATTCTGAGTCGGTGATATGGATCCCAGATCCCCTTCCATATTCGAGGGAGAATCCCTCAAATCGCACGTGCTGTGCGCCCTCAATCTGAAGGAGGGGCTCATCTAAGACAGAGACGGCTGCCTCCGCCGACTCGATTGGGGATGGAGGCCAGAAGTAGAGTAGGCCGCTTTGGCGGTTGGCGTAATAATCACCCGGTTGGGAAAGGGCTTCTAGCGCATTGAGAAAGTAAAAGCGCGCTCCGCTGCGGAAACCGTATAGACCATGTGGGGGATGAGTGCGTATCAGGCCACTGCTCGCGTCGCGCGTACGGACGGCTTCGTATGAGTTGGCCCAGTCCCATCCCCAGTAGCCGTGCATCCACACGTCTTCCAGGCTCTGCCACTGGTCTACGTGCGAATCGGCAAAGAAGAAGCCGGCTTCTAAGTCGCCCAACTGGCCACCGTGTTGATCGTCACCGGTGAGAGCAGGGCGGTCGATATGGGCCCATTCACGGCTGGGCCAGCGCGCAAGTTGCATGCGCCGCCCGTCAAAAAACAACTCCGTATGGGCAGGGGTAATCGGACGGCTAAATCCGCGCGAGGAAAGGGATCCAAGAGGCTCAATGCCCAGAGCTCTAAGGTCTATTTGTAAAACGTTTTTTCGCGCATCTTCTGACAGGCGTGCGAGCACAGATGGGTCTTCAACTGGTGCAAAGTGCTCTAGGCGCTGGCCGCCGAGGAGGCGCACGCTCCCCGCTTTTTTCGCGCTATAGACGACGGGCGCTTCGGCCGTGCCTCCATCGATTTCCGATAGGGTAAAACTCTGGGAAAGTTCGAGCGTAGTGGAATCTACAACGACGCGTGTCGGTCGTGATAGGGGGCCGCTGCTGCGCAGGTTGCGCAGGTGGTCCCTAGCCGCTTGGAGCGTGGGAAATGCCTCCTCGCTAGAGCCCACGCGTATTTCGAGATAATCCGTGTGTCTATCGATGACCAAGTTCTTGCCTATCCTCCTAATTTCCAACACGTAAAGATAGATTTTTCTGGCGAGGGGACAACGCATATCGGCCAGACAGTGCCCGCGGCGCCCAGTCGTGATTAGGTAGAGGAGAAGGGAAGCCGGTTGGATATAGAGTTGAAGATTCGCTACTATTGTCTGCAACGATTGCTTTAGGAATGCGCATGAAGAACCGTCTTTTCTCTGTTGAACTGCCCTTTGGTAAAGCTCCGGCTCTGCTGGTTTTGGTCACCGCACTCACCGGTCTCTATTTGTTTTTTCATCCGGTTGAAACGTCGCAGGCAACGCTGCGTCTGTGGACCTTTGCCAGCAATCACGCCGTGCCCTACCAAAAAGCCATTCCCTCCTTTGAGACGGCCCATCCCGGGACCCAATTGGAAGTGCAGTTGGTGCATGGAGATGCCGTCAATAGCCGACTGCGCGCTGCCTTTTGGGCCGATTTGGACGTTCCAGATTTGGTCGAGGTGGAAATCAGTCGCGCGGGTTCGTTTTTTCGGGGCCCCGCAGAAGACGTCGGCTTTATCGACCTGATGCCCATACTAAAGCGCACGGGATACTACGATCGCATTGTGCAGACTCGATTTGCGCCCTATCGAAACCGAGGTCGCATCTACGGTCTGCCGCACGACGTACACCCGGTCGTTTTGGCCTATCGCCGCGATCTGTTTGAGGAGTTGGGCATTGACGTGCGACAGATACGGACATGGGACGATTTTGTCCGCATCGGGCGAGAGGTGAGTGTGCCCGGAGAGCGGTACATGATCGAGTTGTCCGACAACAATGCCGGTCATTTCGAGATGTTTCTCTTTCAGCGCGATGGCGGGTACTTTGACGCTGAAGGTGCGCTTATAATGGACAACGAGGTCGCCCTAGAAACGCTTCTATTCTTTATTCCTCTCGTGGCTGGCTCGGAGCGGATTGGTTCCGATTTGGGCTCTAGTCGCCTTTTTACTCAGGCCGTCGAAAGCGGCTATTTTCTCTCGTTTATTTGTCCTGACTGGCGCAGTAAGGGAACGGAGACCGACATTCCGAGAATGGGTGGTAAAATGGCGCTGATGCCGCTACCTGCGGTGCGCGCGGGCGGGAGGCGGACGAGCACGTGGGGCGGCACGATGCTGGGTATCACCAAGTCGTGTCCCGATCCTGAACTGGCTTGGCAGGTGGCAGAGCATATGTATTTCAATAAGGCAGAACTGGCCGAGCGTTTTCGAGAGACCAATATCTTGCCTCCGCTTAAAGACGCCTGGGAGCATCCGGCCTTTGATGAGCCGCGCGCCTATTGGTCCGGTCAAAAGCTGGGGCGGATATACGCCGACCTAGCGGACGACGTGCCGCCGCAGTACGCCAGTCCGTTTATTGAAACTGCCAAGAGCAAAATGGCCGGCGTCATCTCTTCCTGTGCAGCGTATTATCGCGAAAATGGCCGGGAGGGTTTTGAAGAATTTGCGCGGGCGCGTCTGCTGGCCGCAGCAGAAGAAGTGCGCCGCTATATCCAGAGGAACCCCTATTGAACGCCCTTTTCTTTCGCCTACAGCATCGCTATGCGCCCTACCTCTTTGTGGCGCCTTTTGTCATCCTGTTTCTGACGTTCACGCTGTATCCAATAGCCAAGAGCCTCTCGCTGTCGTTTTACATTACAAACGGCCCTAAATCGCAGGTCTTTGTAGGCTGGGATAATTTTCGCTTTCTCTGGGGCGATCCCGCTTTTCACCGCGCCGTTTGGAATACCTGTACTTACGCGCTGACGTCTGTTTTCTTGCAGCTGCCGCTCAGCCTGGGACTGGCTTTATTGCTCAACAGTCGTCTGGTGAAAGGGCGCAACTTTTTTCGTTTTGGTTTCTTTTCGCCCCACCTAGTGGGGCAGGTCTTTGTGGCCGTGCTGTTCTCCGTCGTTTTTATTCCCAAGTTTGGCCTGCTCAACCGGGTGCTGCACGCGCTAGTTGGCACGGCTATTGATACCAAATGGCTGGGTAATCCAGAATTGGTTATGCCGGCTCTGGTGCTGACCTCGCTGTGGATGTACGTCGGCTTCAATATGATTTACTTTCTCGCAGCACTCCAGTCGGTCGACCGAGAGCTGTACGAGGCGGCGCAGGTAGACGGTGCCGGAGCGTTTAAGCAGTTTGTGCACGTTACGCTGCCCGGTATTCGCTCGGTGGCCGTATTTGTCACGGTGCTCAGTACCATAGGTTCTTTCCAACTGTTTGAGCTGCCCTACGTGATGCTGAGTAATACTGCGGGTCCCGATAATTCTGGGCTTACCGTGGTGATGTATCTTTTCCAGAACGGGTTTATTGCCGGCGATCTGGGCTATGCGTCGGCGATTGGGTGGACGCTTACGATGGGCGTGTTGGTGATCTCGTTGGCGCAAATGCGGCTGACGGGTACTTGGAAAAGGGAGGATTAGCATGGGGTGGCAACGGTTCGGTCTGCATGCGGTATTGGTGCTGTGTTCTGTGGTTATGCTGACGCCCATGGTTTGGCTTATCGCCGCTACAATCAAAGGCCCAGACGATCTTTTTCACTATCTCTTTTTCCCTTCACCGTCGCGCTTTTCCCTCTATAATTTTCGCCAACTGTTTGAGCAGATACCCTACGTGCGATTTATGATTAACAGCTTGTTTGTAGCAGGGGCCACCGTATTAGTGCAGCTGTTTTTCTCGTCGCTGGGAGGCTTTGCGCTGGCCAAGTACGAATTCAAGGGCAAGCGACTCATTATGGTGTTGATGCTGACGACGATGATGATACCGGCCCAAGTGATGCTCGCGCCGATGTACGAGCTGATCTATGCCATGGGGTTGGTGGATTCCTATTGGGGGCTGATTATCCCTGGCGCGGTCAGCGTATTTGGCATGTTTCTATTTCGCCAGTCTATGCTAGACCTGCCCGACGACCTGCTGCAGGCGGGGCGGATTGACGGCTGCACGGAGCTTCGTCTGTACTGGGATGTCGTTTTGCCGGTGCAGCGCCCCATGATAGGAGCATTCTGCTTGATCGCTTTTATGGGGTCTTGGAACAATTTCCTCTGGCCTCAGATTATTTTACACAGCCAGGAGCGTTTCACGCTGCCTATCGGCCTCAATCAAATGGTGGGGTTATATGCTCAGGAATATGGCGCTATGATGGCCGGCACGCTGCTCGCGGTGCTGCCCGTTGTACTCCTATTCTTTCTCCTTCAAAAAGAGTTTATTAGCGGTTTGACGGCAGGAGCGGTAAAAGGCTAAGTGCACTTTACGCCCAATATCTTCACGGGGCCGGTGCTCGTATGAGTCGCCTGCCTTTCTTTTACGGATGGATCATGCTGCCGGCGGTGATGCTGGTGACGATCTGCACGTCGCCCGGGCAGACCTATGGCGTGTCCGTTTTTAATCCCTACATACAGCAAAGTCTGGGTCTGTCGAGCGCAGAGCTGAGCGGTGCCTATATGATTGGAACCGTTCTGGCTTCACTGCCTCTTTTTTGGGTGGGGGCGCTCATGGATCGCTACGGGCCGCGCAGGGTTCTCGTTGGCGTGGTCGTCCTGTTTGGCCTGACCTGTATGGGCATGCGCTACGTGTCGGGGCTCGGTTCGCTTTTTCTAGTCTTTTTCTTTCTTCGCTTTCTGGGGCAGGGCTCCATGAGCATGCTGGCTCGCAACGCACTTGCCATGTGGTTTGAACGGCGACTGGGCTTTGTGAGCGGAGTATCCAATATCGGCATGGCCGTTGCCGTGGGGACTGTCCCGGCCTTGGGCTTTGCGTTGGTAGAAGCGCACGGCTGGCGCGGTGCCTATGAGGTGTTTGGAATCGGAATTTGGCTTTTGCTGATTCCGCTGGTGGTGTTGGTCTTTCGCGACCGACCGGAAGACATGGGACAGGAGCTTGACGGGGGACTGACCATTGGGAGGAAAGAGGCTTCCGAGCGCGTGGGATACAGTTTTACCATGGAGCAGGTGCTGCGCACTCGGAGTTACTGGATTGCCGTAGTCTGTATGGCCTCTTGGTCGATGAGCGGCACGGGTGCACAGTTCCACATCGTGTCAATTTTTGCCGAGCGCGGTTTGGGGGCCGGTCCCGTCGCGGCCATGTTTTCGCTTTACGCCTTCATTATGGCCTGTGCGCGTCTGGGGGGAGGCATGTTGGCTGACCGAGTGGCGCTCAATGGGCTCATGGCCGCTTCCGTGTTCTGTCAGGGGGTGGGACTCGCCGCGCTCAACGTCGTTCCGGCTTCTCTCTTGCCCTATTTCTACGCGGCGGTTTTTGCGCTGGGCAGCGGGCTGCTCATGGCGGTCAGCGAAACCATTTGGGTGCGCTATTACGGCCGAGCGCATTTGGGAAAAATACGCGGTTCCGTTTCGACGATTGGCGTAGCTGCATCGGGCGTTGGTCCGTTTCTGATGGGCATTAGTCACGACGTGTTTGGATCGTTCTCTCAGGTTTTATGGGCCTGTTCAATCCTGTGCGTGCCGCTGTCGCTGCTCGGGCTATGGGCAACTGCTCCGAGCCGGCCAGAGTAGGTGGTGTTCCCGGAAAACGGCCGTAGTCCACCGTTCTAAAACCCCCAGTTCGCTCAGTAAATGCAGTAGAGTATAGCGCGGTCGTATGTCTTTGCTGTGCAATACGGCACAGCGGGCACGACCGGGCGTTGCGCCCAGTTGGGCAAAGCTCGTAGGTCCGCCTGCCGCTTTGATCTGGTCGCAGATATGCCGGGCCGGAAGCAGCGTCTTAGCGAGCGCTTCTGAGATTTTGGGCCAGCGAGACTGCAAACAGGCAAGGCGTTGGGCCAGCTCTTCGGAGCTTGGATAGCCCTGCTGCGCAAAGGGCAATACGGCTGGACTTAGGCTGGCGAACCGCGCGCGAATAGTCTCTCTGTGAGCATCCCAGGACGCGTGGCTGATCCGGCGCTGCTCGCAGTTTATTTTTGATGGGTCGAGGGCGAGGAGCTTTTCATAGAGCGCCGCCGTCGTGATGGTGGCTACGCCAACCTGGCAGCCGTGTAGGTCTGTTGGCCTACCCCACGCGTAGTGCGTCATATCGAGATAGTGGCTAATGAGGTGCTCGCCGCCGCTGGACGGAGCGGAGGTTCCGGCCACGGCCATCGACATACCGGATAGCACTAGACTGCCCATTAGCTTGCCCACGGCGTCGGGGCAGCGCGATGGGAGCTTCTCGGCGACGCCCTCCAGTAGAAGGGCACTCTGATCAATCAGCCGGGCCGCCTCTGGCGAGTAGGGGGTATCAATGAGGTGATGCGAAAGCAGCCAGTCAGCCTGGCTCACAGGCTTGGAAATCAAATCGCCTAATCCGGCGGCAATCATTCGGTAGGGGGCCCTAGTTAGCAGATCGATATCGGCAAGGACCGCAACGGGAGGTGCACAGGGACGGGTCGTCTTTACGCCTCCTTCTAGCAGCGCGGCAATGGCCGATGTGTAGCCGTTCATAGAAGGCGCCGTAGCGATACAGGCGTAGGGGAGTTTGGCGCGGGAACTGGCCATCTTGACCAAGTCGTTTACGGTGCCGGCCCCGATGGCGACAACTGCGCTCGAACCATTCAGGAGCGCGCCCAGTTCGTCGGCGGTTTCGATCGTTGGACTGAGGTGGTTTTCCCGGAAAATATGACAGACGTAGGGTCTGTTTGCAGCGCGCAGTTGGGCAGTTAACTGGGGAGCAACTAGGGGCCAGGTCCGTGCATCGGCGACCAGATGCCAGCGTCCAGCGGGGAGAGCTTGTTCGAGGAAAGGCTCGGCTGCGCCCAGCGCTTCTTGAGCGATGCATACGTGGCGCGTTGAGATTGTTGTGTCGTAAGGTGAGAGCGTGGGCGCTAGGTCGATAACGGTGCGCTGCATGGGGGATTGAGCACTTTCTGATAGCTGAAAAAGGCAAGATAGTCTGCATCGTATATGGGCGTTAGACGCCGGTCAAATACGCGCATAGAGTAAAGGGGGAATACCTCCGTTAGGCAAGAAGGGGGCGTCCGAGGAGGACGGTTTGTTTTTTGTACCGGGTCTCTTTTTTTTAAAGAGATAAAACGGATGTGATTTATATGTCTATTGTAACGGGAGAAAACGTCGGTCGTTCCTATGGGGACTTCGACGTGTTCAAGAACCTAACATTCAGCATAGAGCACGGGGACCGGATAGGTTTAGTCGGTCCTAATGGCGAAGGAAAAACCACGCTGCTGCGCCTGCTCGCCGCCGTGGATGAGCCGACGGTGGGACGAGTTCACTACATGAGTGGTCTGCGTCTGGGATACCTCCCACAGGATCCTCCAGTGGGGCATGGAATTACGCTTTGGAACTCCATGCTCGAAGTTTTTTCGGAAGTCCGAGAAATGGAGCGTCAACTCAATGCGCTATCGGAAAAACTGAATGACGAAGAGGTTCTAAAGCAGTACAGTGCGCTTCAGGGAGAGTTTGAGCGACGCGAAGGGTACACCTATGAGACGCGGATACGGACCGTGCTGACGGGATTGGGATTCTCCGAAGAGGACTACGGTCAGGCTTTGGATCAGCTGAGCGGCGGGCAGAAGACGCGCTCTCTGCTGGCACGTCTACTGCTCGATGCGCCCGATCTGCTGCTCCTCGACGAGCCGACCAACCACTTGGATGTGTATGCGGTCGAGTGGTTAGAGAGTTTCTTGCAGACCTTTAAAGGGGCGCTCGTGGTGGTTTCGCACGATCGCTATTTTCTCGATGCGACAACGAGTCGAACATGGGAGATGGCTTTTGGCGTTTTAGAGACCTACCGCGGTAACTACAGCCACTACGTTCGCCAGCGAGAAGAGCGCTATGCGTTCCGGTTCAAGCAATGGAACGAGCAGCGCGAGTTTGTCGAGAAAACCGAGGACTTTATCCGCCGTCACATCGCCGGTCAGCGAACAAAGGAAGCGCAGGGACGGCGCACGCGCCTGCAGCGCTTCTTGCGCGACGAGGCGATAGAAAAGCCGCAGCGCGCCGACCATATTCGCGTTAGACTGAATCCGCCTAAGCGCAGCGGAGATATTGTCCTCAGCTTTTCTGACGTGGCCGTCGGATATGATGGACCCATTCTGCGAGTTCCCGATATGGAACTGCGGCGCGGCATGCGCGTAGCAATTGTCGGTCCTAATGGCGCCGGCAAAACCACGCTGGTGCGCAGCGTGCTCGACGAACTGCCGACTTTGGAGGGGGAAGTTAAAAACGGAGCCAACGTCGAGCTGGGCTATCTATCCCAGGCGCACGACTATTTTGATCCACTGCAGGATGTGCTCAGTGCCGTTCGCCAGGTCAAGCCGCAGATGCCGGCAGAACAGGTTCGTTCGCTGCTGGGCAGCTTTCTGTTTAGGGGAGATGACGTATTTAAGGCGATTGACGAGCTTAGCGGAGGGCAGCGCAGCCGCGTCGCGCTAGCGCGTTTGGCCATGCTAGAGGTCAATGTGCTCGTGCTGGACGAGCCCACCAACCACTTGGACATATCTTCACAGGAAGTCCTCCAAGACGTTCTCGATCACTTTGACGGCACGTTTCTACTCGTCAGCCACGACCGCTATTTGGTGCAGGCTTTAGCCACGCATATCTGGGCTATTGAAGACGGTCAACTGCACGTCTTAGAAGGCAGTTGGCAGGCGTATGTCGACTGGCGGAGTGCGCGTCAGGAAGCGGCCGCCGATGCCGCTGGCACGCGTCGTCAGGATCAGCGCGAGGCGCAGCGCGCAGCGAGGCGGGAGCGCAAGCAGAGAGAGAAAATGCAGGTGCGTCAGCGAGATGTAGAAGAGGAAATCGCCGGACTGGAAGAGCAAATGGAAGCGCTCAGTCAGCGCATCAGTGCGGCTGGGGAAGCACAGGACGTAGATCAAGTACAGGCTCTAGGCGCTGAGTATGAAGCGCTAGAGGCCGACTCGCAGGTGCTGTGGAGCGAGTGGGAAACGCTGAGCGCAGCGTTAGAAGACAATGCCCACTAAGCTTAGAGGCAATTTGGCCGCGCTAGTAGGCCTTGAGCATTACAGAACAGAAGTACGTTGATGACCGACTCTTCACACACTTTGAACCGGGAGCGTGTATATGGCTGTCCAAACGCCTAAGTCGCTACAAACGATGTGCAGAACAATCCTGCCGCAGCTGCTGGCGTTGAGCAATGGTAGGCGCATATTGCGACAGGTAGCTGCGATTGCAGAAAGCGACCGCTGGAATTCGTTTGATCACTTTCATCGCACAACGGAGAAGTTGGTTGACTATTACGAGCGGGCCGGGGCGCAGGTCGAAGTAGAATCCATTCAGACCGGTGGACAGATTGGCAGCGGGCGTTGGGTGATTCAAGAGGCGGCAGACGTGCGCAGCGCTACGGTAGACGTAGTGCATCCGGTCAGGCAGCGCATTCTGGATTACGCTGAGAACCCTTGGCACGTGGTTCAGTGGAGCGCTGCTACGCCCGCAGAAGGCCTGCGCGCTCAACTCGTCGTCTTAGACAGCCGAGCTGACATAGAGCGACTGCCCGCAGGGAGACTGCGCAACTGCGTGGT
>CALDFW010000024.1 GCA_937942165.1 uncultured bacterium | reverse complement strand
TAAAAGCGCTGCTCTTTGATCTGGGCGGCGTGCTGATAGACATCGACTTTGAGCGCACCTTCCGCGCGTGGGAAGCGCTGACGCCGCTGAGCGTGGAGCAGATACGAGAACGCTTCTATTTTGACGAGGCCTACCAGCAGCACGAACGGGGGCAGATCGACTTAGCCTCCTACTGTGCCCACCTGCGCCAAACGCTGCAACTCGAAGGCAGCGACGCGCAGATTGCCGTCGGTTGGAACGCGCTCTTTATAGGGGAAATCTCCGAGACTCTGCGCGCCATCGGGCGCATAGCCCCCCACATCCCCTGCTACGCCTTTACCAACACCAACGCCGAGCACCAGCGCGCCTGGGCAACGCAGTTTCCCACCGTAGTTCCTCTTTTTCGCCGCGTCTTTTCCTCGTGGGAACTGGGCCTGCGCAAACCCGAGCACGCGGCCTTTAGAGCCGTATGCCAGCACATGGACGTTCCCGCCCAGTCCGTGCTCTTTTTTGACGATACGCTTGAAAACGTCGAAGAAGCGAAGGCAGCCGGGCTGCAGGCCGTGCACGTGCGCTCTCCTGCAGACGTAGAAGACGCACTGAAGCACCTCTACTAAAACCAGAGATTTTACCTATATTGCTGCCTGTGTCCGGTATGATGCCCAACGATAGGAAAACGCTCGATGCATAGATTGCTGACGGCCGCTCTGGCGGGGCTCTTGCTCGTTACGGCCGCGACCGCGCAAAAGCGCCAGGTCAAGCTGATGGGCTGGGGCGACACCACGACCATGGCCAAGTACGCCATTCTCGAGGAAGCCTTCGAGGCGGCCAACCCAGACATCGACCTCGTAGTCGAAATCATGGACGCCACGTCCTACGCGCGCAAGCTGCCAGTAATGATTGCCAGCGGCACCGCACCCGACCTATTTGAAGCGGGCCTCGAGCGCGCCGCTTCGTTTGGTTCCTACGCCGAGAAAGGCGCCTACGTCGACCTGATGCCCTTGGTTGAGCGCGACGGCGTCAATCTCGACGACTGGTTCCCCGAAGTAATCGCCAGCTGCTACTACGACGGCGTGCTGTACAACCTACCCAAAAAGCTGAACAGCCCGGCCTGCGTGCATATCAACCTCGACCTCTTTGATGCGGCCGGCATCCCCTATCCGACGCGCGACTGGACGTGGGACGATGCGCTGGAAATGGCGCGCGCCATGACCAAAGATTTCGACGGCGACGGACGCATCGATCAGTGGGGCATGTCGTGGCCGCTCGCCCAGGGCGTCGAGCCGGCTATCATACGCGGCTGGCAGTGGACGCGCGACGAGGGCCGCCAGATCAATATCGACGACCCCCTCTTTTACGAATCGCTGCAGTGGATGGCCGATCTGGTGCACGTCGAGCACGTCGCGCCCTCACTCGAAGAAACAGAGGGCGCCGGACTGCCGGGCTACCTGCTCTTTACCACGGGTAAAGTCGCCATTCAGTCGGGCGGGCGCTGGCAGACGGCCATCTACAAGCGCGAGGTCGGCGACCGCTTTCGCTGGGATACGATCTGGATGCCCGTCAAAGACCTGTCCGAGAAGCGCTCTTACACCATTGGCACCGAGGCTTGGGGCATATACCGCGGGTCAAAAAACATCGAAGACGCCTGGAGCGTGCTCAAGTGGTTAGCTGGACCGGGCGGCTCACGCGTGCTAGCCGGCATGGGCGGAGCCATACCCGCCGTTCGCTCCGTCGCCGCTTCGCCCGATTTCCTCGATCAGGGACCGCCCAGCCGCGAGGGCAATCGCTGGTGGCTCGAAGCCATGCAGCACGCCGTGCGACCGCCGCGCGAACCGCACTGGACCAAGGTCGAGCAGCTGATGACTCAGGTGCTCAAGCTCGGCTGGGACGGCCAGCGACCGTTTAAAGAGTTGGCCCTAGAGCTCAAGCCGCGCATCGACGAGATCCTGCAGGAAAAACCGCGCTCTACGCCGCAGAGCATGTGGGCCGTAGCCCTGGGCGGAGCGCTCGTTTTGGTCCTCGTCGTCGGCCTGCTCCGCCACTACGGAGAAGAGGGAGACGGCCGGAGCCTGCGCGAACGACTGCGCAACCGGCAAATACGCCAAGAAGCCCTCTACGGCTGGCTCTTTATCGCACCCCACCTGGTCGGCCTCTTCGTGTTCACCATTGGCGCCATTCTCGCCTCGGGCTATCTCAGCCTGACGGAGTGGGATCTGTTTGGCAGACCACAGTGGACCGGATTGGGCAACTACCAGCGCCTGTGGGACGATCCCATTTTCTGGAAAACGCTCTACAATACGATTTACTATGCCGGCCTGCGCGTGCCGCTGAGCATCGCCTTTTCTCTGGCTGTTGCCATTCTCATGAACCTAAAGATGCGCGGCATCCTGTGGTGGCGGGTCATCTACTTTGTCCCGGCCGTCTCCTCTTCAGTGGCCATCGCCCTGGTCTGGCGCTGGATCTACTCAAAGGACTTCGGCCTGCTCAACGCCTTCTTAGACTGGTTCGGTCTACCGGCGATGAGCTGGTTAACCTCCGAGACGCTGGCCATGCCATCGATGATTATCATGTCGGTCTGGTGGTCCGTCGGCACCAATATGGTCATCTATCTGGCGGCCCTACAGGGCGTGCCTGACCAGCTCTACGAAGCGGCCGAAATTGACGGTGCCGGCGCGTGGCATCGCTTCTGGCACGTCACCTTTCCAATGATCACGCCGACGACTTTTTTCCTACTCATCCTCGGCACCATTGGCTCGCTGCAGATCTTCGACATCTTTTACGTGATGACGCAGGGCGGTCCTAACTTCGCCACGACTTCGCTCGTGATGTATATCTTCCAAAACGCCTTCGAATATTTGGAGATGGGCTACGCTTCGGCCGTGGCCTGGGTGCTCTTTGCCATCATCTTAGTGCTCTCGCTGATCCAGATGAAGTTCTCACAGTGGGTCCACTACGAAGGAGAGCGCGAATGAAGCACGGCCTGTATCAGCGCATCGCCGTATATGCGACCGTCGCCCTGGGCGGACTGACGATGGTCCTGCCCTTTGTATGGATGCTCTCTACTTCGCTCAAGACGACGGCGCAGTCCATGGCGTTTCCACCCGAGTGGATTCCCAACCCTTTTGTGTGGGAAAACTACACGCGCATTACCGACTATATGCCGTTTTTTCTCTTTCTATACAACAGCGTTAAGATTGCCTTCTTTGTCGTATTCGGCACCCTCTTAACCTGCTCGCTGGCAGGCTACGCCTTTGCCAAGCTGCGCTTTCCCGGCCGCAAGCCGCTCTTTCTCCTGCTCCTTTCGACCATGATGATTCCCACGCAGGTCACGCTCATTCCCGTCTTTGTCATCATGAAGTATCTCGGGTGGATCAACACGCACTACGCGCTCATTGTGCCCGCTTTTTTTGGCAGCGTGTTCGGCACGTTTCTGCTGCGCCAGTTTTTTCTCGGCATTCCCAACGAACTGGAAGACGCTGCGCGCATTGACGGCTGCACGCCGTGGAGCATCTACTGGCGCATCATGCTGCCGCTGGCTAAGCCCTCGCTCGCTACGCTGGCCATCTTCTCTTTTATGGGGACGTGGAACGACTTTATGCGGCCGCTTATTTACCTGAGCGACATGACCAAGATGACGCTGCCGGTGGGGCTGGCGCTGCTGGCCAACCACCAGGACATCCGCATTCCGCTCATCATGGCCGGTGCGCTGCTCAGCCTCCTGCCCATCCTAGTGCTCTACGTGTTCGGTCAGAAGTATTTTGTGCGCGGCATTGCCCTGACGGGTATGAAGGGGTAAAAAGCACGGCGCCAGCGCTTGGCTAAGGGCACTGGGACGGCGCTGCCACGCCGTGCGCTGCGATGACTTCACAGCCCGCCGTTTTTTTACCTACGCGCTACAGCCACTGTGCAAAGAGCGCGTAGGCGCGCTCGCGCATCTCCAAAGGAAAGTCGTGCGCACAGTCGGGATGGGCGATTGAAAGGCGGTCCTCGACTCCGTAGAGTGCATAGACGCGACGGGCCGCCGCCGCAACGGCATCGACGCTCTGCCACTTAAAATTGTCGTCGCTTAGAGGCGCTGAGGCAAAAAATGGACGCGGCGCCAGCGCGGCCACCATATCGTGGAAATCAAAGGGAATTGCGGCCAGCGCATAGTCTCGCAGCCGCGGCATATAGCACGAAGACGTCCAGCTGCTGATATCGCCGTCTTTGTAGGCCTGGTAGGAATCAAACCCGCAGCTCGAAACGACCGCCGCGATGCGCGCATCAAAAGTGGCCGTGTAGATTGCGTTATGTCCTCCCAGTGAATGACCGATCGCACCGACCCCTCCCGCGCGCACCTCCTCCATATCCTCTAACACATCCAACCCGCGCACGTTGTCCCAAATCGCTTTCATCGTTCCGCTGGCGTAACCCAGCGCCGCCCAATCGGGACGATACTGCGCCAAATGCGGATAAGCAGGGGCTAGCGTAACAAAACCGCGCTCGGCCAGCTCGCTGGCATAGGCGCGGTTGGCCTTGCCCCCCAGGCCGACGACGACTCCGTGTCCCACGACGTCGTCGGTTGGATGCAGGCAGAGCACGGCGGGAAACGGCCCCTGTCCCTTGGGTATTAACAGATAGGCCGGCACGCGTCCCCCGGGCTCACTGGCGTAGTCGATCAGGCGGCGCACATAGGAACCGCAGTCGACCTCTTCGCGCAGATGCACGTCTAGCGACACGCGTTTTTCAGTGCCCGGCAGCGTACCCATGACTTCCTGCATCGCCGCCAAGACCTCTGCGCGGCGCGTTTCCCAAACGGCCCGTGAAGGCAGGGCGATAGGGTTACCTGCAGCATCCGTTAACCCGTTCAACGCACAGGGCCTCTCAGTTGGTGTAGGCGACCGTACCGCGCGCGCCCACGGGATAGCCCCAGCGTTCGAGATAGGCCGGTCCCGGCAGAAATTCGTCGCCGCGCGAGGCCAGCTGCGCCTGCAGCATCGCTTCCAACTCGCGCCACGCCGCGTCGTATTGGGGCTCGCCCAGCACGTTGTTCTGCTGGTAGGGATCAGCCCCGTTGTCGTAGAGCAACCACGGCCCCTCCAGCGAGCGCACGTACGTGTAGCGCTCCGTTCGCAAACCGCGAAATGAACGGCCGCCCGCGCCGGGCCACCACTGACCGAATGGATGCGGGCACTGTAGGAAAGCCACCCCGTCAGATGGATCCTCGCCGCCGTGTATATAGCCAGAAAAGTCGTGCCCCTGCACGGTCTCGGGCACCTCTAGGCCGCACAGTCCCAGCACGGAGGGCATAATGTCCGGAATGTCTATAGGCGCTTCTAGCGTGCGACCCGCACGACCAAACGCAGCCGGGTAGCGCAGCAAGAAAGGCACGCGCACCGATTCGTCCCACGGCTTCTGCTTGTTGTTCATCCCGTGCGAGCCCACCATATCGCCGTGGTCTGAGAAAAAGACAAAGATCGTGTCGTCGGCTAGGCCCTCTTCATCCAGCGTCTGCAGCAGGTCGCCTGCGCACGCGTCCAGCGCCGTGCAGTGCGCGTAGTAGCCGGCCAGCCAATCGCGCGCGGTGTCGGAAAAAGTAGACGGCACGTTGGGACGCAGTTGGAGCGCTGCGGGATCGTACAGATCGCGATAGGCCTGCGGCGCCGTCTGATAGGGATCGTGCGGCGGTCCCCACGACAGCACCATTAGGAAGGGATCTTCGCCGCTGCGGTCGCGCAGGTAGGCCTGTGCATCGCGCGTTTGCTCAATGGCGTCGTAGCCTTCCCAGCGCAGCTTTTCGTTCGAATCACCGGCGTAGTAAAACGAGTTGTTGTAATCGTGCGTGCACTCGAGCACCTTCCAGTAGTCGAATCCCTGCCGGCGCTCCGGCGGGATGTAGTTGGAACGGCCCTGCCCGTCGACGTGCCACTTGCCGATATAGGCCGTATCGTAGCCTCCCGCGGCAAAGGCCTGCGCGATGCTCGTAGCGCAATCGCTCAGCGGCACGTCGTTGACGATCACCCGATGCTCCAGCGGAGACTGACCCGTCAGCAGCGAGGCGCGCGCCGGACAGCACACCGGACAGCCCGAAACGGCGTTGCGAAAATTCAGGCTCTCAGCCGCTAGCCCATCTAGGTGGGGCGTCTGCACGTTGGGATCGCCGGCGTAGCCCAGCGCCTGAGCGCGCCACTGATCGCCAAAGACCAAAATCACATTCGGCTTTTTCTCTGTCATCGCTCTCTGCTTTCCTATCTAGTAGCATCGACCCACTTGAGCATAAACTCGCCAAAGAGCGAGTTGGCCCAGGCAAACCAAGGTCGGGTAAACTGCTGAGGATCGTCGGGGTTAAACCCCTCGTGCATGTATTCGGTGCCTGCGTCTGTGCGCTCTAGCATATCGACCAGCGCGTCCATCTCTCCCACATCGTTTGACGTCAGCCCCTGCATACACAGGCTGATCGGCCATATATAGCCATCCGGCGTGTGCGGACTACCGACGCCGCGCGCAAATTTCCCCTCGTGGTAGTAGGGATTGTGCGCGCTCAGCACAAAGCGGCGCGTATTCGCGTAGAGCGGATCGTCTGCGTCCACGTAGCCCAAGTAGGCGATCGATAGCAAACTGGGGACATTGGCGTCGTCCATTAGATTGTAGTGGCCCATGCCGTCCGTCTCGTAGGCGTAGATCGTGCCCAGCGCTTCGTGCTCGTAGAGGGCGTGTGCGGCAATGCCCGCGTCGATTTCTGCACGCAGATCGGCCGCGCGCTGCGCCAGCGCCTCGTCGCCGTATACTTCGCGCGCAATCTGCTCGCCGTATCGCAGCACCACGACGGCGAACATGTTGGACGGCACGAGATAACCGTAGGCGCAGGCGTCGTCGCTCGGACGAAAACCCGACCACGTCATACCCGTATGCGCAACGGGCGTGCCCAACCCCTCGTGCGTCAGCGTATCGCTGGGCGGCCCGCTAAAGCGCTGAAAGCGGTACGGCGAATCCGTCCCGTGGTTTTGCTCCACGCGCCACAGATCGATAATCGCGCCCAGCATCGCCTTCCAGTCCGCGTTAAAAATCTGCGTCCGCCCCGTCGCCTGCCAGTAGAGATAGCTCAGCTGGATTGGATAGCACAGGGAGTCGATCTCGTATTTGCGCTCCCACACCCACGGGTTGCGCTCGGTCTCGTCCACTTCCCAACACTGACCGTTGGCCTCGCGGTTAAACGCATTGGCATACGGATCAATGCCCACGTACATCACCTGGCGTGCAATGAGCCCTTCGACAATGCGCTGCACGTCGGCATCCCCCGCGGCCAGCGGCACGTAGTGGCGCACCTGAGCCGTCGAGTCGCGCAGCCACATCGCCGGAATGTCTCCGGTAAATACGTAGCTCGTGCCATCCTCGACCAACTCGGTCGTCGTCTCTAGCGTGTTGGGATAGCAGCGGCGAAACATGCGCGCTAGCTTGGGCCGATCACCGAGTCGCTCCTCGACCTCCACAATCTTCTCGCGCACCGCCTGCGGCAGGACTATATCGCTCTCTTTCACGGCTGATGCTCCGTATTGATGGGGGCTTCGTCCTTTTCTAAAAAGCGCTCAATCGTGTTGCTGGTGGCAGGGTTCGTGCGAAAGTCGGCAATCCACGGCTCGCGAAAGTAGGCCTGGCGCTCGCGCGAGAGGCCCGCGATAATTTCCGGCGCCAGCGTCAGGCGGTGCCAGTGCGTGGCCAGATGGGCGTAGGCAAAAAACACGGCTACGCGCGGCGTCTCGCGCTGCCACACGGGCCCGGCGTGGCACAGGTTTTCCGTGAAGAACAGCGCGCTGCCGGCCGGACAGGAATAGCCGCGCAGAAACGGACTGCGCTGGCCCTCTTCTAGAGACATGTGGTCCGGGTGCATGGGAAAGTTGGCCTTGTGACTGCCGGGTATAAAAACCGTGGCGCCGTCTTTCTCCTCGATATCGGTCAGCTCAAACGCCACCCGCACCATGCCGGCGTGAATGCGTCCGTTCTGTACGCGATAGCCAAAAATCGGATCGATCTGCTGCGGCCCGCCGCCGTGCAGATCGCCGTGGCGCTCGCCCTGCTCACGCACCATGGAGAAAGCGCCCTCCAGGCGAACCTGGGGTCCGATAATTTCGTGCAACACCTCGATCACCTTGGGGTGATCAATAAGGAGTTGCGAAGCCCCGCCGGGCACGGCGCGCTCGTGCGGTTCCAGCGACTGCGGATCGCGCTGCATGCGCTCGACTTGGTCCTTGATCTCGGCAATCTCGTCGGGCGTCAGAATCGCCTCGCGCAGCAGATAGCCGTTCAGATCAAAGCGGAACTTTTCTTCGTCGGTCATACCCATGGTGTATAGCTCCTAAACGGGGGGCTGGGTGGTTCGGTTAAACTGCAGGCGGTCCTCGCCGGCGATCTGCACCAGCGCGTGTTCGGGCGCATCCCACTGCAGCACCTTGACGATGGGCATAATCACGCGCACCGCCAGTCCTATTCTGCGCTTCTGCGATCGATTTGGCTCTGAGTGATGCACGGTCCGTTCGTTAAAGAGCACAAACTGTCCGGCTTTCATCTCTAAGTTCACCAGCTGACTGGTATCGATATAATCGGGATCGCCCATTTCAGCAAAGACCATATCGTCGGTCGCTTTGATGTGCGGCAGCGTCTTGCGATGCGAACCGGGAATAATCTGCACGCAGCTATTCTCTACCGTAGCTTCGTCAATCGCAATCCACGCCGATGAAATAATGGGCGGCTCCAGCGGCCAGTAGTTGTGGTCCTGATGCCAGGGGATCTCTTTGGCACCGGGTTCCTTTACAAAGAAGTTTGTGCGCCACAGCAGCAGGTCCGGCCCGTAGAGGCTCTGCATGCGCTCGACAATCGGTCGACGCGTGGAGAGTTCGTATACGGAGGAGCTATCGAGGTGGCGATTGTGCACGCGCGTGCCGTGATCGGGCGCGTCGCGTTCCAACACCTGCTCCAAACCCGGACGCAAATCCGCCATCTCCGCTTCGCTACACAGATCAAACGGACCTAAATAGCCGTCCTTGCGAAACGCATCCATTTCCGCTTCGCTCAGTGAAAAATTCGCTTCGGCAATCGTCATGTGCATCTCCTCGTCGTGTATCTACGCGTCCAGCAGCGGGTCGCCCACCGCGCGCATCCATTCGTCCAATGCCTGCTGCAGGCGCACCGCGTGTCCCTCTTCCCGCTCGGACAGGTCGTCCATCTCCCACGGGTCGTTCTCCAAGTCAAAGAGCTGCACGCACCGCGTTCCGGTCTCACTCTCTTCGGATCGATAGTAGCGTATCAGCTTCCAGCGCCCATCGCAGACCATGCGCTGAATGTCTTTGTAATGCGAATAGACCGTCTCGTGCAGGACGGCTTTCCCGCTCTCCATCAGCGGCAGCAGACTGCGGCTCTCGACGCTCTCAGGCACCTCAATGCATGCCAAATCGCACAGCGTCGGATAGATATCGTAGTTCAGGCTTAGCGCATCGACCGCGCGACCGCAAGGCACGCCCCTCCCGCGCACGACCAGCGGGACCGACACGCTGTGCTCGTACATGTTCTGCTTGCCCATCAACCCGTGCTGTCCCACCGCCAGACCGTGGTCGGCCGTGTAGACGACCATCGTATCGCCGGCCCGGCCGCTCGCCTCTAGGGCCGCAAGCACCTGACCAATCTTGGCGTCCATGTGTTCGATCATGCCGTAATAGTCGGCGATATGCTGACGGACTTCCCCTTCCGTGCGCGGAAAATCGGCCAGCACTTCGTCGCGCAGGCGCATATCGCCGTTGTCAAAGGGATGTTCGGGGACAAAATTAGGCGGCACATCCACGACGGCCGGATCGTAGGCGTAGCCCTCCGGCGGCGTGCGCGGATCGTGCGGCGCGGTAAAGGACAGGTAGAGAAAAAACGGGGCGTCCCCGCTGTATCCCTTCAGAAAGTCGATCGCCGCGTCGGCAAAGAGATCGGAAGAAAAGCCCTCACCGATATACTGGGCCTCTTTGGGATATGCACCCGTGGCATCAAAATCGTGCAGCGGCACCCGATCGTGATCGCTCATCCCGCCAAAAAATATATTCGCTCCGTCGGTAAAGGAGCGCGCAAAGGAGTCCCGACAGTTATGCCACTTCCCCGTGGCAAAAGTGTGATAGCCGGCCTGGCGAAAGGTCTCAGCCATCAGCGCCTTGTCCGGGCGGAGACGCTGCAGATCGCCGTAGCCGTCTAAGCGCGCGCCCACCGAGGCGCGAAAGGGATGCGATCCGGTGTGCAGAGCCGCCCGCGCCGGCACGCAAACGGCGCCACTCAGCCCGCCGAGCATATAATTGCGGCGAAAGTGCGTGCCCGCCCCAATGAGGCCATCCAGATGCGACGTGCGCACGCACGGGTTGCCGCAGGCCGCGATCGCGTCGTGGCGGTGATCGTCGGCCATGATAAAGAGCACGTTGGGCCGATCCGCGGGTGAATAGATTTCAGACATGCGCATATTTCCTCTATTTGGCTTGTGCAGCGCAGGCTGCAGGCGTGTCGACGCACGGCGCGGCTCAAAATAGGAACCTCTCCCCATAGCGACAAGCCAGCGACTGACCAAAACCGAGCGCAGACAGCTACAAAGGACGGTTGACCACCCGCCCTAAATCGCGTTTTATAAGGCCCCTATACGCCTATCACCCCGTCCAAAAGGATTTACTATGGCCGAAGCGCAGGGCCCTATTGGCCCCAACGAAGACATCAAAGTCACAAAGATCGAGACCTTTGTGCTCGAAAACTCTTGGGTTTTTGTAAAGATCTCTACCGATGCCGGCATCGTCGGCTGGGGCGAGATGCTCAAGGACGACGCCAAGGCCTGCGCGGCCGGCGCGCTCGAAGTCTCGTCCTATCTAGTCGGACAGGACCCGCGCCGCGTTACGCACCACTGGCAGGCCATTCATCGCGGCGCGTTTTACCGCGGCGGCCCCATTAAGACGGCCATAATCTCCGGCATCGACCAAGCCCTGTGGGACATCACCGGCAAGTGCTACGGCGTGCCCGTTTACAAGCTCTTTGGCGGCCCCACCCGCGATCGCATCCGCGTCTATGGGCACGTCAGCGATGAAACGGGCGTTAACGCCATGAAGGTCGGCCCGCAGAGCAGCCGCAAAGCGTTCAAATACATCGAGACACCGCTCTTTGTCGACGAGGTCGTCGAGCGCTTTGCCGCCCTGCGCGAAGAGCACGGCTACGGCGTCGATATCGGCGTCGACTTTCACGGCGCCGTCCAGCCGCCCACCGCGCTGCTGCTGGTCAAGGCGCTCGAACCCTACAAACCGTGGTTTTACGAGGAGATCGTCCAGGCGCTCAACGTCGACGTGATGGCCGAGATCGCCGCCAAAACGCATATCCCCATCGCCACCGGCGAGCGCATCTTCACCAAGTGGGGCTTTAAAGAAATCCTCGAAAAGCGCGCCGCCGTGATCCTACAGCCCGATATCTGCTACGCCGGCGGCATCACCGAGCTGCGCGTCATCGCCGGCATGGCCGAGGCCTACTACAGCCCGATGGCCCCGCACAACCCGCAGGGACCCTGCTCGCTGGCGGCCAGCCTGCAGATTGCCGCCTGCATCCCCAACTTTCTCGCCCAAGAGCGCGGCGACAACGAGTACGAAGAACTCTTGGCCAAGCCCCTGCCGCCGGTCGAAAACGGCTATCGGCCAATCCCGACCGATCCAGGACTGGGCATAACCATCGACGAAGACAAGCTGATGGGCCTGGTCGGCGAACCGCGCCCCTACATGCCACAATTTGATGAAGAGGACGGCTCCGTCGTCGATTGG
>CALDFW010000023.1 GCA_937942165.1 uncultured bacterium | reverse complement strand
TACAGGTCTTCGCGAAAGAGTCCCTCGCCGACGCTGCGCTCTAAGTTTCGATTGGTTGCAGCAATGATGCGCACATCGGCGCGCCGCACGTGGGGATCACCCAGCGGTTGGTATTCATGCGACTCGAGGGCGCGCAGGAGTTCGATCTGGTTTTTTATGGGCACTTCGCCTATTTCGTCGAGAAAGAGAGTGCCGCCTTCTGCTAGCGCAAAACGGCCGGGCTTGTCTGCGTATGCTCCGGTAAAGGCTCCGCGCTTGTGTCCGAATATCTCACTGGCGAATAATTCTTCGGTAAAGCCGCCGCAGTTGACGGCAACAAAAGGCCGCTGGCTGCGCTTGCTGCGTTCGTGTATTGCTCGTGCTACGAGGTCCTTACCCACCCCGGTCTCGCCGCGCAGTAATACGGGCACGTCGGACTGAGCCACTTGTTTTATGAGCTTTGAAGCGGCCTGCATACTTTCGCTGTTGCGCACGAGTCTACGGAAGGGATCAGCGCTTTCCAAGCGGCTGTGTAGCTTGCGATTTTCTCGTACCAGCTGGAGTCGATCCAGGGCTCGTTCGACGACGAGGCGTAGATGACTGAGGTCGACGGGCTTGGTCAGAAAGTCATGGGCGCCTTTCTTCATGGCTTCCACTGCCGTGCTTACGTTGCCGTGAGCGGTTAGTATAACGACCTGAGTATCGGTCTCTCGATCGCGAAGTTCCTCGAGTAAATCCAGGCCAGATGGTCCCGGCATGCGCAGATCTAGAATAGCTAAATGATACCGTCCCGTGCGCAGCTTCTCGCGGGCCTGTCTGCCATCGGAGACAATCTCAACGCGATATCTATCGTGGTCTAGCGCTTCTTTGAGTCCTTCGCGTATGAATACTTCGTCGTCGGCGATGAGTATGTTGACGCGCTGTTTGGACATGGGTAGGCTGCTCTATGGTGGTGGTGGGATGCCGGGCAAGCGAATGGCTATACGCGTGCCCTCGCCCTGCTGGCTATCTACGCTTAGCGTGCCGGCGTGTTGATGGACTATGCGCTGGGCGATCGATAGGCCCAGCCCGGTGCCCTCCTCTTTCGTAGTATAATAAAACTCGAAAATGCGTTCCAGATCTTCGGGCGGAATGCCCGGCCCGTCGTCTGCTATTTCGATGAGGACGTCGCCGTCTTCATCGCGTGAGCGCAGTCTGATATGGCCCTGATCTCCAACGGCTTGGAATGCGTTGATCAGCAGGTTGAGAAGGCACTGGCTAAGCTGGTTTTCGTCGACTTTAATGGGGCGCAGAGGGTGACCGAGTTCCAGATGCAGGTGCAGGCTCTTTTCGCGCGATTCGGGTGAAACTAGTTGATATATATTGTTTAGCAAATCATTGGGATCGACCCTCTTTAGGTGGAGTGCGGGCGGGCGAGACAGGCGCAAAAAGTTTTGAACAATGCCCTCGAGGCGCCGCATCTCGGCTCGGGCGATATCGATTCGTCGCAGCGTCTTGTCCGGCAGTGCGCCGTCGATGGTCGACAGGTCTTCCTGTAGCAGCTGTAGCTGTATATCGATTGCTCCGAGTGGATTGCCGACTTCGTGAGCGACCGATGCGGCCAGACGACCAAGGGCGCTCATCTTCTCGACCTGCCACATCTGGCGCTCTGCGCTTTTGAGATCGGATACGTCTACAAGCGTGATTATCGTGTTGGTGGAAGAGGCGTTTTGCTCGGTAACTCTGACGGCGTTGATGCGCAGCCAGCGCATGGAAACTTCGGGGTGATCAGGGGCGGCGTGTCGCACATCCACGTCGACCACGTCTTCGCCATTGAGTGCTCTGCGCACGACATCCGCCAGCAGCTTATTGGACGCAAATAGGCTGGTCAGCGTCGAGTCTTCGAGACGGCTGACGCCGAGTAGGCCTAGGAACGCGGGGTTGGATACCTGCACGTGGCCCGCGCTGTCGAGCACGGCAACGCCTTCGCTCAAGCGGGTGAGTATGCGATCGGCGTGGAGTGGGTTATGACTCAATTCTATTGACAGTTGGGGGGGATGGAGTAGCTTCTCTTGCCATGCTTGAGAATAAGGAAAAGATCGCCGAGCACAAGAGGCGCAACCGCGAGATGTTTGATGCGATTGCCCAGCGTTACGACGTGCTTAATCACCTGCTGAGCGGGGGCATCGATATCTACTGGCGTCGCCGTGCGCTGGACAGTCTGCAGCTGTCTGATGAACCGCGCATCCTCGACCTGGCAACCGGCACGGCCGATTTTGCACTGGCAGCGGGTCGTTTGAATCCCGAACGCATTATAGGCGTTGACGTCGCACTCGAAATGCTCCGATTGGGTGCAAAGAAGGTGGAAGAGCGCCGGGCTCCCGCCGCGCTCATGGGTGGAGACGCTGAGAATTTACCTTTTCAAGACGCGTCTTTTGACGTTGTCATGGGCGCTTTTGGCGTGCGCAACTTCGGGCACATTCCGAGCGGCTTGGCTGAGGCATTCCGCGTTCTCCGTCCCGGGGGGCAAATTCTCGTCTTGGACTTCTGCGAGCCGGCCGTGCCCCTGTTTAAACAATTGTATCTGTTCTATTTTCACAATATCTTGCCGTTGATCGGTGGCCTTCTTTCGGGACAGCGACAGGCCTACGCATACCTGCCACATTCGGTCGGCAACTTTCCGCAGGGAAGCGCCTTCGTGCAGTTGCTTGAAGATGCGGGTTTTGTCGAGTCCTCTGCCACGACGTTAACGATGGGTATTTGCAGCATATATCAGGGGCGCAAGGAGTGAGTTGACGAACTAGAGGGCGGTTGGTATTATGTTGTTGAATCGACTTTTGCAGGGGGAAAATAGTGGTTTTTGATGCGATACTAGAGCGAGCAGGTCTGGCCGATATCAGCGAGAAGGTGCGTGCCGGTCAGCGTTTGAGCAGCGATGATGGGCTGCGTCTTTACGCCTGTGATGATCTACCTTTACTCGGATATATGGCCAATATTGTGCGCGAGCGTCTCAACGGAGACACCACCTACTACGTGCGCAATCAGCACATCAATTACACAAATATCTGCAACAAGTTATGTAAGTTTTGCTCTTTCTACGTCAAGCCCAAGGACGAACGCGGGTACGTCTTAAACCCTGAGCAGGTGGCTCAGCGCGTGCGTGAATACGCGGAGATTCCAATTACCGAAATTCACATGGTGGGGGGCGTGAATCCCAAGCTGCCGTACGATTATTATATAGATGTGCTGCGTGCTATGAAAGAGGCGCGTCCCGAGGCCCATCTCAAGGCCTTCACGATGATTGAAATCGCTCAAATTCAGCGCATAGCAAAAAAGCCTCTTGAAGAGGTCTTTGCCGATATGAAGGCGGCGGGGCTTGAGTCGCTGCCCGGCGGCGGAGCCGAAGTATTCAGCGATCGTGTTCAAAGCGACTTGTTTTGGACCAAAGCCGACTCAGAGGATTGGTTGGCCATCGCTGCATCCGCGCACCGCAGCGGTCTCCCTTCCAATGCTACTATGCTGTACGGGCACATAGAGAACACGCAGGAGAAGGTGTATCACCTGACGCGCCTTCGCGACGTGCAGGATGATACAGGTGGTTTTTTAGCCTATATCCCCCTGTCCTTTCATCCCGAGCGCACAGAGTTGGCCGACCTTCCGGGACCAACTGGCTGTCTCGACCTGAAGGAAGTGGCCATCGGTCGTCTGATGCTCGACAACTTCCCGCATGTGAAGACGTTTTGGATTATGAACACCATTGAGATCTCGCAAACGGCGCTGTGGTATGGAGCCGATGATATAGACGGCACCGTTATGGACTACGAGATTACGCGGCGCAGCTATGACGAGACGCAGCAGCGTTTGACGCAGCGCGAGTTTCTCGATCGGATCGTTGAAGCGGGCCGCAGGCCGGTTGAGCGCGACACGCTGTATAACGTGGTCGACGATTCGGCTCTAGTCGCTGCTGGAGGATAGACGTGATAGACGATATCGCAGAGAAGGTGTACGGGGGAGAGCGTATTGATCTGGACGAAGCAAGCCGCCTCTTTGCCCATCCTAACGTAGCCGAGTTGGGCATGCTCGCCCATTGGGTGCGCATGCAGCGCCACCCCGACCCCGTAGTTACGTACAACGTTGGTCGCAACATCAACTATACCAATGTGTGTTGGGTTAAGTGCGACTTTTGTGCCTTTTATCGCAAGCCCGGCTCGGATGAGGGATACGTATTGCCAACCGAGCAGATCTTTGCCAAGATCGACGAGCTAGTCGCCGTTGGAGGCGATGTGCCCAAGTCGTGTGAGATCCTCATGCAGGGAGGGCTCAATCCCAAGCTCCGCCTCGAATATTACGAAGAGCTGCTATCGGCTATACGCGACCGTTACCCGCAGGTGCAGCTGCACTGTTTGTCTGCGACCGAGATTATTTATATCGCTCACCTCTCTAAGCTGTCCTTAGAAGAGACGCTGCGTCGACTGCGCGATGCCGGGCTCGACTCAATACCCGGGGCTGGAGCGGAGATTCTGGTTGATGAGGTGCGCGACATAATCGGTTTTCGCAAAGATCGCACCAGCGAGTGGCTCGACGTGCACCGGATTGCGCACGATCTGGGTATGCGCACGACGGCGACTATGATGTACGGGCATGTCGAAACGGTGGAACACCGGCTCCAACATTTGCAGCACCTACGCGATCTTCAGGATGAAACGGGTGGATTTACGGCGTTTATTACCTGGAATTTCCAGCCAGATCACACCGATTTAGCTGGGGACAGTGCGCGCTGGGATGGGGCAAAGGCCACCGGCTTTGATCATCTGCGCACGGTTGCAGTGGCCCGCCTTTTTCTGGACAATATCGATCATTTTCAAGCGTCCTGGGTCACGCAGGGACCTAAAATAGCTCAGGTGAGTCTGCGCTACGGAATCGACGATTTTGGCAGTACTATGCTGGAGGAGAACGTCGTTAGTGCCGCCGGTACGAGCCACACGGATCAGATGACGCTCGGCGAGATGGAACGCCTTATCGTCGAGGCCGGTTTTGCACCTCAGCGTCGTGATACGCGCTACCAACGCGTGCCCTCAGCGGCACCTCCATTGGCCAGGGCCGCGCTACCATGAGCGTGCGCCTGGGGGTGGTTTCTTTCCTCAACGCCCGTCCCCTCGTCTACTCGCTGGAAAACGACGCACGTTTCGCCCTCACCTATTCGGTGCCTTCTCGCTGTGCGGCAGACCTGCAGGTCCGTCAAGCCGATGTGGGATTAATTCCTTCTATTGAATATGCGAGGAGCGTCGATCCCTACAAGATCGTGCCCGGACTGGCCATTGCCGCTACGGGTGCTGTGCTGACTGTGCGCCTGTATCACGCAACGCCGCTGGATAACGTGCGGCGAGTTGCGCTCGATACGAGTTCGCGCACTTCCGCTTCACTGATTAAGATCCTACTGCGCGAGCGCTATGGCTTTGAGCCGGTCTGGGTCGATGCGGCGCCCAATCTATCTGCGATGTTAGAGAACGCTGACGCGGCGCTCTTGATCGGTGACTCCGTATTTGGAGAACTGGATAGTGAGATTCCTAGCATAGACCTGGCAGCCGAGTGGAAAGCGCACACGGGCTTACCCTTTGTGTTCGCTTTTTGGGCTGGCTATGAAGGGACCTTAAAGGGAAGCGAAATAGAAGCTCTCCAAGCAGCTAAAGAAGCCGGCGTGGCGCACGTTGATGAAATCGCCCAAGCATACGCCGCTGAGAGGGGAGGAGATCCAGCCCTCTATCGGCGCTATTTGAGCAAGCACATTCACTTTTCACTCGGTGAGAGCGAGGTCGAGGGGCTGCGCCTGTTTTATGCCAAGGCGCGCGAACACGATCTGATAGAGTCCGTGCCGTCGTTAACCTTTTTTTCGTAGGGCGCATATGAGTTTTTTACGGTCCATCCACACCTATGGGCGGATGATCAAGTTTTCGCACAGTATCTTCGCGCTGCCCTTTGCCTTAAGCGGAGCCGCGCTTGCGGCTGCTCAGAGTGGAATAGGTGCGGTTCAGCTAGCTTGGATTGTCGTCGCTATGGTGGGTGCTCGCAGTGCGGCTATGGGTTTTAATCGCCTGGTAGACCGACATATCGACGCGGATAATCCACGAACGGCTCAGCGCGAGTTGCCCAGTGGACAGGTGTCTCCAGCCTCGGTTAGTCTCTTGGTCGTGATTTCGAGTGGCGCGTTGGTGGTGGCGGCGTGGCAGCTGAATCCGCTGTGTTTGTATCTGTCCCCACTGGTTTTAGCGGTGCTGTTTTTCTATTCGCTTACCAAGCGTTTTACCTGGGCTTCTCACCTCGTGTTGGGACTGAGCCTAGGCGGGGCACCGCTGGGAGCATGGGTGGCCGTGACGGGCGGTTTTGCCTGGACGCCGATCATGCTGTCAATGGCCGTGCTCACGTGGGTTGCGGGTTTTGATATCATCTACTCCTGTCAGGATCGCGATTACGACGTGCAGGTAGGACTGCACTCTATTCCAGCGCGCTTTGGTTTAGACGGTGCTCTGCGCATTGCGCGGTTGCTGCACGTGGCTTCAGTTGGTCTGATGGTCATCTTGGGATGGCACGCTGAAATGGGCGTGATCTATGCGCTAGGTGTGTTGGTTATTGCGGGCCTGCTGGTATGGGAGCATCGCCTTGTCCGACCCGACGACTTAGCGCGTGTCAATATGGCATTCCTCAACCTGAATGCGATCATTAGCGTGGTGTACTTTGCCTCTACTGTGACCGATATACTCGTGTTTGGGGATGCACCGGCGCTGCTTTTGGGGAAAGAAGATATCCAGTGAAAGAGATTGTTGTCGCAGTAACGGGGGCAAGCGGAGCCCTCTATGCAGGGCGCCTCCTGCGCGCTTTGTTAAGCGGTGGCCATGGCGTTCATTTAGTGCTTTCAAAATACGGCCGCTATCTCCTGCGCGAAGAGTTGGGTTTCCGCCCGGATCAGGAGACGCTAACCGAATTTCTCATCCGTCTCTACGGAGAGGAAATCACGGCGGGCACGCTACGAGAGTATTCCGTTGCCGACCAGTCGAGTGCAATCGCCAGCGGATCGTTTGATACGGATGGCATGGTGATTGTGCCCTGTTCCATAAAGACCCTGTCGGGGATTGCACATGGCCACGCTGAAAATTTGATTGAACGGGCAGCGGATGTGGTCCTTAAAGAGCGCCGCCGACTCATTATGGTCGTGCGCGAAACGCCGCTTAACTTGATACACCTACGCAATATGACGGCCGTTACGGAAGCCGGGGCCGTCGTGTTGCCGGCCATGCCGGCTTTTTACCAGCAGCCGCAAACGTTTGATGATCTTGGCGATTTTATCGCTGGGCGCATCTGCAGTCTACTTGGCATCCAGCACGCGCTTTTTCCTCGCTGGACGGGCTCTAAGGCATCTACCGAACAATAAAAAAGCAGCGCCGACCTACCCGGGGAGCGGGAGGCCGGCGCTTGGCTCACATCGACCTACCCGGGGAGCGGGAGGCCGATGTAGGCAGAGAGTGCGACCTATCCGGGGAGCGGTAGGCCGTTTCCTCTACAGGTCTTTATGGGGCAATTGGGGTAGTTAACTGGGCCAATTCTACCGTGGGGATCTCCGTCTCGCCGAGCAGGCTGCTCTGCGTTGCTATCTCGACGAGTAAGCCGCTCAGGCTGCCAAAGAGGAGGCAGAGGAGCAACAGGCGGAAGCGATCGATACGGTCTGTTCTAAGGCCATTCATTTTTATGCCGTTTAAACCTATATGTGGGACCCGGAGGCCATCTGCGCGAGGAGCGGCAGATGCTGGGGAGGGGAAGACCGCCTCCGGTGTCCCAAGTCTTAGGATCTATTTTCTGCTGAGTAGGCTATCGCAATGGGTGTACCAGCCTTTGACTGCCATCGCCATATTAATTTATAAAAACATGTTTTTAATGAGTTTACGGAAGATAATTTTTTTCAATAAACTATGTGATACCACGTTATTTTTTATGAGATTAATTGCACGATATTGCGGTTTGTTGCGATGGAAACACAAGATGTGGATGGGGTAGAGCCTGATCGGGCGCCGGAGAGGGGAAAAAATGGACCTGCGTAGAGAAAAAAATTCTCTCGCGGGCGAAAAATAGGGCGTGAGAAGGCAAAAAGAGGCTAAAAGAGCTTCTCAGAGGGCCATGGGGGGTAAAAGCGTGGGAAAAATGTGCCTCTACGCTAGGCGCCGCACGTCGTTTCGGTAGAGTGGACGGGGTAACATGCCGTTGAGCTGGGTGCCTTCTTCTTCAACCATGGCACGACAGATCGGCCAGATTCCGTGTCTGCATATGACTTCACCGCGCTGTGTCAGCGGTCTATCGAGAGCCAGGCGCTCTCCCCTAAACAGGGCACATACATCGTCCCAATCTAAGTCGACGCATCGTTCGGACGCGCGGTGTCCCCAGAGAGAGATGCCCTGCTGGGTAAAGTAGAAGTGCGTTTTATGACGTCGTCCAAAGCGCATGCCCGCGCGCACGAAAAAGGGCAGATTGCTCTCTATGCTGTCGCTGGCAGCCGGCTGCATGATAAGATGTCGACCGCGACTGGCTACCACTTGATCCGCTGTGCGGGGTATGGGAAAATGCCAGAGGCGTTCCAAGGTTTGGCAGGCGTGCAGCGCAGTGGGGTCATCAGCCGCGCTGCAGAGCCACTGCGCCGCGTCTGATTCTATCTGAGGCCAATCGGTGGGAGATCGTTTGCCTATGCGAGCGACAAAGGCCCCTTCAGTATCATAGAGATGGGGCCAGATACGGACGGCATGGCGCAGCGAATCAGGGAGGTCGGCGCGGACCGGCTCGGCCAAGGAAAGCCCTCCCATATCGGAAATGGGCAAGACGGAAGCGGATTCGCCGTAGCGCGTCAAGAGCGCCATGAGGACGTGTTCGTTTTCTTCCAATGAGAGTGAGCAAGTCGAGTAGACGAGGGTGCCACCCGGCCGTAGCATGTGAAAGGCTGCCCGCAGCAATCCGGTCTGCGTCTGCGCCTGCCGCTGTGCATCTTCTGGGGACCAGTAGCGCAGCATGCTGAGATCCTTGCGCACAATGCCGTCACCGCTACACGGAGCGTCTACGAGTATGCGGTCAAAGAAATTGTGGAAATAGCGCGCTAACATGGTGCCTTGCGCCTGGGTTATGATTGCGTTGCCCACGCCGCAGCGCTCTATATTGCCCACCAGAGCAGGCAGGCGTTTCTTGCTCATCTCATTGGCAACGAGCAAGCCGGTATTGTTCATATGGGCGGCGATTTGGGTCGTTTTTCCTCCCGGAGCTGCACATAAGTCGAGCACGCGCTCGCCTGGCTGGGGCGCTAGGGCTTCCACTGCAAACATCGGTGCCTTAGCCTGCAAATAGTAGGCGCCAACGGCGTGTTCTACGGTGTGACTGAGCCGGCTCTCATCTGCTGGAAATGCGTAGCCCGCAGAACACCACGGAACGGGCTGGGCCCGCTCTGCCAGAGAGGCCGAAAGCGATTGGCTGCCTGATATCAGCGCGTTGAGTCGGAGTGAAGGCGGTGGCGGCGTGCGCGAGCACGCTTCGAATGCCCGCCGCTGTGTCGCATCGGGGAGCAGTCGTCCAAGATGGTCTAACAGGGCCTGTAGGCGGTCTTCGCCTTCTTCTTTGCGCGCTAGGGATGGAGTATCGTTATTCATGGAATTAGAAACTCAGCAGATACGCATTTTATGGCAAGGAAATGGACGAGAAGCTCTATTACATTGTTAGCGATTTGCACCTAGGCAACGCCTACTTTTACCAGCGAGCCTTTGTCGCGTGGTTGGAAACCCTTCCCGATCAGGCGACGCTGATTCTCAACGGCGACGTAATTGACGATCCCGAACGTTCGCTATCAGATGTGCATGAGCAAACCTTGCACAGACTCGTCGCCGAATCGCACCAGCGTAGGGTCATCTGGGTATATGGTAATCACGACGCCGATTTCCACATGGTCGATTCGGGCGAGATTGAGTTTGTTGGCGAATGGGCTATTGGAAAGCGGTTGCACATTGTGCACGGCAATAATTTGGATGATCTGATGCCTCGTCACGGGCTCTTTAAGTGGGTATTTCGTCGCATTCATCACCTTTTTGTCACCCTGGGTTTACGCGATATGCACGTGGCTGAGTATGCCAAGAAATGGGGCCTGCTGTACCGCGTGCTCAATGAGCGCGTCGCCCGCAATGCTGTGCGAGCGGCAGAACGGTTGGGTTTCGAAGCCGTTACTTGCGGTCATACGCATGCGGCAATGGATATCCAGCGCGGTGGGAGGCGCTATCTCAATACGGGCGCGTGGACTGAAAGGCCCTTTCACTACGTGCGCGTGGATCCCACGTCCATCGAGCTATGTGTGCACGAATACGATGATCGCAGTGCTTAAACGGACACTGGGTTGGCTGGGAGTGCTCTTGCTAAGCGGCTGGTCGAGTGCGTCGGCTGAGCCACTAGCGTGGCCTCTGTCTATCGGTCCAGCTCTTTCCTCTTCTTTTGCCGAATCGCGCTCGGCTTCCTTTCACATGGGCATAGACTTAAAAACGTGGGGGCGCACCGGCTACAAAGTGCAGGCTGTCGACGATGGCTACATTGTGCGCGTTCGAACTTCGCCGTGGGGCTATGGTCGCGCCGTCTACCAGCGGCTGGCGGATGGGCGGACGGCCGTCTACGCCCATTTATCTGCTTTTGTTGGCCCGGCGCGGGCGCGGATAGAGCAGGCTCAGCGCTCGGCGCAGCGCTATAGCGTAGACCTGTGGTTTGAGGCGGGGGAGATACCCGTCCAGCGCGGTGATGTAATCGCCCTGAGCGGCGAAAGTGGCGCCGGCCCACCGCATCTTCACTTTGAGCTGCGCGACGAGGATAATAGGCCGATTAATCCTCTGCTTAAAGACTATGTTCTTGAGGATTCGACGCCGCCGGTTATGCGGCGCATCGCCTTGGTGCCCATGGACGGTACGAGTCGAATTAATGGGCGGAATGCGCCTGCCAGCTTTGCGCTGCGCTGGGACGAAGAGGAAGATGTCTTTATCGCCGCGGATACGGTGCACATACGCGGGCCCGTCGGGGCTGCGGTGCAGGTCTGGGACCGCGCCGAGGCCGCAAATAATAAGCTGGCACCCCATCAGCTGAGCATGCGGATTAACGACCGAGACGTCGCGTCTATTTCTTACGATCAGATCTCGTATGCCAATGGACATCAAGTCCATTTGGACCGACTCTACATCGACTATCCGGGTGGGCGAGGGCGCTTTCACGCGCTGTTTAAACCCATCGGGAGTCGGCTAGGTTTTTACAATATGTCGGGGGACGGCTTAATGCGCGCTTCGGCCGGTGCGGATGCCGGCGCGCTCGGCGAGGGCGTGCACGATATCGAAGTTGTGGCTTCCGATCGATTCGGCAATCGCAGCCGAGCCCGCATGCGCGTGGTGGTAAATGATGTGCCGGCGTTCCGTGCCGGAGTTGTCAAGCGGATTTCGAATCGGTGGATTCTTGAGGGGGCAGTGGTCGATCGAGACGATGTCTTATTAGACGGGGTGCTCTATCGCTGGCAGCAGAACGGCTGGAAGCGCCTGCATGACTCGAGGCTGGCGGTTGGTCAGGAGATCAGCTGGGATGGGGGAGTCGAAGACGCCCTGTGGAAAATGGAGGTGCGCGATGCAAAGGGGGGACTCGATTCGCTGCTGCTGAATGCTCCTGCACCGACGACTGCGGAGACCGGACTGCGCTTAGAGCGCACGGTATACGGCCGTTGGATTGCCCTGCGCCTCTTGTTTGATGCACATATCGGCGAGCAGCCCAGGGTGCTGATGGAAGGCACCACTTTCTGGCCCCGTCAGGTCGCTGCTGAGATATATGAAGTCATCTTGCCGCTGGGACCTGGCGGCGACGGAGCCGCAGAGGCCGTCGTGGTGTTAGATAATGAGCGCTGGACCGTTAAACTGGCGCGAGTGGCCGTGCGCCCTGGGCAGGCGCAGCGCGTAGAATTGGCCGACGGAAGCGTAGCGCTGGAATTTGCCCCCAAGAGCGTGTATGAGGTGATTTTTCCACAAGCCGAGTCCTTTGTTTCGGATCCGCCAGACGATCTGAACGCGGTTGGAAAGGGATACGATCTCGGACCGGGGGCCATGCCCTTTGACAGTCGCATTGGGGTGTGGTTGCGCTGTCCTCCGGATCTGTGCGAAGACCCCCAGGTCGGCCTCTATAGAGAAGTAAGTGTGGGTAAATGGGCGCTGGTTGGAAACGAGCGTGAGGGAGGGTATATTGGGGCGTCGCTCCGACGCCTTGGACGTTTTGCCCTAATGCGCGATGATCGGCCTCCCCAAGTAGATGTGCTCTATCCGCTACAGTCGGCTCAGACGCCAGAGCGACGGCCTGAACTGCGCGTGCGGATTGAAGACGTGGGGAGTGGAATCGGGCGTGAGGAAGATATCCTGGTGGAACTGAACGGACGGCCCCTCATAGCTGAATACGACCCAGAAGCCAAGATCGTGCGGGCTTTGCCGGACGGTGACCTTGCGCTCGGTGCGCATCGATGGTCCGTTTCCGTGCGCGATATGGGAGGCAACGAACGCCGGGTAGACCGCGCGTTCAGCGTAGTTAAATGAGAGGGGCCGAATGCGTCTGACCGCCTCACGCAAAGTGAGCGGCTATTCGTTGTCCTAGTGCGTTAATCTCTTGGCTGCTAGCGGCCTGCGGCTGTGAGCGCACGGCCGGTTCACCTCGGTCGGCGCTTTCGCGGAGCACGGTGTCTAACGGAATGGAATGGAGAAACGGAATAGATAGCAGTTCAGCCGTTTGCGCTCCGCCTCCCCGTCCAAAAAGCTGTGCCTGATGACCGCATTGATCACAGCTAAAGGCGCTCATATTCTCCACCAGTCCAAGCAGCGGTACCTCCGTTTGCCGAAACATCTCAACGCCGCGGCGCACGTCCTCAAGGGCAATAGCCGAAGGCGTAGTCACAATGAGGGCGCCGGTTAAAGGAGCCGACTGCGTTAGCGTTATCTGCACGTCGCCGGTGCCCGGTGGCAAGTCTAGGAGAACTATATCGAGCGCGCCCCAGTCGGTGTTAAAGAGGAACTGGTTGATCATTTTGGCCAGCATTGGACCGCGCCATATGACCGGAACGCCCGTCTCAATGAGGAGTCCCATGGAGAGGAATTTTATACCGTGCGCCTCCAGCGGCTGGATGCGGCCGCTCTGCGGGTCGGCTTGAGGGCGCTCGTGGACGCCGAGCATGCCGGGTATATTGGGGCCATAGATGTCGGCATCGAGTAGGCCAATGCGCAGGCCTTGCTCGGCAAGCGCTACTGCGAGGTTGGCACTGAGCGTTGATTTGCCAACGCCCCCCTTGCCGCTCGATACGGCAAGCATATCTTTTATGCCAGGGATTGCCTGACGATCATGCGTTTGTACTTGCGTCACGTTTTCGGGCTTTCTATTAATGTTTCGCTAACGATAATAGTGGATCGCGTGTGCCACGGCAAGGTTTTTGGGTCCTCGCCTCCGGGAGAGCAAAATGATGGGTTGGTTATTGTTATTGCCACTGCTGGTTTATACTGGATGCACCAATATAAATCAGATGTACCAGCAGTACCAGGATGGTGACGAGGCACAGTTCGAGCGAATTATGGAAATTGTTTCGAGGCCTGATTATCCCTATGCTACGCGGCGCAAGGCCGCACAGATTCTCGGAGAGATTGGCGATCCACGTGCCGTGCCCGTATTGCGCAACGCACTGCACGACTACGAGCAGCGCACCACGCTCAAGCAGGATATCGTGCACGCGCTGGGGGCCATTGGCGATACGAGCGTGGTTGTCGACATTGGACGTCTACTGGATCGCTCGCTCAATACGGCTGATTCCGATATACGCACGGCGGCGGTCACCGCGCTCGGCCAGTTGGGCAGCGACAAGTCGGCGGAGATCCTCATCAACGCGCTGCGCTACTACGACCTACTCATGGTGCGCGATGAACAGCGCTCGGTTCGAGGCGTGTTCACGGGGGAAGAGCAGATGTTCCCTTTTGCACCTGGAATGACAGACTCTCTGGGTAGACCGCAGCGCGGTTTTGCAAACCCTAGCATGGGCGGTTTACTAGGCGAAGAGCAATATCCGCGTATCAGCATGTTCGGCACGCAAATAGATCCTAGCGAAATGCAGTATAACCCGACGCCAGAAGAGCGTGAAAATACCCATTCAGCGCTTGTAGCAATGGGCTCTAAAGCCGTGCCGGCCATAGAGCGCTTCATCACACAAACGCAGATGACGCTTACGCTGAGACAGGAATTATTGGCAATTGTCAGCGAGATAAATGGGGTGCCCCCAGTAGACTTGGATTGAAGTTGACAAAAGTAGGTGCTCGTTATATAATTGGGCCGTCTTCGTGCTCAAAAAATGCTTCTAAGCGTTGAATTTTCAAGGTTTTTTTTGGATATGGACAACGATATAAGCTCCGTGTTGGGCGACTGGGAATACGCTCCGGGTGAACTGCGCGTGCGCAAGATAGAGGGGCGCGATGGGCGTGCGAAGATTCAGGTCCGCATGGATTTAGGCGTTATGCAGTTAGAATGGGATGGGCGTCCCGACGGGGTGCGGCCCAAGGAATGCGCCTCGTTGCTCGAGTATTACCTAGATGAGTTGGCGCGCAGCCAGGAGCAAGATGGGATCGACTCCTTTACCTTATCGCGCGATGATTGCTGGGATCTGGCCCAAGAGGCCATGAAGTTCTACTGGCGCCGAATAAGCTTTTTTGAGCTCAAGGAATACGCCCTTGCCGAGCAAGATGCGCGTCACAATCTGTCGATCCTAGATCTATGCTACCAATACGCTGAAGCCGAAGAAGACCGCCAAATGGCAGAGCAGCACACGCCCTTTGTCACAGCGCATCGAATTCAAGCACGCGTCCTTTCGCATTTGGATGGCGAAGAGCACAAGAAAGCGCTCGGCGTGATCCGAGGTGGCATCGTCGAAATCGAGGACTATCTCCGTCGGACGGGTCGGTTTGACCAGTTGGAAGAATGTCCCGAGCTCCATTTCTTACGCGAGTGGGAAACGGAAGTAGAGAGTGCACGCCCGATGAGCAAATTGGAGCAGCTACGCGAAGAGCTGCGTCTAGCCGTCGAGCGAGACCAGTTTGAGCGGGCAGCAGATCTACGCGATCGGCTGCGGGATTTAGAGCGTGAGCAGGTGAGTCAGAAGGACTGAACGGGCGTCTACGTGAGCTAAAATACGAGAAATATTGGCCGGATATAGGCGTTTTTTCGGCCCTTTTATTTAGTTCGAAAACGACGGTGATCGCAGTAGCCCAGAGACATTATACGTCGGCTGGACTGTTATTGAAACGAGAGGAATATGGCCAAGAAGACCGCGCTGAACAAAAGAGAACGCGAAAAGGTCAAAAAGGCGCTCTTAGAGCGTCGCGCTGCGCTGATGAGTGATATCGACGGGACGGAGCAAGAGATCGATGAGCTGCAGGACCCCAAGGCCGACGACTTAGACCGCGCCGTCGAGGCGGGGGCTATGGAACTCTTGGTTGCGCTCGGCGATACGGAGCGTCGCGAGCTAGAAGAAGTAACGCTTGCTTTGGAAAAGCTAGAAAGTGGCAGCTATGGACACTGTGAAGCGTGCGTGGAAACGCAGCTTAAACTCTGCGCTACCTGTCCTTTTATACCCAAGGCCCGTCTTGAAGCGCTGCCTACGGCGCGTTTATGCGTCGCCTGTCAGGAAGCCGAAGAGCAGCATCGGATTCCATCATATACGCGTCAGCGTCCGCGGCGTTGGTTCGGTGAGGATGAAGGAGAGTTTTCGCATCCCTTGATGAATAAGGACGACGATAACTAAGACGGCATCTTAATCTACTTCGCTGGCAAACGCGTTCAGGTCGGCCATGGTTGCTAGTCTGAGGTCTTTAAGGCGCCGCTGGTAGTCTACTATGGCGCCCAGCTCATCTATGCGCGACTGCGTCAGCTGACTCTGTGCATCTAGTAAATCTTGGCTTTGGGCAAGCCCCAGCTCAAAGCGACTCTGCTCCACTTCATACGTTCGTTTGGCAACTTTAAGTCCGGCCTGACGAATGGTGATCTGTCGTTTTGCCTCTTTTAAATTGCGCACGGCGTCGCGCACCTGACGCACGACCTGCTGTCGCTGCAGTTCGCGAGTGAGTTGACTCTGCTGTAGGGCGATGCGTGCCTGATTAAGGCTGCTGCGTCGTGCTCCGTTGTCGATTAGGGGCATCGTTACCTGGATGCCGACTCCCCACTGATTTCGTTCGAGCGTGCTGCTGATGTCGCCGATCTCGTCACCGCGTCCGCGCAGGCTGATATTGGCGTTGAGCGTCGCGTTGATGCCGTTGCGGCGATGCGCGTCTTCCAAGTCGAGGCGACGCAGTTTCTCCGAGATCTCCGTCTGCCGCATATCTGTGCGTCTTTGCAGGCCTAACCGCATGGCTTCTTGGGCATCTATGGCGTAGAGCTTGTTTTCTACTTCTATGCTTATTTCGAGTGGATCTTCTGGGCTTAGGCCGAGGGTTTGGCGCAGGAGGTCGCGCTGGCTCTCAATGGCCGTCTCTGCTTGGGCAAAGCTCGATTCGGCTTGGAGGAGCTCTACCTGAAGGCGCAGTGCCTCTACTTCGGCGATGAGACCCACTTCAAACTTGCGCTGGGCTAGCTCTAGATTGGCGCGAGAAAGATCGAGGCGCTGTTTCTGGATCTCGAGCTGGCGCAGTCGCTGCACCAGGGTGTAGTAGTCGTCAATTACCTGTCCTTCGAGCTGAAGGCTCTGCTGCTTAAAGTTGAGGTCTGCGTTGGCAAAGTTGTGCTTGGCGCGCTGCAGGCTGACCTCTTCGGGGGCTCGGTTGAGTATGTCGTGCTCGTAATCGAGACGCATGTCGCCAGAGAAGTCGAGAAAGTTATTGCGTCGGTTCGACGAAAAATCGCGTCGCTCACCGCTGGTTGTGAGTTGAATGGCGCCAACGTAGGGCAGCCGCCGGCTCATACGTAGATTGCCATTATAAGTGAAGTTGGTGCTCTCATCGCGCACGCGGGTCGCCAAGGCGACGCTCTCTTGCGTATCGCGCACCTCCGTAAAGGTGGGTGCAGTGAAGTTGGCGTCCATGTTGAATCCGAAAGGGGCCTGAGCTGATTCTAGGCTGGCTCGACTGGCGGCCAGCGTTTGCTCATTGCGCTGATGCTGCAAGTTGCGTCCCATAGCCAGGTCGATGCACTCCTGGAGAGAAAGGGGCTGCTGGGCGCATACAGGCAGGGTAAAGAAGAGTAGGGATACCGCTGTTATTTGCAGCAAATTCATGTTCAAAATCCGGGTGGCCTCGCGTTTGTTGTCTATTCAACGACATTAAGCAATATGGCGGACCTTTTCAAGCCCGCATGGCAAAATCGGCGGCGCAAAAGGGGGGATATGCAGAGGTCAGAAGGCGCGCCGTATCGCGTCTAATTATGGGGTTTTCGCGGTGGATGCTTGGGCTTGGCTGGGTATGTGGCAAGCCGTATCTTTCGTGTGAAGCCCGTCCAACCTGCCACCCAACCAAGGAGTTCGCCTGATGGTGTCTTCGGATCGAGAAATTGTGCGCTCGGAGCGTTCTGGCAATGATCTCAAGGTCAAGATTTTTGCCGATGGAGCAGACAAACAGAGTATGCTCGATAGCTATGCCCATCCGCTTGTCGCTGGATTTACGACTAATCCTTCCCTCATGAGGCGTGCCGGGGTAGAAGATTACGTCGCGTTTGCCAAAGATATTGTCCGCGAGATACCAGATCGGCCGATCTCTTTTGAGGTGTTCTCGGATGATATTGCTGAGATGGAGGTACAAGCGCGAGAAATTGCCACTTGGGGTGAGCACGTCTACGCAAAGATTCCGGTGA
>CALDFW010000022.1 GCA_937942165.1 uncultured bacterium | reverse complement strand
ATGTATCCGCTTCATTGACTTGAGCCCCGCCTCCCTGCACAAATTTGTGGTAGAAAAAGCTTCCCCAAATAACGACGAGACCAATGATCGAAATGATCATTATGGTGCGATCGGGTTCAACCATTTCTCCATTCATACCTTTGTTCCCCTATTCCTCGTTCAATAATTTTACAGTGCGTAGCAAAGTCAACTTTTATTGTAACCGTATCAATGCCTCAGCCAGCGCAGTTCCCCCGCTATCCGAAACCAGCTCGCAAAGATCTTTATCTATTGGATCGATCCAACGATTAACCTCTGCATGAGGACGAGTTACAATCGGAATCCCAAAGGCAAGAGCCAGATGCAGGTAGTCCGTATTTAAGGCTACAAGGCCCTGACAGGATTGCAAAAAAGCGGCACCGTCAATTCCGTTGCGCTTATCAACCATCCGCAGATCCTGTCCGTGCGTTTTTTTAAGATAACGGACTTTTTTATCCTCTGCGAGGGAAAAGAGAATGACCGGTTCGAACCCCTTTGAAAGCCAATGTTGAAGGATTTCATCCAGCTGCTTATTACTCCACCGTTGCCCCAACCCGTCCGCTAGGTCAAGCGCAAGATACTTAGAGGAACTCTCGTCGGGTAGTGGAAACCCCTTTTCGCGCACAATGTCAAGCGGAACTGCCCATCGCCAGCTGCTTTCATAAGAAACGTTGATCGCGCTCAACATATGCCGGTGCTCATCTCTTTCCGACTTGCTTTCATGCGACCCTGTTAACTCGAAATTAAAAAAATTAAAGTCCTGTCTGGAAAACCCAACGAGCAACCGGCCGCCGCTAGCACCGACAACCGCCGCATTTCGAACACTGCAATCAGAGCCCAGACAAAAAACGAGATCAAACTGCTCACTCTTAAGATCAGAGCACAGCTTTTTCACCTTTGTAGACCAAAGGGAGGCATCTAATGGACCGGAAATGACTTCGTCTGCAAAGGGAATGAGCGCAGCTAAATGCGCACGGACTTCGGCTACGAGGATGCGAATATCAGCCTGAGGATAAGCTTGGCGAACAGAATGTATGAAAGGAGCCGCTCCAAAAAGTCCCCCGGGCTTATCGCTTGGTACGATGAGGACTTTTCGCGGATCTTTTAAATGGTCAAAAACAGAAACGGATTCCCTGAATTTCCCCCGGGCATATAGCCTCCACGCCGCGAGCCGGTCAAACAGAGTTCCATCGAATAAAGAGGGTAGGGCCACTTCTCACCGTTTGGTTGCCATGGGTAAACTCTGTAAACGAACGCAACCAATGTAAGAAAGGCTTCAGAAATCTACCAATACCCAGCCTGATCCTCAGCCCGCCTAACGAGTTGGTCCACCCTATTTACAACAGGTTCGCCCCCCGTGAACCCCAGTTCCATCCCATCGAGGAGCACGGAGTATATGTCTTTTGATGCAGGAGCCGTTGGGGCATCTATCAGGACGGGCCGGCGGCGTTCGCAAGCGTCCAAAACACGACTATCGCTTCGGATGTGTCCAATGTAGTCCAATTCCAGGCAAAGAAAGTCCTTTACAATACCCATAAACTTATGGCGGTCTTCTATTTGAGCACGATTCCTCACTCGGTTCAACAAGAGCTTAGGACGGAGATTTACCAAGATTTCATGGGCTACCCCCCCCGACATTGCATCAACGGCCATTATCGATTCGATCAACTCGCTTACCCGGCCATTTTTCCTGCCAGCTCCTCTGGCAAAGTTCTCGATGACCGACCGAACGTCCTCAACCCTATTAAACTTCCTGCGGAGTTTTCTATAGACAATATTTTTGAGGAATCCATATGCATCCACCCTTGAATGGGGTTCCGGATTGCAGACGATTATACCCTCGTCCGAAAGCGTGAAAAAATCGAGGGTATTAAAAGAGGTGCCCGCGCCCAAATCTATAAGGACATAGTCCGCTTCCAGCCTACCTATATGTCGAACGATTTTTTCTTTGACCCCGTAGGGCAAGTTAGCCAAACCAATCATTTCATTCCCCCCACAGATCATCCGCAAGTCGGGGAGCGGAGTTGGCAGGACAATTTCCTTCAACGATTTGACTTCCTTTGTGAGAAAGTGACTCATACTACGAGCAGGGGCAATTTGATTAAAAAATAAATGTAAATCTGCCCCACCCCAATCGCCGTCAACCATAATGACTCTATGCCCAAGGAGAGACAAACCAACGCCTAAATTAGCCGTTAAAGTAGACTTCCCCGTTCCCCCTTTACCGCCTGCTACGGGCAAGATTGTGGTGCCTGCATGGATCTTCTCTGATCCACTAGTTATTGGCGTCGGCATAGGTTCGAGGACGAGCTCCTTGCTCATCGGCTTCTCTCTGGCTTAATATGTTGTTTTTATTTAGAATATGAAAATAACTAAGGAGACTTGAATCCTCTTTAAAAGGAGAGATCCCATTTTTTCCACACCCTAAACTCCTTGTCTCTATTCTGACTTATATTATTCCATCGGCATGATTTCACGACACCTTAAGATGTTTTACACCTCAACCCTATTATGAGAGAGGATGGTCGCTTGTCCCTCATAACCCGAGATTTTACTGCCACCACTTTTATTGTAGATCAGCAAAAAACGCTACTGCTCTGGCATAAAAAGATAGGGGCATGGCTACCCCCTGGCGGCCATATTGAAGCCAACGAGCTACCCGAGGAAGCAGCCCTACGCGAAGTCAGAGAAGAAACAGGGTTAATCGTAGAACTCTTGGGATCCCAAAGACAGTTAGACAACGTAAAAGTACTCCACCAGCCTGTTTGCCTGCTGCTTGAGGATATAAGCCAGGATCATCAGCACATCGATTTAATCTACTTCGCTCGTGTGGTGGATGGAACGGCTACAATAAACCCCAGAGAATCGGAATCCATGCAGTGGTTTGACCACGCCGGCCTAGAAAATAGGATGATTGCTGATGATATACGTCACCTTGGTCAACAGGCTATAGCCGCCTGCTTTCCCTCCGCCTGATATAAAAGGGAAAAAAATGTCCGCGACTGCACTGATTTACCATCCCGATTTTTCGAGACATAGAGTCGGCCAAGAACATCCTGAACGGCCCCAGCGCATAACCGAAGTCATACAAAGAATTAAAGCATCGCCCTTTGCCTCTGATCTACAGTGGATACAAGCAGAAGAGGCCGCCGACGATATCATCCTTTTAAACCACAAGGCTCAGCATATTGATTGGGTTTGCAGCCTGTCGAGCCTAGCTCAGATATCGCCCGTTTCAGCCGATACACACGCCTGTTCAGAAACGCCTCGCATCGTTCGTTTAGGCGTTGGATCCGTCATAAAAGCCATTGATATGGTCATGGGAGGAAAGGCAAAAAATGTATTTTGTGCCGTCCGTCCCCCCGGACATCACGCTGAATCCGATCGAGCTATGGGGTTTTGTTTTTTTAACAACGTGGCGATCGGTGCACACTATCTACGCCAGCAGTATGCCTTAGAGCGCGTTGCCATCATAGATTGGGATGTACATCACGGAAACGGGACCCAGGACAGTTTTTATGGGAGTGAGCACGTATTCTTTTGCAGCATACACCAGGCGCCACACTACCCAGGTACGGGCGCCGCTAGTGAGACTGGCCAGGGAAAGGGTCTGGGTTCCACGCTTAATATCCCCGTCCCCTATGGCAGCGAAGATAGCGATTATTTTGATATTTTTAGAAAACACATAGGCCCAGCACTGCGAACATATAACCCCGACTTTATCCTCCTCTCAGCTGGCTTTGATGCCCACTGGCGAGATCCCCTTGGAGACATCAGGCTTACAACGGAGGGATTTCGCACACTGAGTAGGATGGTCGCGGAGTGGGCAGGCCAACAGAGCCAAGGCAGGCTTGTTTCAGTCTTAGAGGGTGGCTACGACTTAGAGGGACTCTGCGAATCGACCCAAGTCCACCTTGAGGCGTTGATTGAGGCCTAGTTGGGCCCCTTTATAAACTCGTGAATATTAACCTTGTAATCGATCGATCCAAGGCGCTGCGTGACCGTTTCAACTCGATGCTCATAGCGCTGCTTCACAAGCATTTCGACAAAGCGCTTTGCTGGCCGGCGCTGTGGGTCACTCAAATAAAAACGCCCGCCGGGCTGTAAAAGAGCCCGCAAAACGCGGTTTAAGTAGACGTGGTTTTTTTTTTCATATACCACATCTGAGGCCACTAGGCAGTCGCAGGCCTTGCCAACGGGATTGCTCCAATCCAAATAAGCAACGCGATGTCGGTCGCTCAGTCTATTTTTTTGGGCGTTATACGTGGCAAAGATCAGCGCATCTTCTACATAATCGGTAGCTTCAACCTTCCAGCCTAGCGCCGCAAGCGTCATGCCCACCACTCCAAGACCACAGCCCAACTCTCGCGTCCATCCCGTGCCAATAGGTGGCCTCTGCTGGCAAAACCACCTCGCCAATGCAAGAGAGGCGGGCCAGATCTCGGCCCAATAAGGAAACCGATCAACGCGTACCATACGGCCCTCTTGCTCAACCATTCGGTCGAGCAGCTGGTAAGAATCTGCGACCTCGGCAATCTTTAGCCTGACTGTGTCAGACAAATCCCATTCATTTTCAACGGTGGTATACTTCGAGATCGTTCGCTGAATTTGCTTTTGCGAAAAGCGCCTCATAAAGGGATTCGCACATACGGACGCAGAGAACGCATTCTACTCTGCCCCCGGATCGATCCTACTACGCGTTTCCATAATCCGCCGCTTATTTATTTCCATCGTATGGTCCGTTTCATTATCCATCTGCCCAGGTTCCATGAAAGACCGCTCGTAGAGCGGATAGGCTTCTGTTCGCATATGCCCCAGCGGCTGGTGACCCATCCTTCGCTTCCGCTCATATCGCAATCCACCTATATCAATGGGGGCGACTACGATTTTCTCCCCTGGACCGGGATCTGCCTGAGCTAATACTCGTCCGTCATAATCGACCACCATGCTTCCACCAGGCCAAGAGAAGGGCGCATAATTCGCAAGCGAAGCTCCCTGATTAGCCGCGACGACATAGGACATATTTTCAAGGGCACGGCAGCGATTCACCGTGGTCCACCAGTCCATAGGAGGCGTTGCCCCCCAAGGATCCATATAGGCAGAAACGCGAATCAATACCTCTGCCCCATTAGCAACCAGCTGGCGCAGCACCTCGGGAAAGAGCCAATCGTAACAAATAGCAACGCCTAAGCCACCTATAGGGGTCTGAGCAACAGGAAAGAGCTCGTCCCGGTAGTCGCTCAAGTCGTGGGGACTCGTATGCACCTCCCAGGGTATCCACGGATTTACCTTGCGATAGGTATATAAAATGCCCTCAGGACCAATTAAGCAGGTGGAATTAAATACTTTACCTGGCCACTCAGAGCGCTCTTCTAAGAAGGTCCCTGTTTGTATGTAAATATTGTGCTCTTTGGCTTTCTTGGTGTATTGCTCAGTGTAATCGTTGGGAATGGGAAGGGTTAAATGTCTACACAGGGCCTTGGCGGTTGAATAAACCGGGGCGGCATGAGCAAATTCTGGAAAGACTACGAGTCGAACATCCATCATCGGCTCGTACCCTTCTACCGCCATGTCTACCATCTCGAGCATGCGGTCTACGTTGGGCCCAATTTCGGCTCGACGAGTTGGATTGGGGCGATCGACCTGACAGGCTGCCGCTGCATAGCGAATGGGTTCCTTTTCCACTAGCGCACCCCCTCCATCTTCTTTGTTTTCCACTCTTTCCGCACGCCGCGCCGGACGCGAACCATCTCTGCTACAACGCTAACGGCGATCTCCTCTGGCGTATCTGCCCCTATATTGATTCCAATGGGAGAGAAAACCTCTTCTAATCGCTGAGGATCAGCCCCGCGCTGCAAAATCTTTTTCCACAGTAGGATTTTTTTGCGTTCACTCCCCAACATGCCAATATATCCGGCTGGAGTATCGAGTGCATGTTCGACCACCTGCTCGTCGTATTGATGACCACGGGTTAGAGCCAGTATAAACGACTGTTCGTCTACGGGAAGTGATTCAAAGACGCAGTCAATTTCACCCGCAATGCATTCGTCCGCATAGGGATGCAAGTCTCTATTGGCGAAAAAGGGACGATCGTCAATTAGGACCACGTAGAATCCTACGTTTTTTGCCAATGCGGCAACTTGTCCTCCAACGTGACCTCCCCCAAATACGTAGGCGCGGGGTTGAGGCCAAAAGGGTTCAACAAAAAACTCCCCTTCTTCTTCAGGAGTGCCTAGGATCGTCCCACCTTCCCTGCTGTTAAACTTTACACCTGCAATCTCTTCAGAGATCCAAAAGGGTCTGTCTCCCTTTGCCCAGATTATTTTACCCTCTTCGTCTGTTACATATCGTCGCGTTCCGTTCAATTCAGTGACCATAATTCGCGGCTCTCTGTGCACTTTAGCCTTTTCAATCATTGCAAAGGCCTCTCCGCCCTCTGCGGCATCAATGCGTTCGGTATAAATCCGCACCGTTCCTCCACAGTTAAGCCCATTCTCTCCCGCCTGCTTTTCCGTCATAGTATAGCGCATATCGCTAGGTACCTCGGATTTAAGCACGCTCTGGCCGGCTGCAAATACCTCCGCTTCTAAACACCCACCACCAATAGTTCCCACAATCTCCCCACTCTCTGTCACGAGCATCTTTGCACTATCGCTCATTGGTATGGACCCCGTGCTCCACACCAATGAGGCAAGCGCTACGGCCTTTCCCTTTCCCACCTCATTTAAAAGACGCCCTATTACATCCTCCATATCTAGTCCCTTTTTGCACGCGCTTTCTCGCGCGCATAGTCAGCAGGGGTATCCATGTCGTCAAGTATTTCTGCATACGCTACCGGAAACTCAACTGTATCATGGGGATTGGAACGCGTGATGACATTCAATCCAACTTCCCGGCCTAATTTCAAAATCTCAGATCTGTATGATCGGCTAAGGAAAAGGGGGTGCCCCCTCTTCTCGTCAAATGTCGGTATGACAATTCCAGCGTCCACCCCAAGGGCGCGATCGATTACTCCTTGCACGATATCCCCATTGAGCGAGGGTTGATCACCCAGGCAGAACAAATAGTCCCGGCCGGGCCCAATTTCCCGAACTGCACATTGAACGGAACTTAACATGCCGTCGCGAAATTCAGGATTGAGAAGGCACTCTACTTCAAGCCCAGCGAGAGCATCCCTCACTTCGTCGGCCCTGTGTCCTACCACCACTATCACGCGCTCCAGACACTCCTTGAGGACACCTGCAATTCTACAGACGGCAGGTTCGTCATCAATGGGCAAGAGTTGCTTAAACTTCCCCATGCGAGAGGAGAGACCCGCTGCCAATACAATACCTACAATTTCTTCTCGTTTTTTCATCCCTTGAGAGTGTAGCCGCCTCTGTAAAACCTGTCAACGAGATCAGCTGCCTAATCCCTTTCCCGCTAGCATACCACTGGCCCAAGCCCACTGAAAATTAAACCCGCCTAGATCTCCATAGACCTCTAACATTTCTCCCGCAAAGTATAGTCCCGGAATAATATATGACTCTAAAGTGTCTGGGTTTATTGCTCCGGTTTTGATCCCACCAATAGTGACCTCAGCGTATTCAAAATCACGCGGCCTGTAAACAGGTATGGACCAACCTGTGAGCAAATTAGCAATGTCATCGCGGGTTTTATCACTTATTTTTTCAACTACTTGTTCCCCATTGAAGGACCCGTGTTTCAACAGAGAACGCACCAATTTTCTATTGAGTAGACCGGAAAAACTCATCTCAAGCGATCGGTGTGGGTTTTTAGCCCATCTCCGGCCTAAAAGATCACTCACTGATTGCATGTTCTGACCAGGAAATAGATTAACCCGCAGATTTACTGGACCGTCTTTCAGATGGGGAACAACGCGGGCACTAAGACTCAGTATGGTAAAACCAGAAACGCCATAGGAAGCAATTAGCAGGTCGTCACAGTCCATTACCCGATTTTTACCAGGGATTTCTGGCTGAACTTCAGCCACAACTTTAACTCCCTGCATCGTTCGGAGGTATTTTTCCTTGCTCTCTAAAGCCACCAAACCAGGCTTAAGATCCGTGATCTCATGACCCAAATTTGCAGCCATTTGCATCCCTTTGCCGTCGGCACCCATTTTCCCAGCACTGACACCTCCACTTGCGATTATAACCCTAACGGCTTGGTATACCTGCCCTTCAGTAGTCTCTAACTTGAAGTATTTTCCCGGGTCTAATGCGCATATTTCCGTGTGTAAGCATACCTTTACCCCCAACTGTTCCATTTTGTCAGCCAAGACATCCACCACAGATTGGGCCTGATTTGATTTAGGGAAAAGCCGCCCACGTTTTTCTTCGTGCACTTCAATACCCAAATCGGAGAAAAAAGATAATGTTTGATCAAGAGAAAGATGGTTTAGTACTCTCTTTATGAACGACGGTGGAGCCCCATGATAATGCCCGACATCATCAGCCGTACGGTTGGTCAGGTTGCATCGCCCATTCCCTGAAATGAGGATCTTTTTTCCAAGTTTGTCCCCTTTTTCGAATAGAATGACTTTCTGCCCTTCAGAAGCCGCTGAAATCGCAGCCACTAGGCCTGCTGCTCCCCCCCCTAAAACAGCGGTATCCCACACAGAATAAATCGCGCTCAAAGAATCCCTAAGTCAAATTTTAACATAGCCTTATAAAGGCATGCTGAGTGGCCGTATAGAGAAAGATGCATCTTGACACCCTTCCTCTAATTATATAGATTAATACGCTTCTTGCATATATGGCTTTTAAATGCTTCCCACGTTGCCTTTACGGAGTTTTACTGCATTCATGGAAAATAACCCAACTACACTTCGGGCCCCGTTAAAAGAAGAAACTGAAACCTCAATACGCAAAGAAGGTATTTCGTACATCTTCGAAAGTCGTTCAGTTTCCGCCGTCATCAACTTTGTCTACACTCCTATCGACGGCACCTTTTCGGATCTCGAATTAGAGATAAATGGCGCCCCGCCCATCAAACCTGCGGAAGAAGGTGGGCTGGTAGTAGAAATGGGAGGAAGAATACATACAGCGGACAGCGACGAAGTTGAACGACACTTTATCTCCTGCGAACAGTTAGAAGACTGCGTTGAAGCGCGCTGGCAATGGGTGGTAGATGAGGAAATAGCCAACTTCCTGTATCGATTCAGAATTGTAGGCAAGTCGCTTGAAGTCCAATTAGAGGGCGGTAATGGTAAGGCATGTGGCCTCACCCTAGGCCGAGTTTTAGACGCGGTAAATCCAAAACTAATAACAATACCCTACTTCAACTTTGGCGAGCATTATCCACGCCTGCTGAGTACGAGCGGCACGCTTATTTCTAGCTTTATCGATTGGAACCATACCCACGCAACATCGCTCTATTCCGTGGATAAAGAGACCGCTGAACAAGAAATACGCCTCAATGGAGGGTGCTCCTATGAGAAAAATATTCACGGGGACCGAGCCCCCCTCCATGATAAGTGGGTGCTAACTGTATCCACCGATTTTGACGAGGCTTTCCCTCACATTGACTTTCCCAAACCAATTCTGGATGAACTGGCCCCTTGGGCAACGCACCCCTGGTATTCCCTACCGAATATTGAGCCATCTGAAGAAAGTTACGTTGAAATTTACGAGACTCTGCGCGTGCTCAAGCAGCTTGGAATAGACAAATTAATGGTCAATCACCCAGCTGAGACCTGGCACGATGGTGAAGGCGCTTCGGAATTTTCTATTGAAGCTGCACCCGTTAAAGGGGGCGATGACGCGCTCAGTGAATACATTGATGCCCTTGATGAACTCGGTTTTAAGGCGTCTTTGCAAACCGGCTTCCGCCATATTGCAGCAGACGACCCCGAATGCACGCCTGCCTCCACCGCACTTACCCCGGATGCGCAGCCTGCTGCAACCGGTTCTGGCACGCACCTATTGAAGCCCACTATAGCTGCTGAGAAAAGCAAGGGCCACATTACTAAACTCATCGAAAAATTTCAGCCAGCGGTCCCCTATATCACTTCGCATGCAGCAGTTGCGCCCTGGGAATTTACAGATGCTGACTCGGGACAAGAGCATACACTCACATTTAAAAACAGCCTCAATACACAGAGAGAACTCTTAGCCGCCATAGGCGAACAGTCGCCCAGCTTAGGCGAGGGAGGAAATCATTGGCTGTATGCAGGCCACCTCCAAGCATTACTCGCAAAGATGGCAGGAGTGAATCCCAGCGAACTATCGGCCTTAGTTGATTTTGACCTGTTTAACTTGCATTCGCGTCACGTCAATGTGGGACTAGGCACCATCGATGAGTACTTTGGCAACACAATACCTCAAGATGGAAAGAATAGCCGGTCGAACTTCCTCTCGCGCTATCTAGCCACGACCGCTGCGTATGGTCATGCAACGGCGCTGCCAGATGTGAACGAATGGGGCATTTCATCCACGGTTAAAGCCTATTTTATGCTGCAAAAGCTGCAAGAGAGCTATCTCGGCTCGCCTGTAAACACCGTTCGCTACCATCAAAATGGACATTTCACCTCCATAAATGACGCCCTTCATTCAGGGGCCGTCGAGTTGGGTCAACTCAGAATAGACTACGACAATCATACTCGTATTTACGCTAATTTAGGAACCACACCATGGGAAATTGAAGAAGGAGATCAACTCTATCTTCTTCCACCTGGAAGCTTCTGGGGTTCCGCAGAAGATGGGAGCGTTATCGCCTATTCAACGGAGACCGAACGAGGTCGAATCGACTATGCCTCAAGCGAAGATTATCTGTTTATAGATGCCCATGGAAACCCAGTAGAGCATGGCCCCATTGCACTGGATGGCGCAGCGCTGGTAAAAGAGCGTAAATGGGAAATTGACGTGGTCACAATGGACTGTAAAACCCCTACCGTCATAGACGTAGGTCATTTGTGGCCCGACCGAAAACTTCCCCCTCTTCGGCTGCTCGCTTTCAAGTTCGACGAAGAAAGTCCCGATATATACAAAGCAGATATGGAGGGAGATAAAGTACGTCTACCTGATATCGATGGAGCCTTTATGTATCGCATTACACTACCCGAATGGATGGTAGAACCCGGGCATTAATTCTCACCCCTCAAAGCGTTCTGCTTACGACCCATGGATAATGTCAACACAGAAACAGGCGAAATCACAAGCGATACTGAGGCCCGTAACCAAGAGGAAATTAACGAGCTAAAGCAGCGCATAAACGATTTAACAGGCCCTGTTCAAGGAAAAGTTGAAGACCTCGCGCTCGCCCAAGAAATGGCAAACGCAATCAAGCCCCATATCGATCGCTTAGTCAAATTAAATGCCCTCCTAACGCCCGTAACTCGCATCCTTGAAAAACGTTCCAAATTACATGATGTAGCCGTAAGGATCGAAGAAGATATTGAAGAAGCGGAGACTGCACTTGCGGCATTAGAAGATGCGGACAAACTCCTTGTAGGCGACTTTCAAGACAATATTGAAACCGTTAAAAAAGACCGTAAGCTATATGTTCAAAGCGGGATCTCTGAGGGCGAACCAACCCGTAATAAACCCAGTTCTTTAGATCTGCTCCCCGTTGAAGAACGTTTTCAACGTGTATTTTCAGAGCGTTTTATCTCTTTAGACAAAACGCAATCTATTCTATCCATTTCATTTGAAGAAATTGAACTAAAAAAGTATACCGATAGCTTAGAGGTATTTTGGAAACTTCTCTTTCGCCAGAAAAGCTTTCGTCAATTGGTGGAAAAGGGACAAGTAGCCCCTCTTGCAAAAGCATTTCAAGACTATGTCGTACTCTTTCGTTCATCCAAAGTAAAAGACGGGCAATCTACCACGATCTCTTCACTACAAGACAGCTTTCCCGACTTTTTTGTAAAGGGCCAGCGCAGTGCAGTTTGGTATAGAAAGCAGCCTTTTTACAACAAGACATTTAGAAAACCACACTGGGCTCTCGTAGACAAAGAGTATTTAAACTGCACGTTTAAAAAACCTAGCGTACGTCTACGAATGTATGCTCGGGCCAATGGCCTATCAGCCAAATCCGTACGACAGAAAAATGTCTTAGAGGATACTTATGATCGCATAACGACCGAGATTTTCTTTAAGGAACGTTTTTTCGAAAATTGCAACAGCATAACTAGGACAGTCTACAAGGATCAAGCAGAAGGGCCCGCTAAACAAGTTTTTTTGTACTATAAAGACCACAGCATTCGCATATCGGGAAAGACCGGAATTCCCCATTGGAAGCCCAGCAAACCTCGCTGGCCCGGCATTTTCCCCACCGTCACAGTGCCATAAACGGGCCCTGTTGGGGGAGAAAAATCGCATTTTCCCACACGGGCCTCTTGGCGATATTGACCACTCATACACTTAACCCCGCAGCCTACTCACTTTGGAACAAATCGCGAACAGACTCAGACAAGAATTAGACTCGCTGGAAGAGTTTATAAACTTTTCTGAAGAACGCATCATCACAAGCCAGCGAGTTCAGGCTATTGTAGCATCTCTACGGTCTCACGAAGAGAGTTTAACTCTGCCTGAATTAGAACTGGTGGTGAATGCGCTGCATTCTACCCGCGAGCGGTTCGCTATCACCGATAGTCTCACGTCCCAAATAGACGACCTCATTGAAAAATACGTCGATTTACTGGGCCCGGAATTCGAACTGACCGGTGAAATAGAAGAAGAACAAACTGTCAAAGACCCGCAGTATGGGTCATTCGACTTTCTTGAAGACGAAGAAGATGATGATTTAGAGGTAGACGACCTACCAGAAGACGAGGATTCAGATGTTGCACATTCTGAGGCCTTCCAGCCTGGCATCGTTGAACCAGAAGATGCTGACACCCCTCCTTTAATCGAACCTTTCGACAGTGCGCTGGGGGAAGATGAACCGTTAGAAAAATTTCCTGCACCCGCAGAAGAAGCAAGACTCCAACAGGCGTCAGAAGCGGACGACTTAGATGACTTGTTTGGATCAGAAGAGTCTGATTCCATAAGTGACAACGAAACCGACTTCACCTTGGAGCAAAGCACGTCGACTGCAACAGGAAAAGAAGACATAGGCAGTTTTTTTGATGAAGATACCCTCTCTGAAGACGGGGAAAATCTGGATATCAACCCAGAGGGCCCAAGCTCTAATACAGTGCTTCCAAAAGATGATTACGATGATTATCCTTCTGAAGTGTATGATGAAGGAGAAGAAGAGGGTTCATCAGAGGACTTAGTAAGCCTTTTTGACGATGAAGGTAACGCCACTGGAACAGCCCCACCCAGTTCATATCGCGATAACAAAACACCAAAGCTTGGGCCTAAGACTCCCTCAGCAAGAAAACTGAGCGGCAAACGACAGGGCAGGTCCACTCAACAAAATTCCAAGATAAGAAACGCATCCGTTCGCGACGAACTAGAAGCCGAAGTGCCATCAGTTAACATATACGCAGACAAGATTAGCGTTAAAGATTTGCTATCTAACCTTAGCATAAATCTCCCGCAACAGGACCTCGATCGGTTGAGCATAGAGCTTCCCAACAAATTGCAGAGCAAGTCCGTAGTCTCCCTGCAAAGCAGCCCAGAGGCAGAAGGGAAATATGCCCTCATACCGCGCATCCCCCGCTTCATATTCGAAGGACAAATGATACCATGCACGGTTAAAAACCTCGTCCAAATTTACATTAAATTATTCGGAGATATAAAAGATTTAACAAGGTTTAAAGGCCAGGCTTTCTTAGTTAACGAAACGCCGAAAATGGAGTGGGCTTTAGTTGCAGTCGACCCAGCAACTGATAGCCTCAAGAAAAACTTTATGAACCAAAATCAGTATCTTCGCCAATTAGCCAATGCGATAAAAGTCCCCTCTCACCTTCTGAGACGCCGCACTCTTGTTGAAGGTGTTTACGACCTTATCGTGGGTGCTTTAGCACTTGATAAGACATGGTTAAACAACACCCTGGACTGGACAAGCAGTGGCACAAGCCCCTCAGAATTCATCTGTATTTCTCAACCTGCAGAAGGTATACGCATTCGGAATTTACCCCGTACTCAAAGCCATCAGGCGCTTGGAGTCTGTCCAAATTGGTAGCCCCTTTTCCTAGGAATAATAGTCCCTTTAAGCATGACTAAAGATCCAATCCCTCCATCTCATCTATTTTCAAGGGCCAGCCGGGGCTTAAGTGTGACGCAGACCCCTGTCTGGATCATGCGCCAAGCTGGACGCGTATTAGCACCTTATAGGGCACTGCGGGCCAAATACGACTCGATTCAAACGCTTTTCACTACGCCTGAGTTGGCTGCTGAAATTACGCTTATGCCCATTGATATGCTGAGCGTAGATGCTGCGATTCTATTTACAGACTTAGTCACCCCGCTCGGTCCCCTCGGTTGTCCTTTTACCTACGCACCCGGCCCCGTTTTCGAAAAACCCGTGCGAACAGAAGCGGATATTAAAAATTTGCGTAGCGTAATACCGGATCAAGATCTCTCATATGTCGGAACGACGATAGATCTGGTCTGCAAGGAACTCCCCCCACATGTCCCACTCATTGGGTATGCCGGTTCGCCTTTTACGCTCGCCACTTGGCTTGTAGAAGGGAAAAGTTCTAAAGACTTCAGCGCGTTCCGCGCCATGATACACAGTGATCCTAGCTCCGCTCACCTGCTCATGGAGCGATTGACAGGCTTGGTCATTTCTTTCCTGCGCTACCAGGTGTCTCATGGCGCGGGTGCACTTCAAGTTTTTGACACCTCGATTGGCGTTCTGTCCTCCGGGGACTTTAAATCATTCGTCCTACCCTATTTACAGCAAATAAACGAGGCCATTGCCGACCTTTGTGTTCCTCGTATTTACTTTCCTTTAGCAGGATCGCATTTCCTTTCCTACAGCGCCCAAGCCGGAGCTGACATCCTCAGCATTGATTGGCGAACCGATATAGATGCAGCCTACGAGGCCATGGGAAAAGCAGCTATTTTACAGGGGAATTTAGATCCAACAGTGCTCTACGCTGATCATAAAACCATCACTAGAGCGGTCACCAAAACCTTAAATGACGTAAAGGGGCGCCCCCATATTTTCAACTTGGGCCACGGCTTGCAGCCTGATATGCCCTACGAGAATGTCGCATTTCTCGTATCCGAGGTTCACAGGATCTCTCAGCAATGAATACCGAACCCAATGAACGCGGCACCACGCGCCAGCACACTTTTTTTTGCACGCGAAAAGACCGCCATATAACAAGGTCAAAGGTCGTAGAAATTGAGGCAAAAGAGATTGTCGTATTTGATCAAAAGGTGAAGGGTTGGCTCATCACCACAGAAGAAGCCGTTATCGACAAACTTATCCCCTTAAGTGAATCTTTGCACGGAGATGTAATGGAGCACGACCCCGAATAGATTCTAGATCACCGCATCAGAAGTTGGTAATTCTCAATTATAGAAGATTCAAAGCGCTCCTTCTGACTGGCATCAAAAACCGAAGCCCGCACCCGCACCCCAACTTTGCCCGATGGCAAAAATTCAAGCCCAACGTCATAGGGTCGATCTAACGCCAGATAGGGTGAGAGCAAAAGGGATTCTATTGCAGCAAGTCGCGCTGCGGCACCGTCGCTTTCTCCAAACAGAGGTAGCCGAATTTCAACTCCATGAGACCCTGAAGGAGACTGCTTTCTTATAATTGGGTTTTTCCATATTTGGAGATTTGATATCAGTACATAATCGCCCACTGCGGATTCAAGAGAAACTCCCTGCCAACCCATCTGGATAATCTTGCCGGAGTTCCCGGCAATCTCGACGAAGTCTCCTCTTTTAAACGGCTTTTGAACTGACCAGAATAGACGAACAAACGTATTTTTTAAGAGTTCGTTCCTCGCGATACATACAGCCGCAAGAAAGATCAAAACAGCACCTATATCCACTAAGTTGATTTGATAACTCATTGCACTATATTTCTCCGCCTTAACTCAAGCACTACAGGATGATATAGTAGAGGATTAACTGAATAGTGGCACGCCCCTTCTGCTTCTTCTTCGCGTAGCATACCCAACCGAAGCAAGTGCACCAAACGGGCTCTTGATTCGACAGGATCCAGGTGAAATATTCCACCAAACGTTTGAGGAGTAAGAGACCCATGCTGAACAATCATTCCCAAATCTACCATTGTATTTAAGGGCAAAGAATGTAAAAAGGTTAAATCGATTTCCTTAATCGCACCTACAACAATTATATTTTTTTCAACAGATTCGATTGATTGTAACCAATAAAAAATAGCGGCGAATACGTTACCTGAGCTTAGCCGATTCAAATCATCAAAATAGCTCTCTTTAGCCGAATTCGGACTCCCACCTTCTATGGCAAACCTGAGGCCAAATCCCGTCGCCCCGTGACGGGCCATTATTGCCCTTTCCAGCTCTCCTCGCCCCAGCTGACCTGTTTCAATAAGAAAAGCAAAGTGCCTCGATAGCGAGATCGCATAATCGAGATATTTCCAGGCAAATAGGTCGATCGTAACAAACCACAAGATATTTTCGCTGGTCGCATCAATAAAATCTAGAAGAGCCCGCATGACGCCTAGCCCCCCTTTCGAACGCACATAGAGCTGGTGAATATCTTCTATGATGATTACGCGCCTCATTTTAGACGATTGGATAGTGCTCTTAAACTCTTCTATATCAGCGCATTCAATGCCGATTAGTGAAGACAGTAAATCGACTAACCCTTTCTCGTCAACCAAGGTTGAGCGCACCCGTCGACGAACGACGGGCATATCGTATAACTTTTCTTCAAGAACGCAGTTTACGAGGCTGGTTTTTCCACTGCCCTGCTCACCAACCAATACGATAGAAGAGAATAACCTATCTTTCCACCTTTCTACGGCCTGTTCCACCGTACCAAGCGCCTCCGACCGACCCTTTAAGAATTCACTTACCTCCAGAGGTGTTGTACGAAAAAGCCGGCGATAGGAAAAGGGAACTTTCTCATCTAATTTATGTTCGAGCCCAGAGATGGATTCGTATCCCAAGATCTCCGTGCGTCCCTGCTCCTCTTCCCTCTCACTATCATTTTTTGAAGAGGCCTTAGAGCGGTCTTCGCCAATCGATTTCTGCTTGGATTGAAGTTCACTGCGAACCGCCTTCTTTCGGCCAGCCCGGCTAATCTCACGCTTCATTTCACGAACGCTCTCGTCAAGCACCATTTGCCTCAGGCGACGCGCGACGCCAGCGACTGCTTCTATCGTAATTTTATTGACGGTGGCATTGGCGCCTTTTGCATGTTCCATTTCATTGGTAAAGTCGTCTTCCGCCTTACGCAGTCGCCGGAGCGCAACGCCCAAGAGCGCGCGAGGATCTTTTCCCTCTTCACGAAGTTCGACAGCTACCGTCCCCATACTGTAGCTAACGGCATGTCCGAGTTGCTCAAATGCTCGTTCCACTAAGTCGATTTGCTCAAGCATCGTCCGATTTACGTCACCCAGTTGACGCGTAAGATCCTGCTCAAGGAAAGCCCGAACCACGGCCCGCATCGGCGCATGCTTGAGAGGCTCTCCCGTTGGTACAACCCCTTCTTGCATGGGAAGATCTTCAAGCTCTATTATTTGAAATGTCTCTGTGGTCTCATCAACGAGGTGATGGAATCGCTGGGAGAGTAGGTCTATCATTTGCACAACTTCGGCACTGGTAGCAATAGATTGAAGTCTATTTTTTATTTTTTCTTCTATAAATGCAACAATTTCTCGCTGTGACGTATCTACGCTGACCTGCAACGTATCCGTATCAGAAGTGGCCTTTGCCAACTCTCTTAAACCCTGAATCGCATTGCGATGAACCTCTATGGCTTGATCACTTTCGGCCTGTAGCTTGCTCCACAAACGACTATTTATCTGTAAAACCGTATCGTCTATAACGTTGCGAAGCGCATTTTGCAGATGCGCCATCTCCAACTCCATGGAGTGGAAACCTGCATACCCAACCAGATATCCCCCCCAGCCTTTTAACCTACCGATCAAGTCGGTCTGTTGTTGTTTTACGCGTTCTTTTGAAATGGGTTTAACCACAGGAAAACCAGCGCTTCCACTAAGCAGACCCTCTTCTATCATAGCTAATAGGACGCCGTCAACGGCCTTTTCCATAGATTGGCGTATATCATCGTAATACTTCATTACCTCAATGCCGACCAGTTTAAAACTTTCATCAATTTCGTCACGCACCCCCTCTGCGGTGCCGACTAGCCCTTGAATCGATTTCTCTCCGACATTGTCATCTAACTTTCCCAAGAATATGTTGTAGGTTTCATCTAGCTCTTCGTAGAGAGATTTTACCCTGCGCAGGAGAAAAAATTCAGCTTCTCCTACCATATTTCCAATTGGCACTAGTTCTTTAGGAAGGTGATATGTCAGGTGATTTTGTACGAGTAACCGAGGAGAGAGGGTTCGCTTAAACTGAATCCCCAACGCGGTTCCCATAATCCTCTTAAGGTCCTTAACATACCCCAGAAGCTTCGAGTCGGCAGAATCCGCTCTAAAAAGGTCCTCATGTTGGATTAAGGTTATTTCTTCCTGGGGCACATTCTCGCACTGTTTTTTTGCTGCTTCAAGATAGTGTTCAAACACTTCGACAGCTGCCGTATTTGGACTCTCCAGAAGAGAAATATCTTTGAAACGCGCAAACAACCAATCGCCCAAGGCAACGCGTCCTCGACGAACGCGGTCTTTCAGGACTTCCACATCAGCACCAGATTGTATTTGGCCTATAACTTCTTCAAAAAGGGCGTGGTGCTGAATACCCATATTTTGCAGTAAATCAACAGAAGACCACAATTCTCGGTCGAGTAACTGCTCTTCAAAATCGCCATTAATCACTTCTAAGCGCTTAACGGTGGAACGAATAAATTCGTCGATTTCTGGAGGAGCACCATTCAGGGCTTTTTCAAGCTTTTCCGAATCCACAATTTTCCCCTCGTATTAGGGAGCCCAACTGAAGGCACCTTGTCGCCATTCTCCAATGAGTTTTGGAGGATCACTCCAATCGCCACCTGGCCCCATAAAGCTACCACTTAAGTCCGTCCGCATATCTA
>CALDFW010000021.1 GCA_937942165.1 uncultured bacterium | reverse complement strand
AGCGGGCACCTACTTACTGCGCTCACGCGGGTTTGTCATTGCCGCCAATCGCTGGGGCAAATCAACCACGGCCTGCCTGGGATTTACCACGCTTAGCTTTGTCCTGAACGCCCCCGCTCTGCTTTGCGATGTGTTAACGCTGGGTTCAACAGTGCTCCTGCTCGTATCCAGCGTCAGCTACGCCCGCGCACTCCGGCACGTTCTAAGTGGCACGGATGGAGCCGATATCTACTGAGCGTTCAGTACACTAGAGAATGAGAGAGTCGCCGCTTGGATCACTCGGATGCTGCGGTGCGCTCCGTCAGGTCGAATAAGCGATCCCTGGCATATGTGCTGTATTGATCCGCCGATCCAAACCGCTCTGCGTATTTGCGCCAGAGTTCTACCTCTTCCCCATTTTTCCCCTGCGCCTGATAAACCTTTGCCAAATTGACGTACGCACCTGAAAAATCGCCTCGGATAGCGATGGCACGCCGCAGAACCTCGACCGCTTTCTCGCTGCGCCCCTGCGCTTTGTAGATCTGCCCCAAATTATTGTACGCCTCAACAAACGTGCTATCGACTGCAATAGCTCGCTCATAGGATGTGCTTGCGCTATCAAAATCACCTATGCGTTTGTATACATAGCCCAAGTTATTGTGAGCGGCTGCATTTTTTGGATCAAATCGGACGGCCTGTTCGTACGAACGGGCCGACTTGTCTAGGTGGCCCTGACTAAAGTAAATCTGGGCCATCTCCAGGTGTGCTTCTGGGAAGGCCTCGTGCAGCGCCAAGCTCCGTTCAAAGGCTGCGCGCGCCGAGTCCATGAGCCCGTGTTCGGCAAATAGCTGGCCCAACCGGTACTCGAGTAGGGGCGATTCGGGGCGCTCTTTTAACGCCAGGCGCAGCTGGTCAGCTTGGTCTTGCATCCGAGCATGCGCAGCATCGCCCGTGTCTTCTCTCTCAGTGCCACAGCCGATCGCCAGGAAAGCCAGCGCATACAGAGTGCGTTTCATGGTGTAGCCTCTACACTCTTCCTCCAGAAAACGCGCATGGCATAGCGCCAACCGTACATCGCAAAGGCATCCCTACGCATAAAAGGTCGTTCAAAATCACGCGACGTTATAAGCGTTTTATATCCCGTCAAAACGCGAAAGGGCACGACGGGGTTTTTGGGCTGCACCAACCCCATCATGCAGCCAAACTGAATTGGAATAGGCTCGCGTAAAATGTGCCGATTTATGCCCTTGCGCTCGGGCACGACCATCTGACTCTCACCAATCACCTCTACGAACTCACCGGATTCTTCAACCTGCACCATAATGAGCTTAATCGGATCGAGCGATTCGGCATAATACTCCCAGGCAAATACTTCGCCGCCCTGTGCGTTGCGGGGAAAAGTAAATTGGCGATCGATAATGACGAGGCCCTGATAGTCACTCGTCGTATCCGCCTGAGTAAGACTGCGCACGCCGACCGTATCGACCTGCACGCGAGCATCGGTAAAGAGCGCATCCCACTGAGGGTCTTTGGGCGGTTCGCTGCCACCACATCCCACCAAAAACGCACTGATTACACACAGTTTCGACCAGTGTCGGACCATACATTCACCTCACACGCATTGGAGACAGATGCAACAGCAGCCGCAATACAGCACCAGAGCACGCCTAGTATCGAGCATATAACCCCTTAGACCTCTCCCCCATCACAGCACTCAATTACGTGCAATCAAGCGCAACCAGTACTGATAGGCACTTTCCATTATGCGACGACGCGCATGGTCGCGGATCATCGCAGCGACCCTACGCTGCAGGGCAGCCCTTATATCAAATTCAGACATAGTACACCGTTCCCCATCTATAAGCCAAAGCCAAAATAGTAGCGCCACGAATCAATCTTGCCAACGGTGTCCGCTACGCGATCTCGATTGAGAGGATGGGCAGCCTGAAAGTAGGCCGTCATCGGAATTCGGTAAAAGGTGAATAGCTGCAGGCGCAATTCGCCTCCTACGTCTGTTAAGAATTTATCTTTGTTGAACTTCGTATCCGACAGAGATCGGAAATTACCTACGGCACCCGCTTCGGCAAAGACCTCGGCGTGCAGTTTGGAGAAGGTGAAGTTTAGGAAACGGCGATTGATGCGTTTAAATACGGGAAAACCGTAGCTAATCTTACCGTAAACTAACTTTGAACCCGAAGCCGTAAAATAGGGATATCCGCTGAGAAAGTTCTGCCCGCCCAGATAGTAACGCAAGGGCCAGTAGAAGCGTCCCTCAAAGAACCCGCCATCCTCAATAAAGCTCGGCTTGAGAACGACGTTCCGATAGGCGGCAACGGCCTCTAAGGACAGCACGTTGTCGAAAGGCAGACCTATTCGTTCACTGTACGCACCCACGTATTCATTCACGCGAAAACGCCGTGGAACGCGCACGAACTGATCGCCCGGCATTCCATCCGTTGGCGTTGGCTGGGCCAGTGAATCGGCCAACGTGGGCATTGAGTAGCGATAGACGAGTGAAATACCCCGACCCGTCGCGCTATGAGCGGTTGGTTTAACCTTTCTGTAGCTCCATCCCACGCTCATCGTATGCGCACTGTAAAAATCAATTTCGTTATAGAAATTCAGCGGATCGTCTTGGCTGACAAGCGTCGTATCCTGCCCTAGGAGTTCCGCGTCAACGGCCTGTGATATATCGACGCCGTCCTGAACCAGGTAAACCTGTGTCTGGTTTCGGAAGTGACGCAGCGTCCAACTCTCGGCATAGTTCCTGAACATATACGTCGCGTTGAACTGCTGTCGTCTAGAGAGCGGCATATCAACGCCCACGACAAGCTGTTTCATAACCGTCTTAAACAGGTCCTGACGGCTGTTGCCCTGATACACATACTGCTCCACGTTGGGCAGGAGCAGGTTTGTCGTTGAATCGACTGGAATCGGATAGACATTAGTCGCCGATAAGGTGTCGGCCGCCAAGCTGCTACTCTTGATCAGGTTATCAATTTCGCGCCGCCGCCCCGCTATGTAAAAAGATGGATTGAACGTGCGACTGTTACCGACCCGAGGCTGCATACTGCGCTCGTAGAAAAAGCCCAGGTCCGTATTGAGATCCGTTGCATCGCGCATGTTCTTACCGACGATACCCCAAGCCGTAACCTGCTGGCCACCCATCATATCTCCGCTAGAAAACTGAAGACCTGCGCTCGCCTGATTGAGCCCGAACGTATTCCCTACAAAGGTCGGCCCCACTTGGAGAAGCGGAATATAGCGCACCACGTTCCGCCCGCGGTAGCGTCCCATCTTAAACTGTTCAGAAAGCTTGGGACCGTCGTAAATTGACCGGTAATCGCGCAGTGCAAGCGCATCAAATGCGGCGCTGCGAGCAAAATCACCCATGTCAAATCTATACAGGTCGTAGTTATTCGAGTGATAAGAGCTATAAACAACTTCGCCATCAGCCGACACAGTTGGCGCGAAAGCGCCTCCAACCACGTTGGTCAACTGCTCGACCTCGCCATTTTCCATATTGTATTTGTAGATATTAAACACGCCCGACTGATCGGAGGCAAAAACAAAGCCACTGCCGTCCGGCAACCAATAGGGGTCGCGTTCATCCGCCGGCGAATTGACCAGCGCGCGAAAACCCGAACTGTCGGGATGCGCAAACGCAACGCTGTCGGGAAATACGTCTACTGGCTCCTCCGTGGCCACGCTGTCCTCATCCGCCGTGGCCATTGCATTAGACGAGCGTTCAAACCGCTTGGGGCGCGCAGGACTGTCGACGCGTATAACGGCGATATCCCGATCCTCTCCGCGGAAAACGCTGAATAGAATCCACTCGCCGTCCGGAGAGAACCGAGGACCGTAGTACTGCGTTCCGTCGTTGTTGTTGGTCAGATACACGCGCCCGGTTCCGTCGCTGTTGACCATGGCCAAATTGTTGGTCCCATCTTCGTTATGAACGTAGGCGACGCGCTCCCCGTCCGGGGAAAATGCCGGATCTTTCGACCGTAGGTTGGCACTGATACGGCGCTCTTCGTCTCGCTCGACGTCGTATATGTACAGGTCGTTGTATCCGCCCTTGGCCCGTGCGTAGACGATGTGTTGCCCATCGGGCGACCAATCCATACGAGAGTCGATATACTCCTTGGACTTGTACGTCTCCCCCGTTTCCATATCGTGTATCTTCAGAAACGGAATCGCATAGTCCATCTTGTCACTGCTGATATAAGCTAGCTTAGAACCGTCCGGCGAGTAGCGTGCATGGTACTCAATGATACCCCCGTTGAGATCTTTCATCTCCTCGCCTTCAAAGAAACCGTCCGAACGAATCTCCCCCTGCAAGCGTTCGTAGTTCTCGCGTAGATAGGCCACCCAATCGTCGTAGAACTGATCGACGGTAACGCCCAAAACGCGCTCTACTGCTGGATCGAAGCTCACCGAACCAACGTGATGCGTCAGCGCATCAACTTTATCTGCCCCATACTGATCCTCAATGTATAACAGCATGGCATAACCCTGGTTGTAAATCAGCTCACCGTAATATTTGCCCGTGCGAGCAGAAACCGATCCCATCTCTTCCCACGACAGCAAATCGTCTTCTAATACGGCCATGCGCAGCAGCATATCGCGGTGTGAATCCCATCGATCATAGCCAAATTTATACGCTCCGTACTGCGCTATACCTTCAGACCAACCGCGCGGCACATTCATATGATATAGGGGGAACTGGAAGGATATATCGGGATTCGAGTCAAAGCGAGAAACCGACAGGAGGGCAAACTGGAAGGGCCACTTTTTTCGGGCCATGTTGAGCGTAATGATGTGATTTAGCTCGTGCGTTACCACGTTTTTGATCCAGTCGTGCGTACCGCGCAGTTCCATATCTAAATTGGTAGCCCAAATCGCCATAGTATTGCTGTAGTAGTCGGCCCAACCGTTGCCCAACTGGTCTGACGTATCGAGAACCAGAACGTGGATCGTGCGAAAGTCGTCGTAGTAGTTGTAGGCAGCCGCCAGCGTGGGAAAGACCTCTTCGCAGGTCTCGGCGACGCGGCGCGCCGTGCCCTCTGATCCCGGCATAAAGTGGACGCGGAAATGCTCTGTAATGAGCGTCTGCATTTGCGCCTGTCCCGACTCAGCGAGAAAAATGACCATTAGGGCCATTAGGCCCGCGCGGGAGAAATAGCCTGTTCTAAACAAGGATTTTGCCTTTCGCTAAACGCGATCAGCGACCGGCACTCGTCTCGCACTCGCGCATGCACCGACCGCTGATATCATTCTGTAAAGTACTTGGGGGCATAGGCGCTGTCAAAAGCTAAGACCCCATCGAAAACGCTAGATTAACATCAATTTTTTTCTCTGTACTGCTCTAAGTCACCCCTGTATTTCAGACCGAGTATCTCACGAGCACGGGCCGTATTACAGGTCGAATCGGCCTCCGGCGTGCCCACGATGTGCAGCACATCAAACTCCAGTTCGGGATGCTCAGCGGCCAGTCGGCAGGCCTCGGCCAAATCGTGACGACACACCCATCCATTGCGCAAGGGAGATCCCTCGGGGCCGAGCGTCTCGCGGCCCTTACCCACACCGAGACGACTGTCGACAATATAGTCGGGACGAAGCACTATAATTGAAGTACCAAAGGCGTCGTGGTACTGTCGGCACATCTCCTCCTGCAGTCGCTTGCACACCGCATAGAGCGATCCATCCGGTCGACGCACATGCGCGTCGAAGAATGTACCCTGAGTATGCACGGTCTGACAGGAACCCACGTGAACCACGCGCTTGATCTCGCGACGGCGAACGGCCTCCAGCACGTTCCACAATCCCTTCAGGTTGATCGAAAAGGGCTTATCGTCTTCGACGCCGTAGCCCCCCGGCGCGCGCGTGGAGTATACGGCAGCATGGACAACGGCCTCAACGCCTTCCAATGCAGCATCGACCTGTCCAAAATCGCTTATATCCCCGTAGTGTGTTTCGCCATCCCAGTCGCCATCGACGTCTTTCCAACTCTGCCACGCCTCGGGACCATAATCAACCGCACGCACGTCATGATGTACCTGCATATTGGCAATGATAGCTCGCCCGAGCCAGCCGGCAGCACCGAAAACAGCAACTTTCATAAACGAGCTCTCTCTCTTATCATTAGGCACACCCTTCACGAGAGGACATGCCGTGCAATACACCATCAACAGGACCGAAAACATGCCCGCACCCGGCGCAAATTGGGATGCTCCCGCATGGCAACTGGCTGAAACGCTGCGCGTTAACCACTTCCCGTGGGAGGACTCCGGACACCGTCCCAACGTGCAGGCGCGCGCGCTGTATGACAGCGAGGCTCTGTATATACACTTCCGCGTTGAAGACCAGTATGTCCGCGCCGTGGCCGAAAAATTTCAAGACAGCGTTTGTCTCGACAGCTGCGTAGAGTTTTTCGTATCGCCCTTGGCCGATTCAGAAGCTTACTTCAACTTCGAGGTCAACTGCGGCGGCACGATGCTACTACACCGCTGTCCATCCCCCGCTGAGAAGACCGCGGGAAGAGCGACGGAGGACGTCAGCGATGCCGACGGCGCAACAATTCAGATCGCGCACTCAATGCCAAAGATCGTCGATCCAGAAATAACGGAAGAAACGACCTGGACGCTAGAGTATCGAGTACCGTTCGCACTGTTTACGGCCTACTTTGGCTGCCCAACACCGCGTCGTGGCGATCAGTGGCGCGCCAATTTCTACAAATGTGCTGATGCCACGTCGCACCCGCACTGGGGATCGTGGGCACCCGTTGAGACGGAGCGGCCCAATTTCCACCAGCCGGCCTACTTTCAGCCCATCGCATTTGCCTGATGGGTCACTCTAGCGAAGATACGCTGTTTCTACCTTGGCGAAAGCCGCAGCGATATCTTCGACCTCTCGCTGACCAAAGTTTTCGTGGATCGACATCATAAAGTGAGCCTCTGCGGCTGCCACTGCGTTGGGACAGGGAAAGGTCGCAGAGCGATCCCCCCGATAGTCTGGCAGTCCCCATGGATAGTCGCTGCCGGGGAACACACATCGCTCTCGAAACCAACGTGCCTCTGAAGGAATGTGCCGGTAAGATGCCCCCACGGGAATCCCCTCTGCGGCGACAGCGCGAGCAAACGCGTCCTTGTCAACCGACAGCTGGTGGATGTCGACATAGAGTCGCATAAACCAATAAACGCCCCCGTCTCCGCCGGCTTCGCGCCCTGTCCGAACGGCGCGTAGATCACTGATCGCCTCGCGGATTTGCCGTGCGACAGCGCGCCTCCGCCGGATTATTTCCGGCAAGCGTTCCAACTGCACGCGGCCCACGGTCGCCGCCAGATCATTCCCGTTTAAATTCAGTCCAGCCCGTATGTTGGACGAAGATTCTACGTTAAACGGTTTGCCGCGGTCGGCAAAACGCTTGGCTTCCCAAAGGAGGTCTTCGTCGCGAGAAAACACCACGCCCCCCTGTGGCCCCGTGGCGTGGTGCTTACCGCTCATAGTCGAGAAAGCCGCAATTTGGCCCAGCGTGCCCACTGGACGCCCCTTGTAACGAGCACCGTGTGCCTGCGCACAATCTTCCACAACGGGAATCCCGCGCGCTTGAGCAAGTTCCAGGATGGGATCCATATCGACCGGCTCACCCGCGATGTGCGCTACTACAATCGCCCTCGTATGCGGGGTCAAGACGGCCTCGATCTGTGCGGCGCTGGTATTGAACGTGCCTTCGTCCGCATCGGCAACGATGGGCACCTGGCACAGCATCGCCACTGGCATAACGCCCCCCGGATCGGTAATGGGTGGCACGATGACTTCTCCCGCAACGGGCAGGCGCAGTGCGCCCAGCGCAGCATAGAGAGCGGATGTTCCAGAGTTAACCAGATCGGC
>CALDFW010000020.1 GCA_937942165.1 uncultured bacterium | reverse complement strand
GTTGGCGCGGTTGATGGATAAAATCATGTTTGCATCTTCGTCTCCATCGCCATCGGTATGCCCTTCAATAAGCAATTTATTTGGAGAGAAGTTCCTCACGAATCGAGAGACCTTTTCAAATTCACCCACGGCGCCTGGATTAAGTGAGGCGTCGCCTGCGCCAAAGAGCACGCTTGAGTCGATAATAAGGCGAGGGACGACGATATCGCCTTTCATCGGCACCTTGTACTTGATAATGGGCAAATTGATTTTTCCGCTGGCTTCAAAACGGCCCATAGAGGATCCGTTTTGCGACTCGCGGATTTCCAGGGTGCCTATGAATATGCGCATGCTGTTCGGTAGGGATGGATGCACCTTTCGCTCTCGGTACACGTTGAGTTTATCCCCCCGTTTGATATTGACCTCTTGGCCTCGGTTGATAAAGTAGTCGTTGACGTCCGTTCCGGCCGTTGCAGGTGCTTCATTGGGGCGGAGAATTGCCAAGATGCGAGGCGGGTCAAACGTGCTCTGTGCGGGTGGTTCAGTCGTCCCCTGTCCCTGCTGAGCTTCCAGCGTCAGGAGAGTGCATAGAAGCGTTAGGGTGACGCCCCCCATCAGTTTGTTAAAAGATCCTATCATGGTATCTCAATTAGTATCGAATGTTAGGGTGATCTCTAACAAATGGTAAGTGTGGACTTCGTAAATCACAAACCGAAGTGGGCCATGTCAGGGCGGATATCTTCCCAGTGCGGACACTGTTTTACATGGAGCCTATGCCGTTGATCTCAGTGATCAACCGGGGCGATTAAAGGCGTCAAATGCATCGGCAAACATAAAAAAGTCCTCGATATTGATTTGACCATCGTAGTTCAAATCGAACCCGGGGTTCCAGTTTGTGTGTAGTGGAGTGGACCCAATAGACTCTACAAAGAGAAAGAAATCCTCAAAGTCGATTTTTCCATTGCCGTCAAAATCTGCGGGTAGGGGCGCCACGGGCGGGGCCTGTATGACGACTTGGAAGGCGGTGCTGACCTGTAGCCCCTCGCGATCGGTGGCCGTTAGGATCACCTGCGCCTGTCCCGGATTACCGCGTGCTGAAACCGTCGCCGTTTGATTTGAATCGATGACGACGGTTAACAGATCCGTATTCACCACTGAGGCGCTCCATATGAGCTGAGATACGGGGGCATCATCCGTGACATACGATTCTAAGGCGATAGTGATTTGGCCGTCCGCTATCAGTTCCATCGGAGGAAGCGCGTCTAGGGAAGGAGGGGTATTGGTCTCTTCGACGGGCACGGGAAGCGTATCCGTGGAAGGAGGAGTATTGGTCTCTTCGGCGGGCACGGGAAGCGTATCCGTGCCGGCACCTTCATGCACATACAGGCGAAGCGTGTCTGTAGCGCTTGCCCCTTGCGCATCAGTGGCTGTGAAGGCAATGCGGCGTAGGCCCTCTGCGCTGTTGTCGGCGCGTATGGTCGCTATATGCAGCGTGCCGTGTATGCTAATTTGTAGTCCCGCGTCGGGCAGGGCGCTCCATCGTAGATTGCCGACTGGTTCATCGTCCTGGGCATAGTCGGCCAAGGAAATTTGGAACGTAGTTCCCGGATCTGAATAGAAGTCGGGAAACCCGAGCAGCTGTGGGGCGGGATTATTCACGCTGACCAGTATGGTGTCGGTCCCCACAGCGCCTCGCGCCGTTTCCGCGCGTAGGATGAGGATCGATTCGCGCTTAAAGCCGGCCGGAGCTCGCAGGTCAATTGTGCGCTCTTGCAGGTCGATGGCGATCTGCAGCGAGTCATGCTCGGCGGTTAGCTGAGAGACTTCGGTGGCGAGGTAGGGCGATAGGTCGACGGTCAAGGTCTGATCCAACTGGAGCAGTATGTCCGGAATGGGGGCGACTAGGGGCGACTCTGGGGCAACCACGTGAACGCGCAGCGTGATTTGCGAAGTATATTGACCGTCCGTGAGGTATACGAGGATATCGTCGCTATAAGTAGTCGGGCCCGCAGGGGCCACTAGACGCAGCAGAGAGCCGTCTAAGTCAGCCTGTACGAGGTGCTCTGCTGCGGTCGACCAGATCAGGTTCTCTTGCGGATCATCCGGATCGCTTCCATACGCTGCCAAGTCGACCGTAAGCGATTCGCCCGCAGTGATTTCTCTGTCCGGTAGGTTGTTTATTACGGGCGGTCTGTTGACGCGTATAACGGTGAGTCGCAGCGTGTCGTGCGCGCTGGCTTGACTGGCGTCTTGCACGCTGAAGATCAGGTCGCGCTCGCCGTAAAAGGTGCTATCTGGTTGCACGGTTGCCACGCCCGCTGGACTGAGGGCGATTGCCATCAGAGAATCGTCTACGCTGCTCCACTGCAGATTCGTTAAGAGATCGTCTATGTCTGCGGTGTTCTGGGCCAAATCGATTTCCACAGAGCTTCCCTGAAGTACGGTGGTATCTCTCAAGGAGAGCTGGGGTGGATCGTTTTGCGGGAGCACAGCCACGTAAACGGTGTCTGATGCGGGGGTGCTATAGGGATCTTCTGCCCTGATATGAAAGGAATACATGCCGCTGCTGTCGGCCGGTGCCCAGAGTGTGAGTTGGCCGGCCTGCTCGTCGTAGTCCAATGAGAGATCGGAGAGAGAGGTAATAGATAGCGCTAGCTCACCAAACGCATTGTCTACATCGTTGACCAGCGTTTGCATGTCGACGTACAGCGTCTCGTCTTCGACCGCTTCCAACTGGCTGGAGTTGATTTGGGGTGCATCGTTTGATGGGCGAACTTCGATAATACCGCTATCGCTATGGGTGAGTCCGTAGGCATCCGTGGCGGTTATCGTTAGCGTGTCAACGCCAAAGAAGTTTGCCGCTGGTAGTATGATGAGACTGTCTCCCACTACGCTTGCAAGCGTGTTACGGCTCTGAAATGTGATAGTAAGCGTGCTGTCGTCTATATCGCTTATAATGTCGTTGACTAGCGTGCGGAATCCGATGGGATCGTCTTCGTTAAATACGAAACCGGGCAGGTCGACCACGGGAGGATCATTTTCGACGTTGATGCGAATTGCATCGGAAACTACGCTGAGCAGACCGGGTGCATCGTTATCGGTCGAGTTCTTTACGGTTAGCTGAATCTCTTCGTCATCGATGGGTGTAGTATAGGTCAGATTGCTTAACGAGGCGGTCCCGGCGCTGGCGACGGTCATATTGTGCAGCAGGATGCCGTATCCGGATGCGGTGACAAAAAGCGTATCGTGAAAGTCATAATCGACAAATCCGCTGTCGTCGAGCGCTTCGATGGTAGGTTGGCTGAGCAGCGGGTTGCCGCTTTGCCCGTCTGAAGGCTGCGTCCGCAGCACCAGCTGGGTTGCCACGGCGTCAATGGTCAGCCTATCGCTATCGCTTTCCCGTATGCGTGCACCGCGTCCTCCTGCGCTTGTGACGAGCGCGCCGGTTTCGGCGGCGATGCGCATGGCGTGCCCCTGCGTAGAGGTCTTAGACAAGAGGCCCGCGAGTATGTAGTAGCGGTCTGTATTGGATCTAGGCGTAGCGAGTGTCGTGGCATAAACGGTCGTCTGATCGCCGAGGGTGACTTCTCGTGCATCTAATTGGCCCAGGAGCAGGTCGTCGCCTAGCGCTGCATCATAACTTTCGTAAAGGCGGAACTCGCTGAAGTCATCGCTGCTGAGTCCGGTTGGCGTCGATAGGTCGGAAAGGGTAAAGGTGAGTCCCTTTACGGTCGTCTGACCATCGCCGGCCAGTGCAATGTGCATGAGCTGTGCTTCTCGACCTGGTCCCAGCGTGGTGCTGCCGCTCAGGCCCTTGCTGTTGTCGGGCACGATTCTCCGGAGCCGGTGATTGCTCTGGTCTGTAACAAAGAGCGTGTCGCCGCGTAAGAAGAGACCATGGGGGGCCGAGAGGGCTGCTCGGTTGGCTGGCCCGGCGTCTCCCTCATATCCGGCATATCCCAATCCGGATACGGTTGTGATAATGCCCGACGGATTAACGCGCCGTATGCGATGGTTAAAGCGATCGGCGATATAGGCGGTGCCAAAGGTATCCACAACCACGGCGGTCGGGAAGGCCAGATGCGCGTTGCTCGGCAGGTCGCCGTCTCCAGAAAAGCCCGCGTTTTCACTGCCCGCAAACGTTGTTAACACGCTGTCCAAAGCGCTAAATTTGCGTATGCGGTGGTTGTTTGTATCGGCGATATACACGTTGAGGCTGCGGTCCACATACAGGCCACGAGGTTGATTTAACGTGGCCTGGGTGGCGAGCGTATTGTCGATAAAGAGGCCGGCGGTTGTGTCCTTGCCGGCAATTGTAGTTATGAAGCCGCCGCTGTCTATGCGCCGCACGCGATTGTTGCCCGTATCTGCTATGTAGACAAATCCGCCCCGAGCAAAAACGGCCGTCGGCGCGCTGAGGGTAGCCTGGGTGGCGAGCGTATCGTCGATAAAGAGGTCGGCGGTTGTATCCTTACCCGCAATTGTAGTGATAATACCGCTGGCGTCTATGCGTCGTATGCGGTGATTGCCGGTATCAGCTACGTATACAATGCCAGTGCTGTCGACAAAGACGCCGCCGGGTGCGTTTAGCGCTGCGCTAGAGGCGTCGGCATTGTCCCCAGAAAACGCCGCTGATCCCGTTCCTGCGAAGGTGGTAATACTGTCCCGTGCAGCATTGATACGTCGTATGCGATTGTTGCCGGTATCGGCGATAAAGAGCGTGCCTAAAGTATCTGACCAGACCGCAGAAGGGAGGTTTAAGAGCGCAGCCGTTGGCACCCCGCCGTCGCCTTGACTGCCTTGGCTGCCCGCACCTGCAGCTGTCGAGATCGTTTGAGCTGGAGATTCCGCCGCGGATATACACAGGAGAATGGAAGCTAATATGAGGGATTTAAACCACCGGATATTCATGGTTGGAACGCGTTTTCCTCAGCAGGGCCTACGACATAATTAAAGGAAATGTCGTAGGGCGCGATATACTACATAAGACGATTTTGTCTTATATGTCGGCCAAAAACAGAAAAACATGAATAGATCTTTACACTTTATTATATGGGTGCTATTGGGCGCGCTTTCTGCCTTTCCGGCAGAAGCCCAAGTTGTGTCCCTATCGCCATCGACCCTTGCCAATGTGCCAAAGGGGGCAACGGATTCGAGTCCCTACTGGCAGCGATTGCTCATTGAGCTGAGTCAGGATCCATCGATCGGAAACACGATTGCGATCGGCCTGCCAGAAGGCGTGTCTATAGCAGATATCGACGGAGATGGGAGCTACGAAGACGAGATCGCCTTGGATGATGCTTCGACGCCGGGCACTGGGTATACTTCGGTGCTGGGCAGTTCGGCTCGTCAGATCGTATTGACGAGCGCGACGGGGGGCATTGCAGGATCTTTGTACGTCCATTTTCCGATTGCTACGCCTCCGAATCCAGATCGGGCGTACGCGGCGTACGGTCAGGTCGTATTCTCCAACGATCGTGAGCAGTTAATACCGGCTGGCACTATACGTCTGAGTTTTATCGAACCATACGATATGCAGTTGGGCCAATTTAGCGGTCTCTTTGCCGTCTCTCGGGACGATACGCTGACCCACGCACAGGGAAGCGTTTATCCAGATTCTGTTAGCGTTGTTCTGGTCCGTCCCGCGCCCGACCTGCTGAGCGATGTGCGGGGCAGTGTGTCGAGTAATGCACTCGCGCGGGCTGGCATCGCTTACGGGGATGCCGATGATGCAAACGACACGCCGTACCAGTTCTGGTTTTCGCTGCGCGATTCGCTTGTGCGCGTTGATACCTCGGTCGCTGTGCGTGCGATCAACAGTCTGAACGGCGAATCCGTCAGCGCGCAGGAGGGGGACTCGCTGCGGCTCTCATTCGACGTCTCTGCGCTACAGGACTCGACCTACTTCCTCTACATGACGTCCCTTCTGACGGGTGATTTTCCCCTGATGCGGAGTCGCGGTGTCCAGGTGCGACATATGCCCGTTGTTCTGGGCGTTGGATCGTTTCTCGGCGGGGATGCCGACTATATCGATAGCGGGCTCCTGCTGAGCTTGGACAAGGGCACTGTCGGAATGGCAGATAGCGCTCGAGCACAGCTGACGATTCCCTTTCAGGTCGTCGATAACGACGACAGCGCCTCGGTCAAATTATTCTATTCGCAGTCAGATACGCTGGACACGAGCTTTGTCGTCGTTAGTGGGACGTGGCCTGATCGATCAATAGACAGCCTGTCTAACGCGACCCAGATTGATAGCGCCAATGTGCTATATGAGGGGCGCGACGAAGGAATCCACTGGTCTATTGTGAACAACGATTCGGTTTATGTCGAGAGCGGAAATTACTACGTCTATGCCGTGATCACCGACGGAAAAAACCTCGATATGCGTCGCAGTGACTACACCTACAACGTGCGTCACTCGCCTCTACTCGTGCTGGACAGCAGAGAAGATCGACTGGTCGAGACGGGGGGAGAGGCGGCGGAGCGCTATTATACGATTTCTTGGAACCGCGATTATGGAGTCGATGGAGACGTTGCACTAGAGGACAGTGCACTGATTGCTCTCTACTACAGCTCGAGCGATTCTTTTGCCGTGCCAAATGGAACGGGCGATATCATGGCGGCTGCAGCTGACTCGACGCACGATACGCATTTGATCGTCAACGGTATCGCGGAAGATCCCGATGGTGTATTGGACAACCAGTACATCTGGGATCTGTGGCATTTTAACAACGACGACGGGGGGGGCGTGCCTCTGGAAGACGTGCCATACGCCCTGTATGGCATCGTACAAACGGATTCGACTCGTCGTCTGGTGCGCTGGGACGACGAACGGGGTGTGACGCGCCATCTCCGCTTTTCACACTCTCCCTATCTGCGGGTCACGTCGCCGCTAAATCCGATTGAAGTCGATGGCCGGCGCAGCTTCTCGATTGAATGGGAGGCCGTCGACGTCGACGAAGACGCCGCGATGTGGGTTCTGCTCACGTCACAAGAGGCCGCCCAGAGCCTGGGGGATGGGACGGACTACCAGTCGCTGATAGGGGACGGTGCGGTGGACTGGATTGCAAATTCGTCTGATGGCAGTCTCGCAGCGGCCTCGATATTACGCGAAGATACAGCGGCGAGCTTTGCCGTTCGACCGGCTCGACTCACGCGCTCGCTGGACGGAGGAGCGACGCCGCTGACCAACGGAGATTACCACGCCTACGTACTCATTGCGGACGCGGATGCCGCGGTGCCGCCCGATACGGCCCTTGCGCGCCGAGTGGAAGGCCGTATTCGAATTGAAGGATTGGAAGAGACGGGCGCCGTTGGTCTCGAGACGGCCGTCGTAGAGATGGTGCCGGGACAACTCTCGCTGAGCGTGCCGGGCGATACGGCTACCGTGGCGCTGCGTCCGCACAGCGGGGGGACAGAAATTGACCTGCTGAGCTTTTTTGCCAGCGTGGATTCTTCCTTCTTCAGCGTGGTCGACCAGGATCTGAGCCAACCCGGGATTCAGCCCTTTAGAATGAATTCGCTCCTGAACGGTCTCGTGCTGCGCGACACGCTCTTGGTGGGCGTCGACAGTCTGAACGCGGGTAAGTATCTGCTCGATCTCGTCTATTTTGACCAGGGAAATACCGATTTACTGAACGGTGATTTGACGCTTGCAGAATTTCAAATCGTCAGTCGGGACACGGTGGGTTCCTCTCGGGTGACGATCGATCACGCCGGCAATCGCCAATCGGCTTTCTTTCGCGATGGGGAAGCCGTTACCCTGATTCCCCCGCAGACGGGCGTGGAGGTTCAGACGCTGCCGAGAGGAGAGGTGCGCGGACGCATTTCCCTGCAGGGACGCAGCGAGGCGGCTGGCCTAGTTACGTTTCTGCTTCGCGATCACAACAGCTATGTGTCCATCGCCGACTCGCTCTTTTTCGCCGCCAACGATTTGGATAGCACGCAGACGGGTATACAGGACTCGGTGGCCGCGGACGGTCGCTTTCATCTGCGGTCAATTCCGGCTGGAAGCTACCAGCTAACCGTGCATGTAGACAGCTATCTCGACGGATATTATCCGCTGCTGGAAGTGCATCCTGGAACCGTTCTATCCGACGTAAATCCGACCTATGCGGTGGCCGAAGGGCAGGATATGGGCTACCTGCTGGGCGGCGATGTGACGGGCTACGTCGACGCGGATGGAAATGCAGAGCCCGACAACGAAGTGGATCAGCTAGACGTCGACTACGTCGTGTCCTATTTCGGACAGACGGTAGGGGCGGGAGATCGTGGGCGTTTGGCCGATATCGATCGGGACAGCTTGGTGTGGATTTCCGACCTCAATATAGTCGCCGCTAATTTCAACCGCCAAGGCGCTCAGCCGGTGTATAAAATGGGCGCACTGTCCGCGCAGTCCGCCCATTGGTTTACCAATGCTGAAGAGCGGAACGACTTTTTGCAGGTTGAGATTGGTGCCGCGGGCCTAGTGGATGCGCGCGCCTTCGCGTTTAGGCTGCAGTACGATCCCCAGGTTTGGGTGTTTGACGGAGCGGAGACGCAGGCCTTTGCCGGACTGCCTGCCGTTGTCGCCAACGGACATTCGCACGGACAGGTTGTTTTAGGTGCGGCTCTTAGCGGTGAGCACCGAGGCCTTAGCGGTGAGCGCGTGATGGCTCAGGTTCGTCTACGCCGCGTGGGGCAAGGGCAGGCCAATATACAGCTGCTCGATGCAGAATGGGTCGATGCCAACCTCAGGCGCCATCGATCGTCCTCAGAGCAGATCCGTCCGCTCGACTTTGCTCTACTGCCGGCCTACCCCAATCCGTTTAATCCCGAAACGCAGATTCGCTTCACGCTTCCCCAGGCGGCATTTGTGCGCCTTGAAATTTACGATGGGCTCGGTCAACGCATACGGTCTCTACTGGGTGGGCCACACCGGGCGGGCACCTACGTGGCGGTGTGGGACGGGCGCGATGATGCTGGACGGGCCGTGGCTTCAGGACCGTATTTTGCCCATCTGTCCAGCGCCGGCCGAAGCGCGGTGCGCAAAATGCTGTTGCTGCGCTAGGATTCTCGCATGCACGTGCTGGGGATCTGGTTGGCCTGCGTCGCGCTGGTCGTCACGCCGCTTTACGCGCAGGATGCCCGGCTCTACCTCGAGGACCTAGCCGAGGGGCCTTATGCGTCTGGTGATACGGTCGATGTGGGTATCTACGTCGATGCTGGATCGCTTCCAATAACCTCTGCCAGCGTTTATCTACACATCGATACCTCCCATTGGGATGTCGTCAATTCTAGTGAAAATAAGTCGGAAGTCGATGCGCCCTTTTCTGCGGGACCTGCTTGGGTAACGACCGTCTACGAAAACCGATTTGATAGGGGAACGGGAGAGCTTAGCTACGTCGCAGTGAGCGGTCTCGGGATCGGGGGGACGCGTCCGGTTGGGCGTGGAGAATTCCTCTTGGCGACGCTTTCCCTGCGTATTGTCGATCGTCCCGAAGGGGGAATGGCCGCGCTGCGGATGGACGCTGCCGGGCAGCGACAGCCCGTTTACACCCGAGCCGAAGAGCCGGGCGTTCAATACCGATTTGGCTTGGCCGAGTCGGTGCTGTGGATCCGCGTAGACCAAGACGAGTTGGAGGGGAGCCTCGCTGAGACTGAGGACCCCTTACTCGCTGCAGGCTCGACCCTTTCGCTGCTAGAAGATGGAGGGGTTTATCGTTTTCCGCTCGGAAGTTTCCTCCACAACTCTACAGAAGAAGGCGATTTCTCCGTTGACGTCAGCGGGCCCGTGCGGGCACAAATTGTGGACGATGTGCTCGAGGTTGAACCGTTTGCCGACGCAGCCGGACAAGGTCTTCTATCAATGCGTTTCTGTTCGGTTCAAGATCGCTGTGAGACGGTCGATTGGCAGGTAGTAGTCCACCCGCTGAACGATGCTCCGAGGTTGGCCCCGCTCTCTCTGCTCTCTATTGAAGTGGGGGCGCGCGTTGCCGTTCCCCTGTCAACGATTGTGCACGACGTGGATGATCCTCTTTCCCAGCTGCGCGTGGAAGAGCGCCAGACGGCCTCCGTGCTCGTTTATGAAAGCAAGGGCGAGGTGGTGGTCCAAGGGCTCGCTGGGGGAAGGGAAGAGCTCTTGCTACGCGTGGTTGATCCACACGGCGCCGTCGCCGAGGGGATGTGGCCGATCCACGTACGTGCGCCCAGCGTGGGACCCGAGTGGATCGCCGTTCCCCAACTAGAGATTTCGAGGGGGGAGACGCTGCACGTGGATTTGACGTCCTACGTTAGAGATGACGATACGCCAGAATCCGAACTGATCTGGTCGCTGAGCGGAGAAGGCGTAGACGTCCTTTGGGGAGAAGGTGGCAGCGGATCCGTCTATCTGTCGAGCCTTCAGCCCGGCCAGACCGTACTCTATTTACAGGTGCGAGATCCCGAGGGCAACGAAGCCGTAACGGCGTGGTCTATTACGGTGGTTGATGCTGCGCCGGTCGAGGAGGAGCAGAGCGAGGCGACTGAAGTCAAATCCGATGAAGAGGTTGCCGATGGCGAGGATGATCCGTCGGCACAAGAGGATCAGCCGGTAGGAGAGCAACCGCCTAGCAATCCCGATTCGGACGCTGTGGATCGGTCCGAAGAGGCGGTGGACGAACCGGTTGAAACGGGGGGAGATACCCAAGGATCTAGTCCGGCCCTAGCGTGGTCGCTGACGGCGATTTCTCCGATATCTATGGTGGCTGGAACGGAGAGACATATCGACCTTGGATCGGCTGTACAAGGCATCGACCCAAGCCAGTTGGTCTGGAAAGCGCAGTCAGATCAGAGCGTATCGGTGCATATTTCGGACGGGGGAGCCGTGGTGGGCGTAGATTCGACGTTCTCCGGCCAGACGAGCGTCGAATTTATCGCCACTGATATTTGGGGGCAGCAGGAGCGCGTCTCCGTGGATTTCGACGTCTCCCCGCAGAGGGCGTCGTGGACGCTGGGCGATATACCCGATGAGACGCTTGCGGAAGGCGACACGCTATTTATGGATTTATCGCTCCATGTGAACGTCCCAGTGCATTGGTCGATAGCAGGGGGTGAAGGGCTGTCCGTACGCTGGGTCGATGGGGGCGTTCTAATTAGCTCAGTGTCTGGATTTACCGGGCGCAGCGTAATGATATTTACGGCCGTAGCGCCAGACGGTTCTCAGGCGGCAGATATTGTGCGGATCGACGTAGTTGGGGCTGGAGAAGAAGTCGAAGAGAGGGACGATGGGGCTGCCGTCCCAGCGCCTATACCAGAGGAATCTCCCGACGAATTGACGCTGCGAACCTGGGACGATATCACGCTTTATGTTGGAGATACACATACGACGGAGTCGCTGGACGGACTCGTCGTAGAGGGCGATCCCTCTCTCGTTGATTGGTCCCTGCGCGGCGGCGTCTTTGTCGATGCAGAGATCACCGCCGACCGCCGGATCCGGCTGGACGGTCGCAGGGCTCAGGTGGGACGCGAGGTGTTCTGGCTAACGGCTATCCGAAGCGGCCAACGGAGCGAGCGATCGGTTGGGATTCAGGTCCGATCGCGTCCCTTAGCGCTACGCGTTCCGACGGAAATAGTGTCTGTACCGTCTGATGGCGTCCATTTGAACGATTTTGTGGATGGAGAATCGATCGGCGTTCTATGGCAAATTCTCGAGGGCGAGGGGATGTGGATAGAAGAGAATCGGCTCTATGCAAACGCGCCGCCAGGTGAGTATACAATTCTGCTGACTGCGCAGAGGGGTTCGGATCCTCCGCTTGAAGTTGCGCTCGGAGTGCGCGTGCCCGTTGCTGAAATCCCTCTCGGAGACGCGCCAGAAGAGTCGGTAGAACGCGACGCCGAAGGGGGGGGAATAGAAGAGCCCTATGAGAACGAATTACCGCCCCTACGCTGGGCGATGCCGGATCGTTTAGAAGTCGAGATGGGCGGGTCGGGCCGCTGGCCACTACAGGTCCGAGAAGGAGATCGCCTCGCCGGAGCTCTCTCCTATGTCGTGCAGTCGGAAACGGGGAAGGCTTTGATTGAGGGCACCGATTTAGTGGTGGTAGATGTGCGTACGCCGATGGTGGTGTCGCTCTTGGTCGCAGACGTGCACGGTCGGGAAGATCGAGTGGAAATTTCTGTGATACCCATAGACCACAGGCCGCCTATCGTCCACCTAGAAGGCGTGGCAGTCGGGGATGGAATCGTGCGCTGGACGGCGCTGGCCGATGAAAGGATTGGATCCGCAACGATGCTATTGGACGATGGGCCGCTCGTTCCGGTAGAGCGCAGCGCCCGCACCGTGACGTGGGAGCATCAAGTAGGCGAGGGTCATCTGGGCCATCTGCGCGCGCTCATTGTCGACGAAGCGGGTAATCTGACGAAAGTGGAACAGGCGTTCAGGGCTGGCACAGTGGGAGCGGGTCGGGTGCTCGAAAGCGCAGATGGAGCGCTGAGGATACTCAAAAGCGGATCTGGAGTACCGCTTCTGATGTATCGAGCAGGGGGGGCATACCGCATTGAATACGCCGGCGAACACGAAGTAGAAATTGCGCTCGTGGCTCCCCAAGCGAATCGCGTTTTGGCGTTTGAGCAGGATAATATTCGATGGACACTGTCCACGACATGGGCAGAGGGGCGACTGCGCGGTCGCATACGGGGGGCTGGATGGCTGTCGACGGCCAAGGGGGTTGCCCAGGCCGGAGAGCCGTTAGAGCCCCGCTGCTTCCCCAATCCGTTTAACGCCTCGGTCACAGTCGGGCTAGATATGCCTGATGCAGGCTGGCTGCAGGTCGACGTGTATGACGTGCTGGGACGTCCCGTGCGCCAACTCTTAGCAGAGCAGCGCTCGGCCGGACCGTGGCACGCAGTTTGGGATGGAAGAGACGAACGGGGGCGTGCCGCTGCAAGCGGATCGTACTTTATCGCCATACGGGCTGCAGAACAGCGCTACAGCGCACGAGTAACGCTGCTGCGCTAAGATAATTGTGATGAGGAAGGGAGTGGGGGGACCTTTAGCGCGTGCCAATGGCGCGTGGCAGGTCCCTTTTTTCGTCCAATGTTTTTTGTGGAGCACGGATGGAACGGCGTTTGCTATTCTCTGGGGTGTAAGGCGAAAACAAAGCCGTACCAAATGGAGGATCAGGGTCTATTTTGACCGAAAAACGCAACATATTGGATAGCTTGAGAAGCGCAAGCGCCATAAAACGGGCACGCTGGAGGAAAATTATTCTCTGTGCAGAGCGCAGGATGTGCCGTTGGGCTATGGCGTCTGAGCCTGTGGGCCGAATGGGACGCGCGTTACTCATCAGCCTGACGGCACTGGTATCAGCAGGAGCTCAGACGGTTGAAATTACTCCTAGCCAGCTCAACTTGGTGCCTCTGACGGGACTGGGAGACGACCGCTACTGGCAGCAGCTGGTCGTAACGCTGGAAGCGGACGATGCGGCTAGCGATGAGGCCGTATCGATTGAGCTGCCAACGGGCCTCGCCATTGCCGACACGGATGGCGATAGCACCCATGCAGACGAGGTGCGAGTCGTTTATGAGCCGTCGGGAGGAGAAGCACCGGGCTTTTATGCCACGCCCTCTACGCGTATTGATCGCATTGTCATAGGGAGCCAGCAAGCCGCGGCCGCGGGAGGTAAGATCTACGTCCAGTTTCCCTGCAGCGTTAGCGGGATCGCACTTGGAGACGTCTCTTCGTACGGCAGGATTGATTTTGCCGATGGGACAGAGGCAGACCTTCTAGTGGGCCCAGAGATCGGCTATATATCTACCGCAGACTTTTCAACGCTCGGCTCAATGCAGGTGGTGCGTTTTGCACCCTTTCTAGCAGCTAATACCGATACTCTCGTAGAGGCGATGGGCCAGTTTTTTCCCGTTGAAGATGAGATTTTGCTCGAGGAATTGCCCGATCTCATTTTTGATGGAGGCAGTGCGTCTACTAGCAATATGCTGGGTGGAGGCGATGGCGACGATAGCAATGATGTGGAATATCGCTTTTTCTTTTCGGCGTTCAGCGGACTCCAGCGAGTCGATGAGAACAATGGGATAGAAGCGCAGATCTCGACTGGTGATATATACGTCGAGCGCGAAGGAGTCCCCAGATCTGTGCGTTTAGATATCAGCCAACTCCCAGCAGGGCTGTACTACCTATACGTGATTGCTTCTCCCACGGGGTCGATTCCCTTGGCCCAGAGCCGGGGGATTATCGTGCGCCACGCGCCAGAAATTACCCGTCTGGGACCCGAAGTGGATCGGACCGTAGATTCTGGTTCCCTGTACGATGCTGCTGGAATCCCGAATGGTAATGGGTCGAGCCAAGTCACCATCGACTACGCCGTGTCAGATGTAGACGATATGCCGGCTGTCGGTCTTTTTTACAGCCAAGCCGTCGAACTGAGCGTTGGAGACGTTGCCATGGATGCGTCGGATGCGTTCAGACTGGCCGGCGCTACCGCGCTGACGCCGACCGCGCTCACCGATCAGGCGGGCACCTTCACATGGGAGGTGCTGTCGGGGAACTTGGTGCCTTCTGGCTCATACTATATCTGGGCCGTTGTAAACGACGGCAAAAGTATTGCCCTAGCTCGCAGTGCCGGGCGGGTGCACGTGCGTCATTCACCGTTTCTGCGATTGGACCCTCTAAACGATCGCGCTCACGTGGGCGTGGATACGATCCGCACGGGCGGTCTATACCCCCAGCGCTACGTCACCTTTACATGGGGACGCAGCGGCGTAGATGGAGATCGCGACCTAGACAGCGATGCGACCATCGAACTCTACTACAGTCTTGAAAGGGCCGACGATGGTGGATTGGCCATACCGGGTGGAGCCGATGCTATGCGCACGGCTCTCGATGAGGGGCGTGCGCTTCTGATTCAGGGCAACCTGTCGGAAGATGCCGATCGTCGCGTAGACAACCAATACGTTTGGGATCTGTGGACTCTTGCCCAACGGGGTGATGGAGTGCCCCCAGAGGGGCTGATTCACTACGTATACGGCCTGATAAGCGACGGTGAAAATCGCCGACTTGCCCAGATGAACGGCGGGTATGTCAACGACGCGGGATCGCAGCTGGTCTTTGCCCATCCCCCTTCCATTTTTCCCCAACAGCCGGCCATGGATATCTCCATCGCGCCCGGGCAGACGGGACGCGTCTCTTGGCAAGACGTCGACTTGGATGACGATGCGCGGATTCGCGTAGTGCTCAGCGAGCTCGATTTGGGAGAGTATCCGCTGTATGAGGAACTTAGCGCAGGGGCGAGTTACGTAATAAACTCAGCCGACGGGCGAGCCAGCCCTGAGGTGGATAGCGCTTTCGACCTGAGCGAAGACTCGACGGTTGATCATTTGGATATAGGCATTGATCACCTGGTGCGCGGTCTGTCAACAGATGGGGCCGTTGCCGAAGGTCAGTACGCGCTCTACTTGTCTATCACGGACGGAGATACCTTCACGGGAGCCCAGTGCTGGAAAGTGCCGAGTGCCGTGCGGGTGGAAGCCCCCGTCGAGGGCGAGCCGGTGTCGCGTCCTATCGTCTTACTACCCGAGCAGTTTAGCATGGCCAACGGCGGTCAGTCCCAGGTCTTTGAGGTGCGGATCGATGCCGAGTCTGGGGTAGACCTCGTGCAGGTCAGTTTCGGTCTGGATACCGCTCTGTTTGAAGTAATAGATCAAGACAGCGTCGCAGAGGGCATACAGCCGTTTGCCATTGGCAGCGGCTTTTCCAAAGCGAAGATGGTAAACAACCGGCTCTCGGGGGGCGATGGAACGCCTCGGATCCTGACGTTTGAATACTTTGAACCGCGGTTAGAGACAATTGACGGGCTTGGGAGAGAAGCGATCCTCGCGACGTTTGAGGTGCGCAGTCTGTTTGTAGAAGCGCCTGCCGCCATTGAACTGATCGTCGAGGACGGATTCGGCAGTCTGTCACGGCTCGAGCGAGATGGTGTGCCGGTCGTGGAATTGGTGGGAGGTTCTCTAGCGCAGGGGGAACTAGTTGCAGGACGAGGCACTGTGCGCGGAAATCTGGTGCTTGAAGGTCGCAGTGATATGACGGTTCAGGCGACGTTTACGCTGAGGGCGCGCGGAGACTATCGTCCCGATGAGAATGCCCTATTTGCAGAGGCGAACGATCTCGATCCGAATAGGTCTGGTATACAGGTGGCCGTAGCTGCCGATGGAAGCTTTGAACTGTCCAACGTCCCCGTGGGGCGGTGGGACCTGCACGTCGGCGTCGATGGATATGTCGAGGCGGTCGCGGCCGATCTCTCGGTCTACGCCGGGCAGACGCTGGAGGATATAACGCCTTCGAGTTCGCCCGAAGGCCAGCGTGCTCGGCTCTGGGGAGGAGATGTCGTGGGCTATGTGGACGAGACGGGAGCAAATGTAGCAGATAATGAGGTTACGCTGGCGGATTGGGACTATGTGGCGGCCTTTTTCGGCGCGGAAGTCGTTGAAGGTACCGGCAGCGAGCAGGCTGACATTACCGGCGACGGGCGCGTTGACATTGCAGATCTATCGCTGGTTGGGGCCAACTTTCTACAGAGCGGTATGCAGCCCGTGTATAAAGTAGGTACCGACGGCCGGAGTGCACTGATTGCGTATGATAATCCCGAAGAACGCGTACGTGCCGGACGGGATGTTCGGTGGGTTATCCATTCGAGCGGAGCCGAATCTGTGCGGGCTTATGCGCTGCAATTTCACTACGACAAGAGCGAGTGGGAATGGGTTGGGGTAGATCCTTCAGATTCTACTACGCCTTCTTTATATGCCCTCAGCGATCGGCCTTATGGAGTCCTCTGGGGTCGCGTTCTGATTGGCCGTGATGGAAGCCTCGTGGACGCGGGAGGAAGGCTTGCGTACTGGAACATGCGCGCGCTCGTAGACGATCCAACGCCGCCGCTGATCCGAGTCGATGGACTGATAGACTACGCGGATCGGCCACTGCCGGCTGCGATTCAGGGGATAGAGACTAGGAAAGGGCTGCCGCAGGCGCTTCGCCTAGAGCAAAATGCACCAAATCCCTTTAATCCAGAAACGCAGATCTCCTTCGCCCTGCCGGAAGGAGGGCCTGTTTCGTTGGAAGTATACGACGTGCTGGGGCAGCGCGTGCGCAGCATATGGGAGGGCGTATTGCAAACCGGGTATTACACCATGCGGTGGAATGGACGGGACGATAAGGGACGCCCCGCTGCTAGTGGGGTATACATATATCGCTTAGAGACTGCAGGTCAGATTATGGCTAAGCGCATGGTGCTAGTGCGATGAGTGCGATAAAGATCATATGTGGACTCATCCTGTTTGGATGCTTTTTGGGCGCTTCTACCGTCGAAGCCGCTGCTCGCGCAGAAGTGCGTCGAGCAGACGGAGAGACCGCATTTAGCGCAGAGCTGGGCTCTGTCGTCGATATGGAAGTATTTATCGACGGCGATGGCCAAGAGCTGACGGGCTATAGTCTCTTTATCTCGTACGACGAGCAGGTGTTTTCACTGGTACCGGCAGAAATTGATGCTAGCGGAACGGAGATTCCCTTTCACAGCGGTCAGATGCTGGGGGGCATTCCTCTGGAAAATAGCGTCGAAAGAGTGGATGGTCGCGTTTATATGCGCTACGTCGAAGCGGCGGGAGGAGCGGCGCGCGGAGGAGCAGCAGAGCGCGGTGTAGCAGTTCGATTCCAGCTCAGAGTGATGCGACGCACAGCAGCACCGACGGTTGCCGTGGCCCTGGAAGAGCGCGGTCATGATTTTAGATCCCACTACGTTACGATTGAAGATCCCGGCGTGGAAAAGCCCTTTGCTAAGCCGCTGGGCGAAGCCGTGATTCGCGTGACGGGTTTCCGCATCGATCCGCTGCCCGACCTGACGATTATTGAAGGGGAAACGGCGTTGGTATTCGATCTGGATGCGTATGTAGATAGCGCGACCACCGACGTGCTGTGGACCCATTCGCGTCTGAGCGAAATACCCACGACGATCGATCCAAATACGCGAGAGGTTACGATGCAACCGGCCGCTGGATTTGTGGGGCAGCGGGCGATGATCTTTACGGCTTTAGAGGTGGCTGAAGGGCTCACGGCATCAGATACGGTGCGGATTGAAGTGCTTTCCAAGCCGCGGATTGTCGATTTTCCCGATACCATTCGCTTCGCGGAAGACCAGCTGTATCAGGATTTGGATTTTGACGCATACGCCGAAGATCTCGACCATGCCGTAGCAGACTTAGTGTGGGAGACGTCCGGTGCTTCAGAGCTGTATGTAGACGTTGATCGCCAGAGTCATATCGCGACGTTTCGTCCCGACCCCGATTTTTTTGGGTATCGTTCCGTTTCTTTCATAGTGCGAGATCCCACGGAGCTGGCCGACACTGTACAGACCGTTGTTGAGGTCACCCCTGTGAATGATCACCCAGAAGGACAACAGCTCAAGACTGTTTACCCCGCAATCGGTGGGGGGGCAGTTTCTATTCCCTTTGAAGATATCGTGTTTGATCGGGACGATCCGATCGAATCAATGCAGGTCTTTCTCGAAGTGGAAGGTCCGATAGGGGCACAGGTAGTCGATAGACAGGTTCTCGTCAGCGGATTTCAGGCCGCTCGTGGAATTGTGCACATCACAGCACAGGATACTTCTGGCGCGCGCACCTCCACCCGTCAGGTGGCGATTGTGTTGGAAGAGGGGCAATCCGTGGGGCCCGAATTAGCCGAACTGGCCGAAGTTCGATTTCGCGGTGGGCAAACGGCCACCGTCGATCTAAATGGGTACGTGAGCGATGACAGCCCGGTTGAAGAATTGGGTTGGTCCGTTCAGGCGGACAGTGGATTGGTTGCATCTATCTCAGCAGGGGTGCTCCAGATTCGCGGTCAAAGCGGTTTTGCAGGTTCAGGTAACCTTGCCATCGCGGCCATTGATCCCGATGGCAATAGCGATCAGCGCACGGTGCGAGTCAGTATCTTGCGCAGCGAGGACGATCTCGGACCGCGTTTAAGCACGGCGGCTAAGGTCGGTTTGAGGGAAGGTGAAAATGTCCAAATCCAACTGGATTCCTGGGCCGCTGATCCCGATCACAGCGACGAGACCCTGAGCTGGTCTTTCTTTCCGACGCAGGGTGTTGAAGGGGTGTTTGACGTGGCGACGCGGACGCTGAACGTAAGCGCTACCGATGGGTTCATAAATCCGGCTGAGCTGCGCGTGAGCGTGACCGATCCTCAGGGGAACGGCGACGAGGCTATTGTGCCGGTTCTCCTAGCGCGTAGCGGTGAGCCTCCGCAGCTGGCAGAATTTCCCGCTTTTAGCTTGGAGCGCATGGAAGAAACCGCCCGCGTCGATTTAGACGACTACGTGTATGACGACGTAGATCACGAGAGTGAGCTCGTATGGCAAATAGAGCCCGAGCCAGGAGTGACTGTCCAGTTTAACCGCATAACGCATGATTTATTGTTGCGGCGCGACGGAACGGAGCAAAATGCGCTCTCTGCGACGCAGGTCGTGGTGCGCGTTACCGATACGGACGGACTCGTGCGCACGGGGTTGCTGACTGTTGGGCTCCCTCCGCTTTTTTCACTGCAAACGCTGCCCGAGATTGAACTGATTGCTGGAAGAGTGGATTCGAGTATCGTGCTGAGAGACTACGCGGTGGGAGGGGCCGGCGGTCCGACGCCGGAATTGGCGTGGAGCGTTCTGGCAGAAGGGCGCATACGCGCTGAGGTGAATAGTGAATCATCGCGCCTCTATTTGTCGCTAAGCGACCGAGAATTTACCGGCTCGGAGACGCTTATCGTTGAGGCGACGGATGTGACGGGACGCAAGAATGCGGTGGAGCTGAAAGTTGTGGTTAACGGCATGGGATTGTCGCCTCAGGTGCGTCCCCTGCCGCGTATTGAAGTGGAAGAGGGACAGATCGATACGTCTATAGATTTGGACGAATACGTAGTAGATGATGATCCAGACGATGCATTGGTCTGGTCTGCTAGCGGACAGAAAGCACTTATTGTCTCAATTGATCCTGCAACGCACGTCGTGACCATCGATGCCAGTGCGGCCGGTCCTTCGATAGAGAAGATACAGTTTGTCGTGCGGGATCCCGTGGGCAATACGGAGCTGACGACGGTCGAAGTCGTCGTGCTGCGGGGAGGCGTAGCGCCCGAAATCTCCGAGCTGCCCCAGATTCTGTTAACTGCGGGTAATCCCGAACAGCAGATTGATCTCGGGGTCTTTGTAAACGATGCGGATACACCTGTTGGAGAACTCGTATGGAGCGTGGAAGCGCAGGCGGGAATAACGGCTCGTCTAGAGGGCGCGCGCCTGTTCGTTTTCGTTCCCGCCGGGCAGAGCGGTACCCGCTTACTGCCCGTTGCGGTGCGCGATCCTCAAGGCAATGTAGCTGAGGCCGAAATAAGCGTATTGATCGAACAGGATCTGCGCGCGCCTGAGTTCGCTCTCACGGTGCAAAGGCATCCCGTATTCAGCGAGTTAATAGAGCTTGTCGTCATACCTGATGAGTCGCTGGTCGCCCCCCCTTCAATAAGCGTTCACGGCCAAGATCTAGAGGTCGTACGTCGCAGCGATAGCACCTATGTAGCATCCTACGTGCACGATCCCGGGGAAGATACGCAGTATGTAGAAGCGGTTGTACGGGGTCGAGATCGCGGGGGTAATGAAGGGGTGCGCCGTCAGGAAATTGGACTGGCTTGGGTAGACGAAGTGGGTGCCAACGTGCAGAGTCCCGACCTACAGCTCATGCTCAATATTCCAAGTACTGCGGCTCAGCCTGGCCAAATGGCCATTATTTACCGCGTCCATCCCAATGAGGTACCGTTGGGAAGTGAAGGGCAGCCCGTCTATTCGATTGACCTGCTCGGCGGACGTGCTTGGAGCGCGCCCGTTACGGTCAACTTTATATCTGGTGCAAATGCTGATGATACGCTCGGCGTCTTGGAGTGGAATGAAGGCGACCAACGCTGGGATGCTCTGCCCACGCGGAGAGAGGGTGCGACGGGCTGGCTTGCCGCACCGATCACTAGGCCTGGACTCTATCGAGTCGGACGCGTTTCAGCAGACCAGATACAGGCAGTTCCAGACCTGCTGGTCTATCCCAATCCCGCGGTGTTGACGGATGTCGAGATCGTGCGAGTCGAATACGGTCTATCGCTGCCGGGTCCCGTGCGCATACAGATCTACAACGTACTGGGTCAGTCTGTGCGCACGGTTGTAGACGGGTTTCAAGAAGTTGGCGTGTGGAGCGTGGGATGGGACGGACAGGATCACGGGGGACGTCGGGTTGCGGCCGGCGTGTATTATGTCGAACTGATTGCAGGTGGACAGCGCTATCACCGTCCGGTGATTGTGCTTCGATAGGTTGATACGCGGTATGACTATGATGCTATATGCAAAGAGATTCGGGTTGCTGTGGAGTGTTTGGGTCTGGCTCGGCCTCGGCCTAGTTTCGCCGGTACTTGCAGGTCTGAATGTGTGGACTCGCGTAGAGGACGGAATAGGTGCCTCAGTGAGTCGATTGGCTTTCCATCCGGGTCGTCCCGACACGCTCTTTGCCGGAGCGGCCAACGGATTTTATCGCAGTGAAGACGCCGGAAATACGTGGCAGCCCAGCGGAGTGCAGTTGGTCGACCGGAGTGTCCTTAGCATGGCCGTTGATCCGTCTCGAGCTACGCGACTATATGCAGGAGTCAATAACGGCCTGTTGATAAGCGACAACGGAGGTCGTCAATGGCGTTCGGTTGCAGGCATTTCGAGCGGTGTGCTTTCGGTGGGTGTCGGCTCTGAGGGGCGGGTATACGTCGGAACGTTTGGGCAGGGTGTTTATCTGAGCGAAGATGCAGGGGAAACTTGGCAGTTGGTGGGAGGGGATACAAATTTCGAAATCGTATTTACTCTGGCCGTTCATCCCTTTCAGAATGAGACGGTCTATGCGGGGACAAGCGTAGGGCTCTTTGTCAGCTATGACGGGGGAACGAGCTGGGAGTCTGTAGCCGATTTGGCAGGTCAGAGCATCCACAGTATCGCGCTGTCTGATCAGTTAGAAACGAGTGCGTTTGCAGCGGTGGGTACCTACGGCGCTGGCGTCTTTATAAGCGAGGACGGCGGTGCCAATTGGCACACGGCCAACGAGGGCTTATCGGATCTGAATGTGCGCTCCGTTGCGCTGGATCTCAATCGCGCCGACCTGCTCTATGTGGCAACGGCCACGGGCGGTTTCTTCAGGTCAAAAGACGCTGGACGGGGCTGGACGCCGATCAACACGGGTTTGGAGGATCTGAGTGCGCGCTGGATTGGCGTGCTGCCGGGCGATGAGAAACGCATTTTTGGACTCACGCGCGGAGAGGGGATCTCGACTATTCAATTTGAGCCTGAAGCGCGTTTCCGCGCCGATGTAGAACGACTCGATCTAGGAGCCGTTGGAGTTGGGCAGGCCCAGTCACTTCCACTCACTATTTACAACGAGGGGGACGCGCCCCTTTTGGTCTCAAATATTAGCATAGATCGAGAGAGTGCCTTCAGCGTAACGCCCGTGTCGCTCACGGTTGACCCGGGTGAGACGGGCAGCGTTCAGGTGCGATTTGAGCCCAACGCATCGGGCATCGAATCCACGGAGATGGTCTTGCGCAGCAACGACTCAGAACAGGCAAGTGCACGGATCGCGCTGGTGGGTACCGGTGTGCAGGCCCGCCTGACCGTCCAGCCAAGTGCTTTAAACTTCGGCTCTGTCCGGATTGGTTCCTACGTGGATACGACGATCCTGCTAAGCAATGAGGGCAATGCTACCCTAGATTTGCGTAACGCTCTGTTTGAGAATTCGGCCTTTCGCGTGCTCAACCAGCTTCCGACCTCGCTTTCTCCCGGGCAAAAGGCGCTTGTGCGGCTGCGATTTGTGCCGCTAGTAGCCCGTGGTATTTCTTCAGATTTAATCGTGTCGGCCAGCCAGGGGATCATACGTGAGGTGCCGGTTGACGGTGTGGGAACGGCGGCCGATATCACGTTGTCGAGTTATGCAGTCGATTTTGGTACAGTGGACTTGATGGGTATGCGCGTCGAAACCATCGAGCTTTCCAATAGCGGCAATGCCGATCTCAATATTTCTTCGCTGTCTATAGAGGGCGGGTCGTTTTCTGCTGACGTGCAAGCACCGCTGCGCATTGCACCGGGCGGAGTGCGGGAAATGGGTCTTCAATTTTCTCCCATAGAAGCGGGCGTGCACAGCGCCGTCCTTACAATTGAAAGCGATGCGCTGGGCAGTTCGTCTAGCACTACGATCCAACTTCTGGGCGCGGGTGGAGCGCTTTCCCTCAGTGCGCAGGAGCCGATCTTGGCTGGGAGCGGAGCGGCCGATTTACTCGTCGCTGATTTTAACGACGATGGAAAGCCCGACTTAGCGCTGGCCGACAGTGCGGGGGGACAGGTGCGTATTCACCTGAATGATGGGCTGGGGGCTTTTGACGATGCGAAGGCCTTTCCGGAAGAGAATACGCCTTATGAACGCTGGGATCGGCCCGTTGCCCTAGCCGTAGCGCCCCTTTTTAATGGATCGCTGGATCTGATTGTCGCCGATCCAATAGCGCAGTCTATTTCCCTCCTGTCCAATGACGGTTTGGGAGCCTTTAATGGCGATCGCAGCGATATATACATAGGTCATGCACTCGCCGATGTGGTAGCCGCCGATTTTGACGCTGATGGGGATGCCGATCTGGCCACGGCCAACTGGGACGATGCCTCAATAACCGTGCTGTACAACGGTGGGCGGGGCACGTTTAGTTCCCGTGCGACGCTGCGCGTTCCCGAGGGGCCGATGGCGCTGGCTGCGAGCGACTTAAACGCCGATGATCGGCGCGATTTAGTTGTAGCCAATAGTATAGACGGCACGGTGTCCGTGCTGCTGGCCGATAGGGAGGGGGGATTTCTTGCGCGCAGCGATTATGCGGTAGGTCTCGAGCCGGTCAGCGTGCAGGTGCTCGACTTTGACGCCGATGGTGATAACGATGTCTTGGTGGGCAATCGCGCCTCGCGCGACGTCAGCGTGTTGACCAACGACGGTGAAGGCCAGTTGGTGCTGACGCAGCGCATCAACGTCAACCTGCCTATTGCGGATATGTATTTTGCAGATCTAACCCGAGACATCTACAGTGATCTGGTCGTAGCTAGCTCCGCAGGAGAATACATTGCCTTTTTAGAAAACGAGGCTGGAGAGGGCTTTGTAGTGCGCGATATTATCGCCTCTCAGGTGCCCCTGCGGCGCACGGCGATACTGGACGTCAACGGCGATGGAGCAAACGACATTGCAGCTCTATCCTCTGCCGATGGCCAGATGCAGATCTTTATAAACGAAGACGCGCGATTGGGAGATCCACCGCATCCGCCGACCGCAGTAGAAGCTCGAGATCTCGGGCGCGATTTAGGTCGTCAGATCGAAGTGGTATGGCAGGCACCTGAACTCGACGAGCAGTTGGGCAGGACGACTGGATACAGCATCTTTCGCTCCAAGACCAGAGAGGGGGCGTATGAGTCAATCGATACGCTTGCCGCCGGAACGCGCAGGTTTATCGATCCGGCTGCCACGCTGGCCGACACATTTTTCTACTACGTGATTTCTGGGAATGCAGGCGTGAAATCGGCACCGTCCGATACCGTGTGGGCCGTATCCCAACCCTCGCCCTTTTTTGAGCTCGAAGTGGCCAATGAGAAGCACTTTAGTATCGGGGATACGCTGCTGGTGCGAGCCTATATCGTGCCCACGGCGCACGACCTTACCGGCGTCTCGCTCTACATGAGCTATGATGCGGAGAGCTTAGACCTGATTGACGTGCTGACGGACTCTGTAATAAGCGCCGAGAGCGAAGATTTTACCGGCGTTCAACCCTTCAGATTAGCGAGTGCTTTTGAAGGGCGATCTGTACAAAACGAGCTGCATGGAAACGGATTGGGTAAGGTGAATCTGTCCCTCGCGCAGAGCATGGCCAATCCGCTTATCAATTCGGGGGTGAGCCCCGTGCTACTGGGTGAACTACGATTTGTGACTCGGGTCGATACGATTGCGCTGATCAGTATCGATGATGAACCCGATCTCAACCGCAGCAGTGCCGTGGTCAACAGCGCAGGTGATTGGATTCCGCCCTTTATTCCAGACCGACCAACCGAAATTGCCGTACGCGATTATTCGGTGCAGGGACGCGTTGGCCTACAGGGTAAAAGTGACGATATGCAGGTGTCTCTGCTTTTCTACGACGACGAGGATGTGCTGCTCGCTTCGCCCATTAATGACGAAGACCGTTTCAGGGCGGGTATACAGCACACGCTCGATGCAGACGGTCAGTTTAACTTGGGGCAAATTCCACCCGGGGCGTATCGCCTGCTCGTCAAATCAGACATCCACCTTCAGGGCCACGTCGTTGGCGATCAAATAGAGGTCGGGGCTGAACTCGGCGATACGCTGCTCGCGTTTGAATGGGTGGTCAGCGATACGAGCCAACAGCTTCCGGTGGGAGATGCCAACGACGACAATCGCATCAATTTGGCCGACTTTGCAATCCTAGTGGATCACTTTAATACCACTGTATACGCCAATCGAGCAGCCGTTCAGGCTGATTTTAACGGCGATAATATGGTTGGTTTAGACGACTTTATGCTATTGGCGGAAAACTTTGGGCGCGTTGGGATGGAACGAACTCCACTGGATGCGGCTAAGCGGGCCGCCGTGCACGCCCTGGTCTCCCTTGATGAAGAGGGAGCGCTGAGGCTGGGGCAGTCCGAGGATATTACGGGCCTTTCCCTACTACTTTCGGACTGTGATGTGGCCTCTCTATCGCTCGCTCAGTCACCGTGGAGAAGAGGGGGAGGTCAGATGCAGGCCTGGAATGAAGGAGACGCCACGCGTCTGTTGGTTGCGCAGCCTTCATCGCAGCAGGCGTTGGAAGCCGTGCGCCAGCTGTGGACGCTGCCGGTTGGAGCGCAGGTGGTAGAAGGCCACATCCTGCGAGCAGACGGCACGTTGGTCCGCTTGCAATTAGATCGGAGTCCATCGCCGCCGTCTGTCAGCGCTCTGCTTCCGAACTATCCCAATCCATTCAACCCAGAAACCTCGATACCCTTTGCCGTAGGGGTTGGGGACGGTGCTCGTGTAGACGTGGCCATTTACAACGGCTTGGGACAGAAGATGCGCACGCTCTTCTCCGGAACGCTCCAGCCTGGTATGCACGTCCTGCAGTGGGACGGGCGCGATGATAGCGGTCATAGCGTGGCGTCGGGGACCTATTTCTACCGCCTCAATATCGCGGGAAAAACGCACGTGCGTCGCTTGCTGCTGCTCCGTTAATGGAGCATATTGGGCCCTATGCGAATCCCTTTTTTAATACTTGCCGTATGGGCTATCAGCTACGACCAGCCGTGCTTTGCCGCGGGTCCAGCGGGTGAATCACATGCTGCGTCTAAGGGGGACCAACTACTCGAGCACGAGCGGCTCGTAGCCGTTTCGGTCGTGGACAGCGGCACGCTGCGGTACCGGGTGTTGGTCGCGGACTCACTTGAAGCGAAGACATGGGCGCCGGCCGACCGACTTTTTTTCCACATGCGCGCCGATTCCGTCGCAGAGGCCGAACCGCTTTTGCGCGAGGCTGGTGGAATTGCCTCTCTGGCGGCTGTGCCCGTCGACATTGGCACGCTGCCCGTACGGCGGAAAAAGGCCCTTTTTTTCTCAATCCTCGAATCAATTGCACGGTTTCACAACGAGACGATTTTGAGTCGCCGTCAGCGTCTCTTGAGCTTGCAAAATAGCGCATCAGACGGGCTGTTTCTACAGGACATGGCCGAACACTACGCGCTCGCTCGGTCCAACAGCGCGCTCAGCACGCGAGCCGACTCCCTGCGCGAACTGCTTCGGCGGGTAGACGTGATACCGCCTTCGTTGGTTCTGGCTCAGGGGGCGATTGAATCGGGTTGGGGAACTTCTCGCTTTGCCCGTCAGGGAAATAACCTCTACGGTCAGCGCGTTTGGCGCAGCGATCTCAAGGGGATGACGGCGAGCGGTGCGCAATCTTCGCGTTTTCGCCTCGCGATGTACGACAATATTGCCGGCAGCGTGCGCAGCTATATGCGCAACCTCAATACCCACCCATCCTATGAAAATCTGCGTTCACTGCGCGCACAGGCCCGTGCAGAGAACGGTCCGATTAGAGGGCATGTGCTGGCCGATGGGCTGCGCAGCTATTCGACACGCGGCGAGGAATACGTCGCCGACGTGCAGCGTATGATCCGCGGGAACGCACTGGAAGAGCTTGATGGGGAAGAGAGATAGCATCCTGTGAGATCGCTCCTTTACGCGGCGTTTTTGCTCCTGTCTCAGGCAGCAGGCGGTTGGGCGGACAGGCCCGGATATACCACCGTCCTACTCTATCATCGCTTTGACGAAAGTGCCTATCCATCGACCAATATATCGGTCGATAAATTCCGTCAGCAGATGCAGTATTTGCGGGATAATGAATATCGCGTCCTTTCTATGGAGGCGTTTCGGCAGCTTCTCTCGAGCGGTAAGCCCTTCCCGCAGAAAACGGTGTTGATCACCATTGACGATGCCTACCGCTCCATTTACGAACGCGCATTCCCGGTCCTAAAAGAATTCGACTATCCCTTCACCGTGTTTGCCGATGCCAAACGGCTGTACTCTAATGCGCCGGGTGCGCTGACGTGGGCTATGCTGGAGGAGATGCGCGCATGGGGTGCGACTATTGCCAATCACAGCTATGATCATCCGCGGATTGGCAGACCCCAAAAGGGGCATACGCGCGAGGCCTACGCAGCTTGGGTGCGGCAGGACCTGAGCAAGGCTCAGCAGGCGCTGGCCGACAACGGCATGGCGAGTGACGTGCTGGCGTATCCCTACGGCGAGTATAACGAAGTGGTGGTGGAAATCGCGCGCGATCTGGGCTTTGAAATCATGTTTGCCCAAGACGAGGGAGCCGTAGATGAACGGACCGATCCACGGCGCATACCCCGCTTTGCCATTGTGGGCAAAAACTTGGATATGGATCGATTTGTTTTCAAGCTCAATACCGGACCTCTCCACGTGGTCGACGTGGAACCCGATGCGATAGAATTAGCGCAAAATCCGCCAGAGGAATTTTCTATGCGCCTGCTGGATCCAAAGCGCTATCGCCCGGGCGTAATCAATATGTTCGTATCTGAATGGGGTCGCGTTGATGCGCAGTTCGATCGAGGTACGGGCGTATTTTCATACCGCTGTAGTACCGCGCTGACGCGTCCGATGAACAGACTTATCGTTACGGCACGCGAAAAGGAGAGCGGGCATTTTTCTATGTTTTCCCGTCCCTACTTTCTTCCATTTGAAGAGCTTGGTGGGCGCGATTAAGCCCCGACCTCTCCGCCGTTTGTTTACCGTCTAAGGACGGCCGTTTCCCGCATGTAGCGCTGTGCGTTGCGCTGTCCCGTCGCAATGCCTGAGCGCTCAATCCTCGCCTCTATATCTCGTATGCGCTCTTCGGTGGCCGGATGCGAGGAAAAGAGCGTTTCGACGCTTGTTCGCTTGCCTCCTTCTAGCGCACCCAGCTTTTCGAAGAAGCGCACTAATCCCGTTGGATCGTACCCGCTCTCGACAACATAGCGCAGTCCGTAGCGGTCCGCTTGGCGTTCGTCGTCTCGACTAAAGCGGGCGCTGCTAAGCTGGGCGGTCATTTGGGCTATGTCGACCGCGTATTTCGACGCTTCCTCGCCTAGGGCGATAGCGCTGAGTAGCTGTATCCCAAACTGAGAGGCGAGCTGATTGGCCGAGTGGCGCCCGACGATGTGTCCAATTTCGTGGGCGAGCACGCCGGCTAGTTCGGCCTCGTCTTCGGCAGCGATGATCAGCCCTGAATACACGTAGAGAAAGCCGCCGGGAACGGCGAACGCATTGACCTGTGTAGGATCGTCCAATACGGTAAATCGGTAGGTGGCGCCGGGGCGATCGACCTGTGCCAGTTCGACCAAGGGGGTTGCTATGCGCTCCACATAGCGCTGTATGTTTGGGTTGTCCAAGCTCGTCTGCGTCGTATCTATGTGCGCCGCTAGCTGTGCCCCCAAGGCGTATTCCGTCTCGTCGCTAATGAGCACTCGGCCCAGCTGATGGCGCACGGTGGTGCACCCGGTCAACTGCATTCCCATCGCCAGCACCATTAGAGCCTGCGTGATTATCCACATGCGGTCTAGTCACCTTTCTTTTTAAAATCTATAACGCGCTTTTGGGGAGAGAGGTTGATCTCATCAAATACCGTTCCGCTGCGAGCTTGTAGGACATCGTGAATGGCCTGGGCAACGTCGGTCGGTTCTATCGCGCACGAATCGTCCCTATTGGGGCTGAAGCTGAGTTCATCAAAGAAAGGCGTGCGCACCATACCCGGGTTGACGAGCGTTACCGCAATGCCGTGCCGAGCGGTCTCTTCGCGGAGTGCTTGCGCAAAGCCGCGCAGCGCAAATTTGGCAGCGCAGTATATGGTGCCCTTTTGAGTGCCGCGCAGCGCAGCTTCCGATCCCAATAACACAATTCTACCGGCACGTCGTTTCTTCATGGCCGGCAGTAGAGATCGCACAACAAGCGCATGGCTGGTAAAGTCGAGGTCAATCAAGTCGCGTATCTGCGAGGGAGAAAACTGTTCTAACGTTCCGAAATGGCCGCGTCCTGCGCAGCAGACAGCGGCGTCTATTGGAGAATGGGTGCCCTGTAGTCTGTCCATTGCCCGGGGAAGAGAGTCGAGGTCGCTCAGGTCTAACTCGATGGGAAAAAAGCGATCGGTCGCTTCCTGCCGCCGACGTGCGATACCGACAACCGTGTGATTGGCGGCAAGAAGGCCGTCGCGCAGCGCCCGTCCGATGCCAGAGGAAGAGCCTGTAATGAGTACGTTCACGGTGCTACACCGTCATTTAGTGTGGTGGATGGACAGGGAAAAAAGATGTTTGGATCTATATGCTGCAAAAGTTCGTCGCGGCAAAAAGCGTGCAGGCTCTCCGCCAGTTCGCTGCGATAGGAAATCTGTCCATCTTTTTCCGCCAACCCCCAGGCAAAGAGTGGCTCATCGGGATAGAGCTGCTGCATGCGTTTATACATGGTTTGCGGAAGGCGAAATTGGCCTAGACTGACAGAATGTAGGCGGTCGGTGCGCAGTCGTGCGAAGACGGCTTCAAATAGTTTGCGGTAGTGTTCGCGCCATTTGCTATGATAGAGCAGAGGGTCGAAGCGGAGGCCAATGGGCCATCCGCGGTCGGCTAGTGTCCCGAGGGCTTCTATGCGCCGCGCGACAGGTGGTGCACCTATCTCTAGCACGTCTGCAATCGCGGAGGGCGTCAGGCTAAAGGCGACCACGCAGTTGTCCAAGGGATCTCGTTCTAGCAGTGAATGGGTGCGCACGCTCTTGGTGCGCAGCTCTAGCGTTGCATGGGGGCGCTGGGCGAAGAAGGTGAGAAAATCTCGTGTAAAGTCCGTTATACCCTCTAAGGCTAAGCTGTCGCAGTCGTATCCGGAAAAAAAGTAGGGGCGCTCTGTAGAGGTCTGCTCAATCTGTTCATCAATTGCTTCGTAAAAATCCTCGTAATTAATAAATACTACCATGTGGGCGCTTCGGTACATGCCCTGTAGAAAACAGTATCGGCAGTCGTACAAGCAATTCAGCATATGGGAAAAATAGAAGTTCGTCTGACTTCCTATGCCGTATCCTGCCGGCGTAGGTAGCACTTGCTGTCCTCGTTTTTCGGCCAGGATCAGAGACGGCTGGCGCTTTTGTAGGCGGAAGTTTTGCGCCGCGCGATTAAAGACCTCACCATAGTGCTTACAGGGGATGCGCTGCGCGTCGCTAAAACGGGCCAGCGTGGCCAGCGTGCGTGGATGGTGTGCTACGGCCTCCTCAACGTAGATCGTCTTGAACATGGCTAGTAGGGGAGGTGAGACGGATCGCCAAGGCGGGCTTCGAGAGCATCGAGTAGACCGGCCGCACTTTTCTCCGAGTGATCCGGTGGCCAAGGGGGCGTGTTCGGCGCTACGGAATGCCACTGCTGGAGTAGCCGGCGTAGCCTATTTTTCTGCGTTTGGCTGAATCGGCACTGGCTGAGCGTACCTTCAAAGTGCGGCGGGTTTGCCTGCTGTATAAGCCAGACTGCTGCCAGTGATTCTAGCTCAGTGCGCATGCGTTCAATCACCGGAAGGAGGTCGTTGATCCAGCCCTGGACGCGCTCTCGGTTAAGGGATTGCCAAGGAGCTTCGCTGTTGTCAGATACAATCTTTACACTGTGCGCGAGTTCGGCCGCTACAAAGCGCTGTGCAGTTTGAAAAAAGGCACTGCCCTCCATGTCATACAGAGCATCGGTCAAATAGTCAGCGCGAGGTTGATCAACGGTTTGTAGAACGGATCCAGCACAGGGGGGAGACAGCGCCAGCGCCGGGAAGAAGGGGGTATTTGTCGCTGTATCTACGGCCTTTTGCACCCAGAGAGCGGTCCCCAACGCAGCCGTTTTATGGCCGGCAATGCCCACGTTGAGCCAAGGACCTGGCTGGTCGCTAAACCGGGCACAGGTGTAGGCTACGGATGCAGCCGTAGCCGTCTTCCCAACGCCCGAAACAACGAGCCGTGTTTGGGGACCCGTATAGAGGGAAAACGGGGCTGAGGCGTCGTGCGCGCGCAGCGCATAGTGGTCTATGATAGGACGCGCTTCGGCTGGTAGGGCCGTGTGTATATAGAACATGATCTTTTTAATATATGAGGAGAAAAGCGGCCTCTCCAGTGCAGTTGACCACCTAGAGGTCAATTTCTACTTTCAAGTTACGATGAAAATCACTAGCGGGCGGCAAGAGGCACGCCCGCATTTCGCTTTTTTGGGCAGCGCTGGAGGCACATATGAAAAACGCTTTTTTTAAAGGGCACGGTCTGGGGAATGACTACATCGCCGTAGATCCTGCCGAACTCGATTTTAAGTTGACTCCTGGAAATATTCGAAAGATTTGCGACCGCAATTGGGGCGTGGGATCAGACGGAATTCTCGCGCTAAGCGACAGTAAAAAAGCCGATTTTGGTCTGCGTATTTACAACCCTGACGGCAGCGAAGCCGAGAAGTCTGGCAACGGGTTGCGCATTTTTGCTCGCTATTTACACGCGACGCGTCGCGTCCGCAAAAGATCGTTTACCGTAGAAACCAAAGGGGGGCTGGTTCGGATAGAGCTGCACGTCGACGAGCTGGGTGAAGCGAGCGCAGCTACGGTAGAAATGGGCCGAGCTACGTTTGAGCCCAAGGCCCTTCCCTGCACCTTAAAGAGCAAAGAGCTGATCGAGAAACCCATTAAGGTAGGTGGTGAGAGCATGCAGTTTACCGGCGTTAGCGTGGGTAATCCTCACTGCGTCCTCTTTCGCGAACGGGGTGAGAAATGGACGCGAGAAGAGTTGCTCAGTCTAGGGCCTGCGTTGGAGAACCACAGGCTCTTTCCCCGCAGGATTAACGTCCAACTGGCGGTCCCACTCGGACCAAACTCAATCTACATTCTCATATGGGAACGAGGAGCCGGAGAAACGCAGGCTTCGGGATCCTCCTCCTGCGCAGCTGCGAGCGCGGCCGTGCGATTGGGGTTGGTTAAGACGCCGGTAACCGTTAAGTCACCGGGCGGCACGCTGCATATAGACGTCGACGAGAACTTTGAGCTGACGATGAAAGGTCCCGTGCAGGAGGTCGCGCGCGGCACCCTGAGTCCATCGTTTTTGCGCACGCTTCGATAATATGAAAGATGCGGCACGTCTGGCCGCGGATTTACGCGTAGCCTGGACGCGAAAGCTAGTGCTGTGGTGGCAGCACTACAACGCTGAATATCTGCAGTCAGCGCTTCGTATACCCCTTGTTGAAATTGTCGATGCACGCTCTTTTCTAGGCCGTTGGCACGGGGGAGAGCGCCGGCTAGTTATTGCTGTAGCTCATATCGAAGAGGATCCTTGGCTTGACGTGCTCGACACGCTGCGTCACGAAATGGCCCATCAGTATGTCGACGAGGTGCTCGCTATAAGCGGGGAGCCCCCACATGGTCCAGCCTTTCGCAGAGCCTGTGAAAAGCTGCGCTGTAGTCCCCGAGCACGAGGGGTGTCAGCGACGGGGAAACCCACCGCAGAGGATCGACTGCTGCAGCGACTGCGCAAGGTTCTATCCCTGGCACAGAGCCCCAATGAACATGAAGCAGAGGTCGCAGTAGGCAAGGCACGCCAGATATTGCTGGACTACAACCTCGATGTGGTCTCTCTCGATGCGGAGCGCCATTTTGGGAGGCGGTCTCTGGGGCCGGCAAAAGGCCGTCGGGCTTCGTTTGAGCTTTGGCTGTCTCTTATTCTGCAGGACTTCTTTTTTGTAGAGACTATTTGGGCAGAGACGTATATCCCAGCACGCGACCAGTCGGCCACAATTTTAGAGGTATATGGCACGGACGCTAATATAGAAATGGCGGCCTACGTGTACGACTATCTCACTGGTTTGATGGAGCCGCTGTGGGAGAGCTATCGCCGCGCTTTAGGGATTGCGTCGAACCGCGAGAGGCAGCGCTATTGGTCGGGTGTTATGGAAGGATTTTACCGAAAGCTACGCGAACGCGACTTGACGGAGCGAACGGAAAACGGAGCCTTGGTCCAATGGAAAGGCGATGAGAAACTGCGTACGTACTACCGTCATATAAACCCCCACGTGCGCGTGCGCTACGGGCGGGGAGTGCGCCCTAGTGAGGCGTATCAAGCAGGCTTGGAAGAGGGGCGTCAGGTGGAAATTCGCCGTCCCCTTGAACGGGCTGAAGAAGAGGTGAGTGGGTATCTTGAACGCGCCTAAAGTGTTTTTATTCCTACTGCTGCTTGCGGCTCCGCTGCACGCGCAGTTTGGCGGCTTTGGCAAAAACAAAGTGAACTTTGCCGAATTTTCATGGCAGAAGATGGAGACGCCGCACTTTGACGTGTTCTTTTTTGAAGAAGAGCGGGAGTTGGCTTCCTATGCAGCTCATATGGCCGAAGGTCAGTATCTCGACCTCGAACAAAAATTTGCTCATACGGTTCAGCGGCGCATTCCGCTCATCGTGTATTCGTCGCATATCTATTTTGAACAGACCAATATCATACCGAACCTGCTGCCGGAGGGGGTAGCGGGGTTTACCGAATATCTCAAGGGTCGCGTCGCCCTGCCGCTGAGCGGTTCGCTGCCAGACTTTGAGCGCGTCCTGCACCACGAATTGGTGCACGTATTTACCTTTGACCGGATTGCCCGCGTTTTGGAGCGACACGGCATACACGACTTTCGCCCGGCCCCGCTGTGGTTTACAGAGGGTCTAGCCGAGTATTGGTCTAGCGAATGGTCGACCTTTGGCGACATGATCCTGCGGGATGCTCTCTTTTCGCGTCGGCTTGCTTCGATCGCCCAGATGCATTTTATCTACGGCACGTTTCAAATGTACAAAGAGGGTGAGTCGATTTGTCACTTTATGGCTGCTCGCTACGGAGAAGATGTCTTTGAGCAGCTCTTTCAGAATTGGTGGCGGGCTGAGGCATTTAGAGACGTTTTTTTGCTGACGACGGGGGAGACACTGGCCGAGTTTGACGAGGCGTGGCTCTATAGCCTGCGCAAGCGCTATCTGCCTGATATCGCTGGGAGCGATCTGCCCTCTCAGATGGCCCACGTGCGCACGGGCGAGGGGTTCAATATAAAGCCCACGATCGTTCCCGGAAAAAACGATAGCCTGATGTTTGTCTATTTCACCAACTCACAGGGTTATACGCAGATTGCGCTTCAGAGAGAAGACAAGGCCCCAGAGATTATCGTAGCGGGAGAGCGTCTGCCCGCGTTTGAATCTCTGCACCCACTCTCCACGACCATTGCCGTTGCGTCCGATGGGAAGATGCTCGCTTTCTCGGCAAAAAGCAGAGGGCGGGATCGCCTGTATATATGGGACGTAGAAGAGAAGCGGGAGCTAAGCGTTCTGAACTATGACGAAATCGTGGCTATCTCCTCTCCTTCGTTTTCGCCCGATGGTCGGCGTATCGCTTTTTCTGGGGCTGGTCAGAGCGGGTTCGTCGACCTATATATCGCCGACTTGGAGAGTGGTCAGCTCGAACGGTTGACTCGAGATGTCTATCACGACCGCCAGCCGTGCTGGTCGCCCGATGGCCAGATGATTGCCTTTAGCTCAGACCGCTTTGCCGGCGGTCGGCAGGGGCGCTACAGTCTGTTTCTCTACGAGCTAGACGGGGGCCGAATACGCCATCTGGATCAGGGTGATCACAACGATCAGTCGCCCTCTTTTTCACCTGATGGACGCTCCATTGTGTTTAGTTCCGATCGAGATTCCACGTTCAATCTGTATGTCGCGGAGCTAGGAGAAGAGCGCGTTGGCACGCGTAGGCTAACGCGCGTTCTCACCGGGGCCTTTGATCCCGTGTGGCGTGCAGATGGCAACGGCGTGCTCTTTTCTGGCTTTGAAGCGGGCGGATTTCAGGTGCTTGAACTGGACGGATTGCCGACCGATAGCACGGCCGTAAGTTGGTATCCGCTCGTCGAGGCCGAAAGCGAGCCGTGGCAGCTGGCAGGAGATCGCAAGGAGAGCCTCTTTGCCCTTCGGCCCTATCGCGGTGATATGTCGCTCGACATCGCACAGAGCCAGATTTCCCAAGATCCCCAATTTGGCACCTCGGGTGGGATTCAACTGGCGCTGAGCGACGTGTTGGGCAACGAGCAGTACACCTTTGTCCTTTCGCATATTGCAGGCAGCCAAACGGGGTTTTTTGACGGCCTGAATATCGCGCTCTCGCGCTATCATCTAGGCCAACAGCTCAACTGGTCCTGGGGCTTTTTTCGCCTAAACGATCGCTTCTCTAGCACCTTTGGCCGCTTTGTGCGCGAGAAGCGCACCGGAGGGTTCGTAGGAGTCAGCTATCCCTTTTCGCGGCACGATCGCTTAGAAACGCGCCTATCGCTGCGCCACGCTGAGATAGATCGTCAATTTGAAGGCCGTCGGCTGTCGGGGTGGTTGGCCAACAACTTTATCAATTACACGCACGATAGCTCGCTGTGGTTGCCGACGGGGCCCATTGAAGGCCACCGTTTTAGCGTTGGTTTGGGCCAAACCGTAGACTTTAAAAGCTCACGTCGCTTCAATACGACGCTCTTCGGCGATTACAGGCACTATACTCGGCTCTCTCAGCGCACGAGTTGGGCTATGCGCTACATGGGAAGATACAGTATGGGAGACGTGCCGGAATACTTCTCTCTCGGCGGCTCGTGGACGCTACGCGGCTATCCGTGGCGCTCTCTGTGGGGAAGTAAGATGGTGTTGATAAACGGAGAACTCCGCTTTCCACTGGTCGATCGCTTGGTGATAGGGTTTCCCTTCGGAGCCATAGATTTTAGCGCTTTTAGAGGTGCGCTCTTTGCCGATGCGGGAAACGCGTGGAACCGCTCATTTGACCAATGGCGGGGTGCACTAGGAGCGGGTATGCGCCTAGCGCTTGGCGGCGTATTTGTATTCCGACTCGATGCAGCGCGCCGCACCGACTTTAAGCAGATTGGCGACGAAACCCACTGGGATTTCTTTTTTGGGTGGGATTTCTGAGATGAAAACGCGCCAAATCGTATGCGCTCTCTGCGCGTTTTGCTGGATCTTTAGCGGGTGTGGAAGAGGGCTGTTCTATGCGACTGAAGCCCCCCCGAAGATCGTGCCAGAGCCGCCTCTATCTCTGCTGTGGGAGCGCAAGCTCGATGCGGCCCCCATGGGAAAGGCGCTCAATGCCGCTCCGCTCGTGATGCAAATGAGTACGGGCGCTTCGCTATATGCATTTGACGCATACAGCGGAAAGCGGCTTGGGAAAAAGACCTTTGACCGCGGCATTTGTGGATCTCCCGCGTTGGTGGGAGACATCGTCCTAGTGGGATCTGAGGGGAAAGAAGCGTCTCTTCTTGCGTGGGATCGCCGTTCAAAAAAGCCGATATGGCAGCAGGAGGGCGCGTTCTGCCTCCCTCCCGTAGTGCGCGGAGATACGCTCATAGTCACCAGTGAGCGCGGTCTGGTGCGCGCGGTCAACTTCGCAACGGGATCCCTCTTTTGGGAGCGAGATTTGGAGGTGCTGATACGCGTTGCGCCCGTCCTGCGCGGCAGTAGCTTGATTGTAGGCGATGGAAGAGGTGGCATAAGGGGCCTCCGTCTTGCCGATGGCCAAGAAACGTGGCGGGACAGCGTGGACAGCGGAGTGCGTGCTCGACCCCTGGTCGGTTCAGAGCATATATGGCTGGGTACGGCTGCCGGCCAGATTATAGCTCTCGATGGCGCGACGGGTGTCCTGCAGTGGCAGGTTGATATTGGCGGGTTGCCCACTGGAGAAATGGCTTCGACCGAGGGCGTGCTCGGCGTGGGGACAGCCGACCGCAGCGTGTACGGCATAGAAGCGTCTACGGGGACCGTGCGCTGGGTGTTTAAAACCGAAGGCGTAGTGCGGGGAGGCCCCGCCGCTGGCGCAGGCGTTTTTTACATCGGATCTAGCGATGGACATCTCTATGCTCTCGATGCATCGAGCGGCGATCTGCTGTGGAAATTCCGTTTGGACGGGCCTGTGTTAGAGGGTATATCATGGGTTGGAGAGACGCTGGTCGTAGCGACTGAAAAGAAAATACTCTATGCGTTTGGTCGAAGGTAATAGATGAATACTAGGCCCTTTTTATCATTCGTGATGGTCCTGTGTGTCGGCGGTCAGACATGGTTGTCCACTCCGCTGTGGGGCGCGGAGATTGCGCCTGTATTTTCGCCCTGTTGTGTTGATGTCGCCCCTAAAAAGGCGCCCCCTGTACGCGCACTCTTTGATATGGACGATGGTAGGAAGAAGGTCCTCCCATCGGAGCGGACCGACGATTCACTCCTATCTAAGCCGCTGCTGTTGAGCGCAGCTTGGACGGTGGGCATGGGTGCGCTTGCCTATTGGAGCAAGGATCGCGCTGACCGGGCGTACCGTTCCTATATGTCCTCGGCCAATACGCAGAGCCAGGTCCGCTATTACGATCGAGCACAGCGCTTTGATCGCCTGGCGGGGGCATCCCTTATCGGTATGGAATTTGGTATCGTGCTCACGTCCTACCTAGCTTTTTTTCGCCGATGATCACTCGCCTGCTCATTGTTCTATGCTCCCTTTGGGGGGGGCTTTCCTGCAGCGACAGGCAGCGGCTCAACCCGCTTGATCCCGAGGCGCCTCAACTGGGGGAATCGCTGGGCCATCTAGTGGCAATGGCCGGTGATAGGCGAGTTGATCTGAGCTGGGACTACAGCTCGTTTTCTGATATCGAAGGCTATCTCCTGTATCGCAGGGAGGTAGGCGGTGCATTTGCTCTGCTTGCAGAGGAGCCCTTGCCTGCGAAGCAGAAAGCATATTCAGACCGCAGCTTGACCAACGGAACGACCTATGAGTATCGCCTGGGATTGCTCGTAGCTGGGGAGGGAGAACGCAGCGTTGGTAGCATTGAACGCGCTACGCCGGGAGCTGAAGCGATGTGGGTGGCCGATCGCGGAAGCGGTTTGGTCTGGAAGGTCAACCCAGACGCGAGAACGGCTCGCTTTGCGCGAGGCCGCTTTTTTGACCTGTGGGATATTGCGGTCGACAATGCAAGTGGTGCTTGTTGGATCAGCGACGGGGGGTTTAATGGGCTTTATTATATCGATACGGAGGGGGTCGTTAGCGAAGTAAAGGCGGCGCTAGAACAGCCGGGCGATCTAGCGATCGATTCGGCTGCCGGCCTTGGCTGGGTAGCTGATAGACGGCGGAACGAGGTGTTCTGGTTCTCTACCACGAATAGGGATTCCCTTGAGTTTTTTGTCGTTGACGCAAGTCTGGCCGAACCCGTTTCACTAGCTGCTGTAGCAGGATCCTGTTGGGTTGTAGACCGGCTACAAGAGCGGGCATTTCTCTATTCGTCAGCCGGGCAGCGCATCGTAGAATTCCGCTCTTTGCCGCGGCCGACTTCGGTCGAAGCCGATGCGGATGGCACTGCTTGGGTCTTGGTGCGCGATGGTGCTGGTTTGGTGCGCCTGGGGCTAGACGGCGAGGCGCTCGAAGTGGATTTACCTTTCTCAGACGCTCAGTCCTTAGCCGTCAATAGGCGAGACGGGAGCGTGTGGGTAATAGGTGAGGGAGCTATTGTGCATTTTGGACGGTCCGGCGAACGGATTGCGCAGTGGGAAGACGTCCCCGTCGGGCGGGCCATCGCCGTAGACTGGGATCGTGGACGCACGTGGGTTGCCACTGTATCCACGCTATGGAAGTTTAATGAGGCGGGTGAGACAATGGCTCGATTAGAGGGGTTTTCGGCTATGACGCGCCTTTCGATAGATCGTGGTCAGCGTTAGGCGTATCTCGACATGAAATCCCCTGCCCGTTATGTTAGAGCCATGATCATTTTTTGGGGAGATCGTTCTATATGATTACGAGTATGACCGGATTCGGCCGCGGCAGTGCCGAAGGACAGGGTGGGACCATTGGCGTAGAAGTGCGCTCCGTTAACAGCCGATTCCTCGACATCCAAGTGCGCAGTCCTCAGCTGCTGCAAGCATATGAACAAGCCGTGCGAGAGCGGGTGCAAAAAGCGGTGGCACGTGGAAAAGTCAGCGTGCATATATCTTGGGAAGAAGGCGCTCAAGGCGCTTCTATGCCTCAGTTAGACGAGGCAGTGGCGACCCGCTACGTAGAAGAAGCGCAGCGGATAGCGGCTATGGAGGGGGTATGCGGCGAGGTTGAATTAAGCGCTATTATGCGCCTGCCCGGCGTGTTTAAAAGCGGTTCTATTCAGGACGATGCCCAAGAGTGTGAAGCGCTTCTACACGAGGCGTTGGCAGCTGCTCTCGACGAATTTTCTGCGATGCGCGAGCGCGAAGGAACATCCTTGGCGGTAGACCTTCGACAGCGGCTCGATGGGATCGAATCCCTCCTACTGCAGATTGATGCATGCGTTCCCGAAGCGCGCGAGCAGATCGTTCAGCGCCTGCGCGAGCGCATTGCGGAGCTGGTTAAACCGGGTGAGTTCGACGAGGCGCGCCTCGCTATGGAAGTTGCGCTGATTGCCGAACGGGGCGATATCACCGAAGAGATCGTGCGTTTTCGCAGTCATAACGCCCAGTTTGTCGAAGCGCTAGAGCAGGGCGGGGAAGTGGGGAGACGCTTTAACTTTCTCCTGCAAGAAATGAACCGCGAGGCCAATACTATCACCTCCAAAGCGGCCAATACGCCTATTGTGCACGCGGCTCTAGAGATCAAAGAAGAAGTGGAGCGCCTGCGCGAACAGGTGCAAAACTTAGCCTGATGCCTGCTAGCGTACTGACCGTGAGTGGACTGCCGGGCAGCGGCACGAGCACGGCCTGTCATATGCTGCGTGAATCGCTGGGTTGGGACTACGTCAACGCGGGACAGATCTTTCGCGACATGGCGAGTGAAGCCGGCATGACCCTAGCGGAAATGGGTGCCTATGCAGAGCAAAATCCACAGGTCGATTTACAGTTAGACGAGCGCATGATACAGGTCGCGCGGGACCGGCCTCCGGTCGTTCTCGAGGGACGCATGACCGGGTGGATGGCCGTGCGCGGCAAGCTTCCGGCGCACAAAGTGTGGTTGCAGGCCTCTGCTGAGATACGCGCGGAGCGCATCGGGCTGCGCGATGGAGACGTTGCTGCGCTTGAACAGATGCTGGCCAGACAGGCTTCAGAATCCCAGCGGTATTTAGAGCACCACGGCATCGATATCGGCGATCTGTCCGTCTACGATAGCGTCATCAACACGGAAACCAACGAACCTTCCGCAGTAGTTGCAATGATCCTCAAGGCACCAGGAGTCGCAACGTAAATGCTATCGCAGCGCCGAATTCTCCTTATCGTAAGCGGAGGAATAGCCGCTTATAAGGCACCTGTATTAGTGCGTGAACTGATTAAACGCGGGGCCGAAGTGCGCGTTGTTATAACGTCTAAGGCCGAACGATTTGTCGCACCCTCAGCGCTGGAAGTGCTCTCACGTCATCCCGTATACGAAGACCTATTTCACCGCGATGCTGAATTCCCAGTTCTTCACGTGGGGCTGGCAGAGTGGGCCGATCTCATTCTCGTTGCGCCCGCCACGGCGAACATACTGGGGCGTGCAGCTCAGGGATTAGCCGATGACTTGGCAACTACGCTGCTGCTGTGCGCGCGCGTGCCCATCGTCGCTGCACCAGCAATGGAAGAGCATATGCTCCTTCACGAGGCCGTTCAATCCAACGCCGAGACGCTGCAGGCGCGTGGATGGCATTGGATGGAGCCAGAGGTCGGAGAGCTGGCTTCTGGCGCCAGTGGAGCCGGCAGAATGGTCGAACCGGAAGACATCGCAGTCCGCTTAGATGCGCTACTGAACTTGGGTGACTTAGCGGGTCTCCGCGTCTTGGTGACCGCAGGACCGACGCTCGAAGACATTGATCCCGTACGCTTTATTGGCAACCGCTCCACTGGAAAAATGGGGTTTGCCCTCGCTCAGCGCGCCCGCGCTCGCGGTGCGGAAGTCGCGCTGGTTGCCGGGCCTACCCATTTGCCGACCCCTTCCGGGGTTGAGCGGATAGACGTGCGATCGGCCGCGGAGATGCAGCGGGCCGTAGAGCAGCGTTTTGCCGAGGTCGACGTGGCCATATTGGCGGCTGCGGTGGCCGACTATCGCGTCGCGCACTTTTCAGACGAGAAAATAAAGCGCGGTGACGGAGGTCGAACGATTCAGCTTGTGGAGAATCCAGATATTGCGGCAGCACTGGGCGCACGTAAGGAGGGCCAAACCCTCGTACTATTCGCAATGGAGACCGACGGGGGCATCGAAAGTGCTCGAGAAAAGCTGACGCGTAAGGGAGGAGATCTCATTGCCCTGAATAACCTGCGGGAAGAGGGAGCGGGATTTGCCGTAGACACCAACGTGCTCACCCTGATCGATCGGTCGGGGAAAGAGGTCCATCTGCCCAAAATGAGCAAGTCCGATGCGGCAGATCAGATCCTCGACTGGGTTCATACGGAACGGGCGATTGGTGCTTGACGGAGTCCCTTTGAGCGCGGACATTGGTTGCTATGGCTGAAACTGATCCCCAGGAAATCTTAGCTCAGGCGCGGCGTTACGCGGAGGATTTGATGCTCTTTGAGGGGCGTCACTTTATCGTGCCCGAAGAGGTCGTACTGCAGGCGTCGGGCCTAGGTGAAAAAGAGGGATTTACATCGGAGGAGATAAGCGCGGCCGAGCCCGCTGGGAGGGAGTCGGTTGTCGCGTCTGATGAGGGTCTCACACTAGATGCTTTTCGAGAAGAAATTTGCACGTGTACGCGCTGTCCTTTGGGAGCGACCCGCAACCAATTTGTCTTTGGCAGCGGTGATCCGAATGCAGGCATTATGTTTGTCGGGGAAGCACCTGGGGCCGATGAGGATCAGTCGGGGCTGCCCTTTGTCGGCGCCGCAGGGCAGCTGCTGACCAAGATAATAGAGGCGATGGGCCTGTCTCGAGAAGAAGTGTACATTTGCAATATTCTCAAATGTCGCCCCCCGGGCAATCGCGATCCTCAGCCCGAAGAGATCGCTCAGTGCGAGCCCTATTTAAAGCGGCAAATAGATCTGGTCCAGCCGCGCGTCCTGTGCACCTTGGGTCGTTTTGCGGCGCAGACGCTGCTGCGCAGTGATCTGACGATGGGGCGTCTGCGGCAGAGCGAACATCGCTACGAGGGAATTCCTCTAGTGGCGACCTACCACCCGGCAGCGCTGCTGCGCAACCCCCAATGGAAAAGGCCAACGTGGGAAGACATAAAAAAAGTGCGTCGCCTATACGATGGTGTAGCGCTATGAGGGTACTATGAATCAAGGCGGAAACGGAAACGGTTCGCACGGGGGCGCCAGAAGAGAAGAAGGGCGCGAGCGCAACGGTCAGAGTCGGCCGCGCGCGGCCGCTGGCGGCATTGATCGGATGCCACCGCAGGCCGTAGAAGTTGAGCAGGCCGTTCTCGGGGCGATGATGATCGATTCACGAGCTATAGGTCGCGCTTTTGAAATTCTCGATGAGAGCTGCTTTTATCACGCGGCCAATGGGCTGATTTTTCAGGCGATGATCGGTCTTTATGAGCGGAGTGAGGCTGTAGACCAACTCACGCTGAGCGAAGAGCTCAAAAAGCGCGAGCAGCTCGCCGAGGTTGGAGGCGTTAGCTATTTGGCCAAGCTCGCTACGGAGGTCGCGACTTCTGCCAATATTGACTTTCACGCGCGCATTGTGCTTGACAAAGCGCTCAGCCGTAAGCTGATCGAGACGGCGAGCGAGGTGATTGAGCAGGCCTACGACGGAACAGACGAAGTCCAAAGCCTGATTGATCGAACCGAAGAGCGCATTTTCTCCCTATCAGAAAACCAGATTGGCGACGGCTTTCAGCCGCTGGAAATGGTCATGGGAGAGACGCTCGAGCAAATTGAGCGCGCTCATAACCGCGTTAGCACCGTCTCGGGTGTCGATACGGGATTCGCCGACCTCAACGAGAGCACCTCCGGGCTGCAGGCCGGTGACCTGATCATATTAGCCGCGCGTCCAAGTGTGGGTAAGACGGCATTTGCTCTTTCAATTGCGCGCAATGCCGCGCTCTCTAGCGTTGATACGGGACGCAGCAATGGCGTGGCCATTTTTAGCTTAGAAATGTCAAAGGCACAGCTTGCACAGCGCCTGTTGAGCGCGGAGACGCGCGTCGACCTACATAAACTGCGCACGGGTAGGCTGCGCGAAGACGACTGGCTGCGCATCACGCACAGTGTGGGACGGCTTGCCCAAGCGCCGATCTACATAGACGATACGCCGGGCATTTCCGTCCTTGAGGCGCGCGCTAAGACGCGACGGTTGAAACGGGAATACGGTTTGGGTCTGGTCGTTGTTGACTATCTACAGCTCATGAGTTCGCATACGCGCGTGCAGAGTCGCGAGCAGGAAATCTCTATGATATCGCGCGGTCTGAAGGCCTTAGCCAAAGAGTTGGATGTGCCGGTCCTCGCCCTTTCTCAGCTCTCGCGTGCGGTTGAAAGTCGGACCGACAAGCGTCCTCAGCTTTCCGATTTGCGCGAGTCGGGATCGATTGAACAGGATGCCGATGTCGTAATGTTTATCTATCGTCCCGATATCTACGGTCTGAAGTCGCCGGACGGAGCTAGCTTAGAAGGCATAGCGGAGATCATTATCGGCAAGCAGCGCAACGGACCCGTTGGGTCGGTACACCTGCAGTGGAACGCCGAAAGCGCGACCTACGAAACGCTGGCGCCCGAATGGCGTCTCGAACCCGAAGAAGAGGATTTTTAGGAATGCCCGGAACCGTCCTTATTACGGGTGCCTCAAGCGGTATTGGCCTTGAGCTAGCGCGAGAGTGTGCGCGCCACGCTCATGATCTCGTGCTCGTGGCCCGGCGCGCGGACCGGCTAGAAGAGGTCGCGGCCGAACTGCGCGAGCGCGTGCAGGTCGAAGTCGTCGTCTCAGACCTTTCCGAACTGAATGCCTGTCAGGCTCTGTACGACCGGCTAGCCGAGCGCGAAATCGAAGTAGACTATCTAGTCAATAATGCGGGGTTCGGTCTCTATGGACCTTTTGTCGAGGGCGATGCGGACAGACAGCAGGAAATGATTGCGCTTAATATTGCGGCTCTGACTCAGCTGACGCGCCTCTTTGCAGCCGATATGAGAGAGCGCCGTCGGGGCCACGTGCTCAATGTGGCCTCAACGGCCGCTTTTCAGCCGGGGCCGATGATGGCCGTATATTTTGCGACCAAGGCCTACGTGTTGCACTTCTCCGAAGCTATTGATAACGAGTTAAAGGGGACGGGCGTAGGGGTGACAGCGCTGTGCCCGGGTTCTACCGAATCGGAATTTGCCGAAACGGCTCAGGCCGACCGCTCGCTTATTTTTACGATGCGCACCTTGCCCACCAGCGCTGACGTAGCGCGCTATGGCTACCGGGTTATGATGGGAAAAAAGCGCGTCGCCGTTCACGGTCTGCTCAATAAGTTTCTCGTTCAAACGGTGCGGCTGACCCCGCGAAACCTGGTGACAGCCATTGCGCGTCGCATGATGGCGGACTGATACAGATATGCTAATTGACGAAGTGGCAATGCTCGTCGAATCGGGTACTGGTGGCAGCGGCTGCTGTTCCTTCCGTCGGGAGAAATACGTTCCGCGCGGCGGTCCAGACGGCGGTGATGGCGGCGACGGCGGCGACGTGGTTTTCGTGGTCGATCCGCAGCTAGGCACGCTGCGCGATCTGCGCTACCGGCATCACCTCAAGGCGGGCCGCGGAGAACACGGACAGGGAAAAAACATGACGGGTATGCGCGGAGAAGATGCCGTTATACGGGTGCCGCCCGGCACGATTCTCAAATCCGATGAGGGCGAGGTTATTCGAGATTTAGTCGAGCCCGAAGAGCCGTTTCTCTTTCTGAAGGGTGGTCGCGGTGGGCGCGGCAATGCGCGGTTTGCCTCTTCGCGCACGCAGGCACCGCGCAGGGCTGACGCGGGGCTTCCCGGGGAGGCCATTTCGGTTCGACTCGAACTGAAACTGTTGGCCGATATAGGCCTAGTAGGCTTTCCCAATGCAGGTAAGTCAACGCTCCTATCGCGTCTGTCCGCAGCGCGGCCCAAAGTAGCCGACTATCCCTTTACGACGTTGGAACCGCACCTAGGTATTGTCCAGTGGGGGGACTATGAAAGCTTTGTCATGGCAGATCTACCGGGTCTCATTGCCGGAGCGCACGAAGGCAAGGGATTGGGAATGCGCTTTTTGCGTCACATTGAACGGACGCGTCTACTGGTTTTTGCCATTGATTGCACGAGCGAGACGCCGGGTGAAGACCTCCAAGCGCTGCGCCACGAGTTGGCCGAATTTGACCCGGGTATGTTGGAAAAGCCTTGGGGGATTGCCTACACAAAAGCTGATCTGATCGACGCCGATGGTTTTATTGATCCGCTGCCGGGGCATCCCGCTCCTCACTTTCTCCTGTCGGCCGTCAGCGGGCTTGGAGTCGACGAGCTCGTCACGGCGCTGGGGCAGGCGGTTAACACATTTCGCGCTGATGATCGCGCGCGCGCAGATAGCCAAGAACCCTAGAAGCCCTCCGATGGAGCGGTGTGTTATGCCAACGGTCACTACTGTTTGCGCAGGGCGATGACCTTAAGGCTGTGCGACGCTGTGGGCTGCACGTCGAAGTCGGCATCCGGAAGCTCCACGCGCCGATAGCGCTCAGGGGGCAGCGTTTCTCGTACCCGTTGGGCAAAGGTCTTCTGATCCCATCCTTCGTAGTTGTTGCTCAAAAAAACCAACCCGTTTTGTTCCAACGCGCCGTCTACTCCCCGCAGGAGAAGGGGGAGGTCTTTCTCTAGGCGGAAAACGCCGTTAGAACTCCGGCCAAACGAGGGGGGATCGCATATAATCAGGTCGAAGCGCCGGCCTCTTTTGACACAGCCGCGGAGAAAATAGCGAGCGTCGGCAGGCCAAAATTCGTGCTTTTCTGCGTCGATTCCGTTAAGGGTGAAATTGGCGCGAGACCAGTCTAAAAAGGATCGACTCAGATCTACGCTGACTGTCTGATGGGCGCCGCCCAAAGCAGCGTTTAGGCTAAAGCCACCCGTGTACGAAAAGAGGTTGAGGACGCTGCGATTGGCCGACTGATCTCGCAGCCATCGCCGATTGGCGCGCTGATCTAAAAACAGACCCGGCGATAGGCCTTGCCTGAGTCGGAAATAGTATTGCAAGCCTTCTTCTTTGGCCGTCCATTCGTCGGGCATATCCGAATGAAACTGCTGGCGCGAATGGGGATCACGACCTCTTTGCTGCATGAGTTGAGCGCACCAGTGCGGTGAATCGGCGGCTTGGGCAAAGAGCTGCATGGCGTCCAACTCGGCGGACGATGGATCTCGGTAACAATAAAACCAGCAGACGGGTCCAAAGCGGTCTACTCGGATCCGATCGTCTTCGTCATGGACGAGGCGAAGCGTTGTCGAATCGGTCCATTGAAAATGGGCGCGGCGGCGTTCAAGCGCACGCAGCCAGTTTTCGGGTATCACTCGGTCCCTTGGGAAATGAGTATAATGGGTGCATTGCGATGGATTAAAGGTAAGGTCTGCTCATATAAATGAGAAATGAAAGAGGCGTTCTATGCCGGGCTATCCCATTGCCGTAGGT
>CALDFW010000019.1 GCA_937942165.1 uncultured bacterium | reverse complement strand
AATGAGGGGGAAGAGTTAGTGCAGTTGGTCGGCGAGGAAATTGCCTGTTCGTATCGCATTGTCAATCACAAAGCGCGCGAGAGGGATACGCTTACCTATCTCGGTGACACGTCTGGTGGAGCGCCCATTTGGATTGATACGCTCTACGTTGAGTCCGACTTGAAAATTGCGACATCACTTATCGAGCCTCATTTAATGGCCGGTTATTCCGGTGGGCGGAAAGCGATTTGCCCAGGCCTAATGGGCGTAGATACCATGCGTATTCTACATGGTCCCAAGCTCCTATCACATGCGAATGCAGCTGAAGGCATCATTGAAGGCAACCCCTTTCATCGTCAAGCGCTAGAAGTCGCTCAGCGCGCGGGCGTTGATTTTACGCTCAACGTAGCAATGAATGAACGTCGGGAAGTAACGGGGATCTTTGCAGGGGACTTAGAGAAAGCACATGCCGAAGGTGTTTCTTTTGTCCAAAGACAGAACGGGGCGACGCTGTCGGAGCCCGTGGATATGGTCGTTACCTCAAGTGCGGGGTTGCCCCTTGATTTGACATTCTATCAAGCGGTCAAAGGCCTTACGGCGGCCTTGTCCATTATCAGAGAAGGCGGCACAGTGCTTATTGTGGCTCGCTGTGATGAGGGTATTGGCGGACCTGAATTTACTGATTTGTTGCTCAATACGACGAGCGTTGAGACCTTCGCTCAGCGTCTCGAAGATCCTGACTTTTTCGTGATTGATCAGTGGCAGTTGCAGGAATTATGTAAGGTTATGCGCAAGGCCAATGTCATGATGTTCTCCGAGGGTATTCAGGACGAGGATCGGGAAAGGGTTCTGGTGGAGATGGTGCCTTCTGTTGAAGGGGCTATTGCACGCGTGTTAAACGAACGTGGTGCCGATGCTCGGATTGCCGTCATTCCCCAAGGTCCCTACGTCTTAACTCAACTGCAGGAGGCAGTATCGTGAAACAATGGTTGACGTTGCTTGCATGTGCCGGATTTGTTTGGGGCTGTGCTTCCGTAAGTGAATCTCCCGTGCCGGTTATGGGAGTGGGAGAAAAGCAAAAAGAGGCTGAGAGCAAAGTCGTGGATGCTGAATCGGCGCCTGTCATACCCACAGTTGATGCGGTAGACGATAGCGTAAACGCGTTGGCGCAGGCCCTGCTCTTTATGCCTTTTAGGGATGAGTCGAAGTATAAAGGCCAGTGGGACATTTACACAGAGATTCCCCGGGGCTTGGCCGATTCGCTCTATGTGAGCCAGTTTTTTAGAACGTTGTCTATTGATTCAGCACTTGTGCGTTTAGACAAGAAAGAGCTTAAAGGGCGTATTTCCGTTGAAAGGGCGCTGGAGGTGGGAAGGCAGATAGGCGCTGATTACGTCGTTTTAGGCGAAATTGACGAATTGAGTATGAAGCGTTTTCGGGCTACGGTTCCGGTTGGTGGATATCGCAGTTACCAGGGACTAACAGGGATACGGCTCTATCCTTACAAAGTGATCGACGGTCAGCCTGCAGGGGAAGTGCTACGCGAAGTCGCTGAAGATAGTAAGCGCTATGGCATAACGAATCCCGCTGCATTTGTACCTCTCGAGAAAGAGTACTTTCTATTGGGACAGATGGAGTGGGGAAGTCCCGAGTTTCACGAGACGTTATTGGGTAAATCTGTCGGTAAAGAATTGATGCAACTGGTTGCCGGTTTGGATAGTCTTATAAAGCCCCCGGCCGAGCTGAAAGTTTCGTCTGGTCCTAAAGTGATCGATATCGACGGCGTGCGGGCCTATATAAACGTCGGTCTGGCAGATTCTGTCGCAAACGGTAATAAATATGGCGTATGGGATCACGGTAGAGAGTTGAAAGACCCCGAGACCGGTGCGGTATTAGGGACGGCGTTGCCCAGACGAGTGGGGGTAGTGCAGATCGAACAGGTACTGAGTGAGCATCTATCTCTGGTGCGCATTCTCGAAGGCGTAGATGAAGTGCAGAAAGATTACGCTATTCGCGCTGAATAAAGGACAATGAGGTCGTTTACGAGAATGGTTTGGAATAAACGCGTGCGGTTGCTGCCTTTGGTCTTAGCATTAGTGGGATACGCGAGTGTAAGTTACGGTCAGCAAGCTGAGGGTGCGCAGGACATATCGCCTTCTATGCGACTTTTGTATTGGTATGATCCCCACAACATAGAACAAGTAAAACAGCTTGAGGCACTGCGTTTGCTGGTTCAAGAGGGGGCGACTTCTATTGTTGTCTGGGGTATTCTCCCTCCATTCGTTTCAGGTCCCCAAGTCAATTTTGAACCGGTATTGTCCGATTTTCTGACGGGTAAAGACGTATATGGGGACTACGCTGTACTGCTGACCGAAGGCGGAGAGGTTCGGGTTCAGGGAAGTGGGGAGCAGATGGAACGAGCGCTCCAAACTCTGCCGAATCGTTACGTCAGCACGGACGTTGATGAGAGCACGTGGGGAAAGATAAAAGAGCTGTTCCAATAGCTCGGTATGCTTATGAACGATACGCCTGTCGAAGATTTTACGCTCCGCCGGATTGATCCGTGGGCTCAGGTCGTAAGGGTGTGTAGTGCGGGTTTTTTGAGCTATCATCGCGTTGTGGCAGAAGGGGTTGAGAATCTGCCTCAAGAAGGAGCCGGTTTACTTCTACCCAAGCACCACGCCTATCGAGATATACTCGTCGAAGGGGTTTCCCTCTATAAGTATACCAGTCGTTTTGCTACGTTTGTAATGAAGCGCGGTCTCTGGCGTATACTTGAACTGTCAGGAGGGGTTAAGGTTACCCGTCCCAAAGATGTGCGTCGTTTAAAGAATCGCGAACAGCGCCGTGCAGCTATTCAGCGCGCTCGCGAGGCCAATCAAGAAATGCAGGCTTATTTGTCCTGGTTATATCGCAATGGAGAGCTGGTGATTTCTCATCCTGAAGGTATGCGTTATAAAGATCACATGGGGCCCTTGCAGAAAGAAATCGTCGAGCACCTTTTGCAGACGCAGGAAACGTGGGGGATACAGGTGCCCATGATTCCGATCGGTATCGAATACGAAAGCTATGCCATACCCGGTTCGCGCGCGTATTTTCGCGTTGGCGAACCGATTTGGGCGCAGGCGTTGTCGGATTTGCCAGAAGTCGTCGATGCCTTGGATGAACAACTGCGGCGTCTAAGCGGTTTGGATTGAGTTTCTAACAACTTATTTTGGAGGGATCTATGCGTGCTGTTTTTTCTCTTTTTACGGCTTTTTTGTTGCTGGTAGGATGTGGGAAAAACCAAGTTACAGTGGAAGTAAAAGGGGGAGACGGGCAGCTGGTACGCCTAGACGCCAATGATTTGCAATATAAATTTAATCACTTAGTCAAAGCCGATACATATGTTTTTCCCAGCCCTGACAGCGATATTGAGCTGCGCAGCGGTTCGTACACGGTTAACGTCTCTGCAGGCAATTATCTCGAGACCCGTACGCTACAGTTAGAATCTCCGCCCTTAAGCGGTATTCAAGACTACAAGATAACTTTTGATATTCCCGTGGGCGGTAACGCCAACGAGTCTCTCGTTGGTACGATCCTCTATGCCTCGACGCCGCAAAATACGCGCAACTGGGATCTGTTTACGATCAGTGCGGATGGTGCTATTCGTCAACAGTTGACCGATACGCCAGAATTCGAACAGCATCCTTCATGGTCTCCGGATGGCAGCAAAATCGTTTATACGCGTGGCGATGTAATGACGAACTTTGATATCTACTCGATGGATGCAGATGGGGGCAACCGTCTCCGTTTGACCGAGCATGCAGAACGCGACCAACGGGCGGTGTGGTCCCCAGACGGGCAGATAATCGCTTTTGAGAGTCAACGCGACGGTGATAAGTCCATCTGGTTGATGGATGCAGATGGTAGCAATAAGCGTAAGGTTGTTGAGGGGCGCGAGCCTTCTTGGTCCCCTGATGGCAAACAGATAGCCTTTACCTCATCTGCATTTGACGGCAACGACGAAATCTACCTCATAGGAGTTGACGGATCGAACCGAGTTCGTTTAACGGAGAATAAGAAGTACGATTGGTTTGCCTCGTGGGATCCGCTCGGTAAGCGTATCGCTTTTAATTCAGAGCAGTTTGGCGGTCAAGAACTCATGATTATGAATGCAGCAGGCGGTGCTCGCGTACGCATCTCTATAGCCGAAAAAACCTATGAGCAGGAGCCGACCTGGTCCAGTGATGGTAAGACGTTGGCCTATGCTGGTAAGATGAACGAAGATGATTACGATATCTATCGAGTTGCAACGCGTGGGTTTGATCTCGACGATATGGAATCGCCGGTTGGCTTGCCCGTTAACTTGACTGACAACGACGACCGAGACGATATGTCTCCCCACTGGCGTCCATTCTAGGGCGCCCATGTCTAAACAGGCAGTTCGCTCATGGCTGCTGGGTATGGTTGTGTTGGGATTGGCAGTTCGCCTTTTTGAAATAGGTGAACCGCTAATAGACAAGCAGGCATGGCGGCAGGCCGATACTGCGGCTGTCGCCCGAAATTATTTTGAAGAGGGATACGAATTGTTGTGGCCTCGCGTCGACTGGCGCGGGGCCACAGCCGGTTATGTAGAGATGAACTTTCCACTCTACCCGTTTCTCGTGTCCGGTTTATATGGGGTCTGGGGTGAAGCCAATGACTCGTTGGGCCGCTTGCTGTCGGCTCTCTTCTCAGTAGCAACTTCGCTCGTCCTCTTTGTTTTCGCACGTCGCTTATTTGACGACGACCTTACGGCTCTTTGTGCCGCATTCTTCTTCTTATTTTTTCCACTAAACATATATTTCGGACGCGTCTTTATGCCCGAGCCGCTTATGCTGCTGCTGAGCGTAATGACGCTGTGGCTTTTTCACTCTTGGGTAACGAGTGGGCATCTGGTGCATGCGGTTGGAGCTGTCCTAAGCGCAGCGCTGTGTTTCCTGGTCAAAGTGCCCACACTTTACCTTGGATTTCCTCTGCTCGCCATAGCTATACAGCGTTGGGGATGGCGCTTTATGTTGCGTCCCGCTCTGTGGTGCTACGCTGTGGCCATACTGGCTCCAGCAGTGTTGTGGTATGTTCATGCCGCTGATCTATTCGCTGAGACGGGTCTCACTTTCGGTATTTGGAACCGCTATGGCTACGATAAGTGGGACCGCGGTGTGCTTCTTACCGTCGATTTTTATCGCCAGTTGGGTTGGCGTTTTTTTGATTCGATCTATACGCCCGTTGGATGTGCTGCGGTCATCCTTGGTCTCTATGCCTGTTTCAAGGAACGACGAGACTGGGTTCTTTGGGGATGGTTGGGTGGGTTGCTGCTATATGTGTTGATCGTCCCTGAGGGTAATAGGAAGCTGCATTATTACCAGCTTCCTTTCGTGCCGATTGGTGCACTATTTGCCGCGCGAGGAGTCGCTTGGTTAAACGAGAGGTGCAGTGAGCATGGCAAGAACCAATTCGACCGTAGGCGCGTCCTTTTTATAGGCGTCGGTGCGGTCGGGTTCCTCGCTTCTGGCGTGAGTGCGTTAGGTCCGTACTACGACCAGCCCAATAATATACACGCCTATTACGAAAGCTGTCATCGCGCCGGTCAATTGATCGATGCAAAGTTACCATCTGATGCAGCGCTAGTTATTGGAGACTTGGATGAGAATTCGGGGGCTCCATTTCGCGCCCAGAGTCCCACCATGTTATACTATTGTCACCGAAAGGGGTGGCAAATAACCCCTGAAGAATTCACTTCGGCGCGTTTAGACAGTCTTGCCGCTCAAGGCGCAGATTTTTTTGTGGTTGCGGGAGCTTTTGCCATGAAAAATACTATTTTCTGGCAAGATCTTTTGAGACGCGGCGTTTCAACTCCCATTTCTTATCCTAAGAAGTGGACAGATGAGAACCTCTTTCGGGCGCACGTCATAAAGGAACGAGATTCTTCTCGCCATTTCGTCCTAGTTCGCCTATGACGCGTATATTCCTGTTAGGCCAACCGTCAATTCAGTGTCTGTGAAAGGAGTCTGTATAATGAGCGCCAAATGGTTGCGATCCGCGTGGTATTTAGGTGCATCTCTTGTACTTGCCGCTGTTTTTAGTGGATGTGCTTCGACTGGAAGCAGCGCCGGCTATGGTCCACCGCCTATTGAAGAAGGCAAAGGTCGGCTGATGCTGGAAACTGGTGGAATTAATGGGGTCAACTTTTATGTGATCGATAACGAGACGGGAGATGAAGTGTATTCCGATTCTCCGCGTGCTGCGGCCAGTTCTCCTATTGGTTACGAATCTAGCTACGGATCCTTTCCACAATACGTTGACTTACCTCCCGGCTCTTACCTGGTCGTAGTTAACACTGATGTTGAAGACAGCGTGGAGAAAGAAGTTGAGATTTATATGGGCCAAGAAGCCTATGTGACCATACCGATAGCTCGTTTCCAATTGATTTTTTTCGAGGGGAGCGATCGCCGACAGGTTCCGTTCCTCATCTATGATTATAACTTGCGTACAGTGCTAGGGCGTGGGATGACTTCTACGGAGGTGCGGTATTTTATTGTGCCAACTGGTGAGTATAAAGTGCGCATCGAGAACCTCTCTGGGAGCGGAAGTGATGAAATACGTCCGGTCCAAGTCAATATGGGACAAACGCAAAATATTATCATTGGTCCTCCTCCGGCGCCGGGCCAGCCTGGCGAAGGAAATGCCGACGAAAGCGAACAGTAGATGGGAGTCCTTTTCTATGAGACGTAGAGCGGGTATCGCGCTTAAATGCGCAGTTGTGTTGATCGGGACGTTACTCTGTAGTATCACTTGGGCAGCAGACGCTGTCGTAGTTGATCGGTACGGAAATCAGCACAAGGTAGAGCGATTCACGTATCAGGGGCGTCAGGATATAGAGGTATACATCGACGATCAGCGGAGAATTCTATCCTTTGACCTGGTTGACCGCATGCGTTTTGAAGGTGAGCCCGGTGATGAGGAACAGGTCGTCTCGCTTCAAATGCGCTCGGGTAAGCGTGAGAGAGGCACCGTGATTAGTGGAGGCAGCGCGGCGCCCCATCAAGATGCCATAGGAGGTGGAAGCAGCGGGCGTCGTTTCACGGGCGTTACCTCTCTCGGGCCTTTCTTTATTCTGGTGGGGGATGTACGAGAAGTAATACTACAGCATCCGGAAGGGGAAGAGATTCCTCAAGAGCTTGTCCTTGAGGCGACCATAATAACCTTAGAGGGGAAGCGTTTTGAGGTGGAGGATTTGCGCTTTCGCGGGAAACAAAGGCTCGACTTTTTTCGTGGACGTAACAAGCGGTTCATACCCTTGGAAAGAGTGGACAAAATAGACTTTGATGACAGCGGAGCAGCTGAGGAATTTCGCCCTATTACGGCCACATACTGGAATGGACGCACCGTAATGGGCACCGTAGATGCAGGTATTGTGCGCTTGTCAGGAGAGACTGACAAGAGCTTTTACGATCGGGTCAATGCGGCTCTTACTGGGAGAACTTCTGCTGGTCCTTTTTCTATGGGTATGCATGACATCAAACAAATCCGTTTTAAAAGACCTGAAAACAAGACCAACAGAGAGGAATAACTCGGAATAACGAATAGAGTTTCTTTGAGCATAAACCTTTATTCTGATTTACTTTAGACTACGAAAAGTCATTGCTTTTACACTTGACACTCACTTGCGTTTAACATATTATAACGGCACATTATAGTAAGTAGTTTTATGTGCATGAGATAACGCCTTTGCTCTCTCTTGAGCAACGGGCGATATTTAATGCACTAACTGCGCGTTCTACTGCGAAAGGAGGTGATGGGCAGACCGTTTTTTTACGAGGCATTATACATGTCCTCAACTTTCGTGCAGTATCAAATCGATGCTGCAGAAGCCTTCTTGATGTTATGTGTGATTTAAAAAAGATCTTTTGGAAGGAGTCCAAACAAATGAGAAAGTCTCTACTCTCTCTAGCAGCAGCCGGCCTTATCGGCGGCATGAGTGGTACCGCTAGCGCCCACATTGGCGAAACCATCTACTTGGTATACGAGATCGCTGATGCTGATTTGGCAGATATCGATATCCGTGACGTCAGCGTTGCTGACTGGGAAGACGTTATTGGTGACGCCGCCCTAGTTACGACTGATTTTTATCAGGATCCGACCGTGGGTGAAGGTGCCCAGTATGATCCGGCCGACCTCGACTATCGCATCTGGTTGGGTTGGAACGGTAACTCGAGCACCATGCATATGGCTATGGAACGCGTAGATAACGTCTACATCAACGAGTATGCTGGTGGTGACCTTGGTCAGCTCTGGCGTCACGACGCCATTGAGTTCATGCTCGACGGTGACCACACTGGTGGTGACTACACTGGTTCGGCCGACGAAAACTGGACGGACGAAGAGAAGAAGCTGAACGGTAACCGCACCGCGCAGCAGTATGTTGCTATCGCCGACACGCCCGATGGTCGCCACGTTGGTTACCAGGGTGCTGGCGCTGAGTGGGTTAACGCGCTGCCCTACGCTGACGGTGGTGGTGGTTCGGTTGGCGAAGGTCCGACGACCTCGATCTTCGAGTTCTACGTCACTCCGTTTGATGACTTGATTTGGAACAGCCCCGACGACAGCCAGGCCACGAACATGGTTGACGGTGGCATCATTGGTTTCCAGATCTCGGTTCCTGACTTCGACATCGAGCCCTCCAACTATCGTGCTTTCCACACCTTGACGGGTCAGGCTGCTACCTGGCGTTACGCTGAGCGTTTCGCTGATGGTCGCTTGGTCGGCGCTGGTGGTGGCACGGCTGTTGAGAGCGACTCTTGGGGTCGTATCAAGGCCTCAGTCGAGTAATTTTAGCGCTTTAAAGCGTTGTATTGCTCCGTTGAAGAGAGGGGGATTTCCCCCTCTCTTCAACTTATATACGGAGATATGATTTACCCGCCTTCTGGTTATTTCGCCCTCTTTTGTTTGGGAAATCTCACCTGGAGAGACAAGGAATGAGATTGGCAACTTGCATCGCCGCTGTGATCTTGGCGGTATTGGCAGGCGAAAGCCCTGCCGAACTCAAAATCTTTTCTATTCCACAAGATATCTCTTGGGGGGAGGCCCAACAGGGTCCCATTTCGGAACAGCGTTATTTAGAGGCCGTTGACCTTTCTCGTGTTCCTGATGGAATTGCACCCATTGAGCCCGTTCGCAAGGTGTATGTTCCCGCTCTTGACGTAGCGAGCGCAGATGTCGACTCAATCCTTTTTGAATTCTCGCAAAACGTTGCTCGATTTGAGGTCGTTGCCTTAACCGATGCCGTCATCGGAGAGCGATCTGTCTCTGCTGGAGATGTTCTCATACCCCGCTGGGGGGACTTTCCTCGATTGCTCGAAGATGTTCAGATGCTACGTCAGGCAGGCGTCGATACGGTCGAGGCCCTGATTAACGTGGCAGAGTCTTTCCCGAGACCTCCAGGAGGAGATAAGTTTAACAAGGGACTGAATCTTACGACGCTGGGTATTTTTGAGAGAGCTCTCACTCAGCAGCGTCTTCAGGAGGGTCTGGCCCGCGTTTTTGATGGAGATCCGCTGACTCATTTCGAACGAATTGACCGCGTGGGGCAGGACGTGAAACAGATCTGGAGTCTGTATGTCGATATGGGCCGTTTCTTTCCCATTCGCATGATGCGTGTTTACCCCAGTCCAGAGGTGCCCATTCGCATATCGTCTTACACTTTTTACAGAGGGATCGCCGGTACGGAGAAGACGATTCCCGGTCTGAGCTTGGACGATCCCACTGTCGGCCAGCTGGCGTTTCCGAAGTTCACAAAGATTGCGCCAACTTTTCCCACATTTGTTCCGGAAGAGAGTGCTCCCGTTAATGTCAAAGACACCGTTGCTGTGATATTTGAGCCGACGGCGAAGATGCGCTACGCACGCATGGATTTTCAGACGCAATTGGACTATGATTTGGGGGAAATGGAGTTTTTTGCGGACGGTTTTGTGCCGCAGGCAACGTATAAATCGATTGCTCTGCCACTGCCGCCTGCTACTTTAGGGCGCATTTTTTGGGACGAAGAAAAAATAGGCGATCCTACGAAATCTACCGCGGTTGTTCGCGTCCAGACGGGAGTTAATGCGGAGCCTGAAGTCCTCTTCCGAGTGAATGAGTTCGAACGACAGGTTGAATGGAAGGCGGAGGGGGCTCTGGTCATTGATCGACGTGCAGGATCTAAGACGCGTGGTCTGGAAATAGACTTGAACGATCCGCAGTTTAACCTGGAAGTTCGTGAGATATTCAGTGCCCTGCTTCCAGAGGAGCGTGAGGCTGTCCGTCTTACGCGTGCAGAATATCAGGCATTGCCCGGCAACCTACGCAGAAACGTTGTGCCGGATCTAGAGTATTGGAGCGGAGTGCAGCAGGTCACAAATGGACAATTAATCAATTCTCCAAGCGGCCGGCCATTTATACAAATCCAAGTTGAGTTCCGGAGCCTTTCGTCCGAATCTGCAACCGTGATTCGAAATTTGCGCTTTGAGTATTCTGCTCCGCAGATAACGGATTCTGTCATCGGTGAAATTGCGCCGGCAGTGGACGTTATGGCCGGGATAGACACGACTTTTTCAATGGCTTTGAAGGCCGACCTGGGTGCTGGTAATAACGGCTTTAATCGTTTGCAAGTCTTCACTCCTGCCCGTGTGACGGATATTCAGTCGATCACCATTGGTGATGGGGATGGTGAGCTTCAGACTCTGGTGCGTGGTGAGGATGCGACAGCTGAAGAGGGTGAATTTAGCGCGCTGTTTATTAATGACGATCAGTTTGTTCTTGGATTTCCTACAATTGCACCCAGTGGTGATGGCACGGATCGGGAGGCCGTCGTCAAGGTCGATTTCCGTGCGCGAGTGATAGATTTCCGAACCAACTTTTCGGCTAATGTCTTCTTGGATACTCTGTCTGTTGATCTACAGCGTCTTTTCACCAGTAATGGCATTTTGGCGTTGGGTGCATCGGCAGATACCCTTGCTTTGTTTCTGCCACAGCCCGTTGAAGGGGACGACGTCATAGACTTCGATGCGACCGAGCAGCTGTCCGACCGTAATACGTTGGCCGTTATTGCCGATATTTCGGCGCAGGGGAGCAATCTCGTTGCCAATTTCGTGGCGGAACCCAATCCATTCACGCCCAATGGTGATGGGATCAACGATGAACTGGAAGTGCGCTTTGACGTTCAACGTCTTTTGACACCTCGGGCAGTTCTACTAGAGGTTTATGACCTGAATGGGAAGCGAGTTCGGCTGTTGGAGAGATCTTTAAATTCTGGAGGATACTCAGAAGCGTGGGACGGTAAGGATGATTTAGGTAATGCCGTCTTGCCAGGGCTGTATATTCTGAGTATTTCAACAGAGGCTGATGACGCTGGTGAAGCCAGAACTAAAATTATTTCTGTTGCCTACTAGATTGCGGGTTAGGATTGGCTGAGCGACTTGAGCATCTCTCAAGGAAAGAGGAGTTAGCATGAGATATCTGATGAGTGTGTGCAGCGCTTTCGTATTGGGTGTATTGTTCGTGGCACCGGCGTCATCCCAAACTGGGGACGCTTACAGGTTGTTCGGCAACTCAATCCGAGTCGATCGGGCTTCGCACTGGGTTAACTGGAATTATCAGAACGATTTAGTCGGTTCCCTAAATGTGCCCATTACAGATGCTGATATTTTTACGGTGGATACGGAGGGAATGCGCCCTGTATTCTTCCGGCGGAATATAAACGTGGCCCCGACGGCATCGAATTTCGTTTACAAAGATCTGGTTCGTGCCGGTGGTGATTTGGTCAATGGTGGAGCGAGTGCGCTCACAAACGACACGCGAGCCGCTGCTGCATTGGATGGAAACTTAGACACGTATTGGGAACCCTCCGTTGCGTCGAATTACGAAAGGCGTCTTTCTGAGTCTCACGACTTCTCTGTGGATGATCTGCGCAAATGGGAGTTAGAGGTTGATCTGGGGCGTTTGGTGTTTGTGGATAGTGTGACGGTTATTTTTCCGGCAGGACTGGTTAATGACGAATTCCTCGGAGAGCCGCTGAAATCCTTCGCACTCTTCGCTTCGATGGGTGAGCGCTTCCCATTTCCCTTAGGCAACAGTCTAAACTTCTCTCTGGTTGGACAGGTTTCAACAAATTTTGCAGCAGGTAAAATCGCCCAGTGTGTGCGGGACGAAGGCGCTGGTTATGCGGGTGGTACGACCTGTGCCGGCGGTGGCCCCGAATCAATAAACGCGCTGTCACTCAGGCCCACGCCCGGTACTGATGGCCGCTATGTGCAAATGACGTTCCCTCTGTCTCCGTTGGATAGGGCGGACTGGGATCTAGATGGGCTTCCTGATATTTCGGGCACCTTCCTACAGTATATCCGCATTAAAGCCACCGATTCCGATCTCTGGCGCGACGCGTTTCTCGGCGCAGGCGAAGATGGCAGGGTGCTCTATGACGCTCTCCCAGCCGAGCGGCAGGGTGCGCTTGTTTTTCAGCGTTTGACTGCAGGGGGATTACTCGTAGAGCTCTTGGATGATGAGAACGGGCTGAGCGCGAGAGAGAAATACAGTGCGCTTTCGGAAGATAAGCGGGGTCCGATCCTCTACTTTAGCCGTGAGGTGCCGCGGATTTCTGAGGTGCAAGTCTGGGCGAAGGGAGACAACTATGCTCTGCAGCCGGAGAAGCGAGGGGGAGCCTCATATGAGAACGGCGGCTTAGGCGCACCGGAACTTGCGACGGACGGCCTATACGACTCCGAGTGGCAGGCTAATACGTGGTCCCCAATTTATCTCAAAGGCACGGCGTGGTATGATTTAGGAGCTGTCTTTTGGGTTGATAACGTTTCAGTTGTTAACAAGCGAATCAACCAGAGTCACCAGGGCGCCTTCCTTGGCCCAGATATTTTGGTTTCTGACGGTACCTTGCTCAAGCCCCTTAACATGGAGCAGCGCGACGATTTTCCCCAGTTAGAAGAGGGGCTCAAGTGGGACAATATTATCTCTGCTGAGCACGTCGACAATCACGATCAAGTGGTCCGAATTTTTCGAGAGACATTCCAGCCCCGGAAAATCCGTTTCCTACAGATTCGGGACATAGATGTGACGGGACAGCAGTCCGGACGCTACGGTTCGTTAGCGACTCTCGGCGAAGTGCAACTGTATGGTGAGGGCTATCCTGTTAGCGTGTGGGCCTATTCGCCCCCGATTTCGCTCCGGGATGCTCGCGGCGAGTTTATCCGTAAAACGCTTCCGCAAATTACGTGGGATGGGGATGTGATCGTTCGCGATACAGACCCTGTCACAGGGGAGTCCATTGAGCGCATCGAGCCCTTGTCTAATCATCCTGATGTGCGTCTGCAGATCCAAACGCGAACTTCCGACCAGACGGATACCAATTTTACGTACTACGAAGTTGTCGAGATCGCTGGCGCTGAAGAGCGGCAGGAAGTGACGAAAGAAGTATATGATGAGCTGGTGTTGGCATGGTTAGCCTGGGATATTTGGCAGACTCTGCCAGATAATAAGCGTCATAAAAGTCGGACCGATGACGATGGAGACGGCGTTACCGACGAAGACCCCATAGACCTCATAGACAACGATGGGGATGGGCTCATTGACGAAGATGGAAAGAAGCTGCGTCGTGCGCCTCGTTCCTCTTATGATAAGGATGGTGAACTCGCTTTTGTTGGCTGGAGTGAGTGGAGCGAATCATACGTGCCGACGAACGGACGGAACGAAGCGACGATCACTTCACCTAATCCACGCAAGTTCCTACAAATACGCGTTAATATATCCTCAGAGGATCCATTCAAGACGGCGCGAATTCGCCAA
>CALDFW010000018.1 GCA_937942165.1 uncultured bacterium | reverse complement strand
AGATGCCGCGGCCATCGATCACATCCAGTATCCCGTCGAGCTGATGCAGTCGCAACTGGGCGACTGCGACGACAATACGGCGCTGTTTTGCTCGCTGTTGGAAAACGTGCGTATCTCCACGGCATTGGTGGACGTGCCCGGGCATATCCTCATGATGTTTGACTCCGGTATTGGCCCCGATAGGACGCTGGGCACGCAGCTAAACAGGGACCTCTTTGTCGAACACGCCGGGCGGCTGTGGGTGCCTATTGAAGTGACTGTCTTGGGCGAGGGCCGCCTCTTTGTCGATGCGTGGAAGCTAGGAGCTAAGATTTTAGAACGCGTCGATACGCGCGTGCCGGGCAACGTAGTCCTCGTCTCCGATGCGTGGCAGGAATACCCCTATGGAGACGTGCAGGAAACGGCGTCGGTTGAGCTGCCTGATGGTGGCCTGCTGCGCGACAAGGCCGTCGCCAATTTCAAGCAGCTCGAAGCGATGCGCGGGGACTTTTTTCATCGCACGTACATCGGCCCCCTGCTGGCCGATCCGACGGACCACGCGCGGCGACTGATTATGTCCATGGCCTATATAGAGGCCGAGCAGTTTTCCGAGGCGTTGACCCACCTACCGCTCATTGCCGGTCAGTGGCAGGAGTTGGCCACGTACCTGATCGGCTATAGCTATGCGGGCTTGGGTGATTTTGAACAGGCTGCGCGCTATGTTGAAGAGGCGTCGGAGATGAATCCAGAGCACCTCGGCTACCGGGCCTCTCTGTGCTGGATTTACTTCGAGCAAATTGCCCATGCCACTCGCTAGGCGCTCTACCGCATGACCTACACATCCCTAGGCGATATAGATTGGACGGCGTGGCAGCCGGCGCAGCGTGCGACGCTGCTGTACGTACTCTGCGATGGACAGATTCTGCTGATCCGGAAAAAGCGCGGACTGGGTGCCGGCAAGATCAATGGACCCGGCGGGCGGATCGAGGCCGGTGAGTCAGCCGTCGAGTGCGCGGTGCGCGAAACGGACGAGGAGGTTGGCATACGCGCTCGTGGCGTAGAAGAGCGCGGACACATGCGCTTCCAGTTTGTCGACGGCTTTTCGATGCAGGTGGATATTTTGACGGCCAATGCCTACGAGGGCACGCCGTGCGAAACGGACGAGGCCGCGCCGCTGTGGTTTCCCATAGATGACATACCCTACGGAGAAATGTGGGCAACCGATCGCCACTGGCTGCCCGAGATTGTTGCGGGTAAGAGCCTCGTGGGGTGCGCGCTCTTTGACGGCGACCAGCCGTTGGATTGGGATATACAGACGGTAGAGTAGCCACGTAGATTGGGCGACTAGGCGAGTATGCCTATTTTGCCCGATCCAAGACGCGGCTTCAACCATTTATAGGAGAGACCCATGGCCAAAGAACTCTACGTATCGCACACCGGCCGCGATTCCTATTCCGGCACGCAGAAGAGACCCTTTGCCACTCTAGCGCGGGCACGAGACGCCCTGCGCGAACTGCCGGCGGCCGAGCGGGCCGGCAGCACGGTTTGGATTGGCGGTGGCGACTATGCGATGAGCGAGAGTTTGCGTCTGGGTCCGCGCGACGGCGGACAGCAGGGCGCGCCGGTTACTTGGCGTGCCCTGCCTGGTGAGCAGGTGCGTCTGGTGGGCGGTCGCGTCCTATCGGGATTTACGCGGGTCGAAGATCCGGCCGTCTTGGCGCGCCTGACGCCGGAAGCGCGGCGCCACGTGCGCCAGGTCGATCTGAAGGCCCTCGGCATAGGTCGTCTCTCTCCCATGCAGTCGCGCGGCTTTGGTCGACCCATTACCACGGGACATATCGAGCTCTTTGTCGACGGCCAGCCGCAGACCATTGCGCGCTGGCCCAACGCCGACGCGGACGATCCGTTCGAGCGGATCGTCGGCTATCCGGAGGGCAAGGACCGCGCGGACGGGCATGGCTCTCAGTACGGCCTGCTCGAAGAGGGCTTCTTCTACGAGGGGGATCGCCCGCGCCGCTGGGCCGATACCGACGATGCGTGGGTGCACGGCTACTGGGCCTACGACTGGGCCAACAGCTACGAGCGCATCGCTTCTATCGACTTAGAGACGCGGCACATCAAAACGCGTCCGCCCTACGGCCTGCACGGCTACCGCCCCGGCCACCGCATCTTTTTTCTCAATATACTCGAAGAGCTCGATGCGCCGGGCGAGTACTACGTGGACCGCGCTGCCGGCGTGCTCTACCTGTGGCCGCCCAAGCCGCTGAAGGGGACCCACGTTATGCTGTCGCTGCTAGAGGAGCCGCTGATTGCCTGCAAGAGCGCGCGCCATATCGTCCTGCGCGATCTCGAGCTGACGGCCACGCGCAGCCACGCCGTTAAGATAGAGGGGGGGCAGCACTGCCTGGTGGCCGGCTGCCGCATTTCCAACACGGGCAACTACGGCGTCTGGATTGGGGACGGGACCGACCACGGCGTGCAGAGCTGCGATATTTGGAACAACGGCGACGGCGGCGTCCATCTGGCGGGCGGCGATCGCAAAAGCCTTACGCCCTGCCACCACTTTGTCCACAACTGCCACCTGCATCACCAGGCGCGCTGGTCGCGCTGCTACGTGCCGGCGGTCAACCTAGAGGGCGTGGGGACGCGCGTGTCCAACAACCGCATCCACGACCATCCCCACTGCGCGATCCTGTTTTGGGGCAACGGCCACCTGATTGAGTACAACGATATCTACGACGTGTGCTACGAGACGGGCGACGTCGGCGCCATCTACACGGGCCGCGACTGGACCTTCCGCGACAACGTCCTTCGCTACAACTACATGCACGATATTCACGGGCCGGGCAACGGCGAGGCGCTCGTGTTTTACCTGGATGACTGCGTCAGCGGCATCGCCGTCTATGGCAACCTCGTCGTGCACACCCAGGCGGCCGTCGGTCTGGGCGGCGGGCGCGACTGCCTTATTGAAAACAACGTCTTTGTCGATACGCATCCGGCCATTGGCATCGATGCGCGCGGGCTGGACAAGAACGACGTGTGGGCCAATAACGTGAAGGGGCTGGCCAAGAGCATGCGGGATATGGATCACCACAATCCGCCCTACTCGGAGCGCTACCCCGCCCTGATGGAGATCGACCGCTGGGTCGCCGCCGGCACGGGCGTGCCGCCCGAGGGCAATAAGTTTCTGCGCAATCTCTTTGTCAGCGGCTGGTGGCTGCGCATCTTCTGGTACGCGGAAGAAGAGATCATCGACATACGCGACAACTGGGTAGTGCCCGAGGCGGGCGACCCGGGCTGGGTCGATCCGGACAATCCGGCGCGGGCCGGCTGGGCGCTGCGCGAGGATGCGCCCATTCTGCGACACACGCGCTTTCAGGCCCTGCCGCTAGAGCGCATGGGCCTGTGCCGCGACGAGTACCGTCCCCGTCCGCTGCGCACCACGCGCAAGCCGCGCCGCAGGAGAGGGCGCGACGCGCGATGACGGTGCGAATAGAAGCGCAGACGCCCGTTGGCACGCCGCCCTCGTGGGCCGTGCTCATGCGCCAGCTCTTTGACGCGATAGAGGACGCCGCGCCGCAGGTCTTTGAGCGCTACACCCATCCGGACGGTCGGCTGCTCTGGCCGCCCAGTCCGGACTTTCAGAGCATCGACGCGCTGGACGACTGCTACGAAAGCTTTCACAACTGGCCGCTCTTTTACATGCTGGGCGGCAGCGCGTGGTTTTTGACGGAGGCCGATCGCGCCTTTGACGTGATCAACGCGCAGATGAGTCAGCACGGCTCCGGCCACGGTTATCCCATGGTCGTCGACGAGTACCAGCCCGGCTACGACTGGTTTCACCAGGGCGAGGGCAACTATCTGTTTTACATGCTCTGCATGGCCGATCCGACGAATGCGCGCCACGTCGAGCGCGCCCGGCGCTTTGCCGAGTACTTCACCGGACAGAATCCGGACGTGCCCAACTACGATTCCGACCTGCGCCTTATCCGCTGTGCGCGCAACGGCAGTAAGGGACCGGCCTACTGGGCGTTTGACGAGGGGCCGCACTGGCCCTATCCCGGTTACAACCTGCCCTTTTACGACGTGTCGGGCTGTCCGAATCACGCCGCCGTGGAGGCCGATCCGCAGCGGGCCGAGCAGATGGGTGCAGCCATGCGCGAGCGCATGGGGCGCGGCGACGCCGTGATCAATCTGCTGGCCACGACGCTGGGCGCCAACGCCTTTATGCTGACGGGCGATGCGACCTATCGCGACTGGGTGATTGAGTATACGGAGGCGTGGATGGAGCGCACCGAGGCCAACGACGGCATCGTGCCCGACAACGTCGGGCTGTCCGGCACCATCGGTGAACACCTAAACGGCAAGTGGTACGGATCGATGTACGGCTGGGCGTGGCCGCACGGCTGGCACAGCGTCGGTCAGGCGGTGGGCGTAGCCGCGCAAAACTGCGCGCTGCTCACGCGCCGGCTGGACTATATGGACTTTCCGCGCGCGCAGATCGACGCCCTGATCGCGCGCGGCATCGACCGCAACGACCAGCTGCACGTGCCGCACAAGTACGACGATCCCGGACGGGTCGACTACGAGCCGGGGGCGTGGTTGGTCTACCCGATCTGCACGGACGAGGGCACCGCGCTGCAGCGCGACGGATGGTTTGAGTTTATGCCCATGTACCCGTCTGATATTGCCCATCTGTGGTGTATGACCATGGAGGAGGGCGACGCGCAGCGATTTGAGCAGACGCGCAAGCGCTCAGGCGATCCCTTTGCCCTCAACGCCTGGCATCACACCAAGGACCAGGGTGGGCACGACTGGGGCTGGATGGCCTACCTGCGCGGCGCGTTTCCCGACTACCCGGAGCGCATTCTCCAGCACAATCTGGAGCAGGTGCGGGCGCGCCTGCAGTTTATGGCCGAGGACGATCAGGATCCGGCCACCTACAGCGATGCCTATTTTCAGCATCGCAATCCGGTTACCTGTGAGGGGCTAGTGCAGCTGACGATGGGCGCGCCGCTGCCTCACTACAACGGAGGTCTGCTGGTGGGGCGGCTGCGCTACTTTGACTGCGCGCAGCAGCGACCCGGCCTGCCGCCGGACGTAGCCGCATTGATATCGGGCTTGAGCAAGAGTGGGTGTGAAGTAACGCTGATTAACCTGAGCGAGACGGAAGGGCGGGAGGTGTTGATTCAGGCTGGTGCGATGGGCGAGCACCGGTTTATCGATGTGCAGATCGACGGTGCGTCGCCCGTTGCGGTTGACGGCTCGACCCTAACGGTGTCTCTGCCTCCGCGCACGGAGGTGCGGCTGCACGCGGGTATGGAGCGCTTTGTCGGCGAGCCGTCGTTCAAATCGCCGCTTTGAGACGACCTTAGGCCGGAGCTAGCTCCGCGTGGTTTTCTGGGGCTGGGGCGGCTGCGCCCAGTCGTTCAGCGATGCCGTCCCACAGCGCTATACGGGCACGCAGCGCCTGCTGGGCGGCTTCCATCCCCTCTCTAATGCACGTCTGATTGCCGCCGCACAGCGCCTCGAGCATTTGCTGGGCGAGCGGACCGTGCGTGTCGCCGTCCAGTTCGACGTGGCGCTCTAGGTAGTAAACCAACTGCTGAAAGCGGCCGTCGCGCGCGCCGGACTGGGACAAGATCTCGAGAAACATATCGGGTATGATTTCTTCGCGGCCCAGCGTAAAGGACGCGCCGACCACGTGCGGCTTGCCGCTGTCGACGTGGGTAAAGGTCGCGCGCACAAACTCGGCGGCCGCGGGCTCTATAGCGCAGGTCGTCAGCGCTTCTTCGACGGACTGTCCGTCCTGCAGGGCGCCGATGAAACGCTTGATCGGCTGCGTATCGGCGCCAATTTCATCCATTGCTTCCAAATACATC